>JBEKZI010000025.1:0-26191 GCA_049510055.1 Phycisphaerae bacterium | reverse complement strand
TCGGCCTCCAGCGCCGCCGCCAGGTCCGACGGCGCTAAACCGGCGACATTGACCGAGAAAACCCCCGTGCGATGTTCCAGGTTTGTCGGCCCGTAGACCGTCAGGTGCTCCACGCCGCCGGTTTGTTCCAGGAACAGGCCGCACAGCCGCCGCTGGTGGGCGTGGATCTGCTCCACGCCGCGCGCCAGCAGCCAGGCCGCGCCCTCCGACAGCCCGGCCAGGCCGACGGCGTTGTGGGAGCCGATTTCGTACTTGTCGGGCATCGAGGCCGGCTGGATGGGCTGCTCGCTGACCGTGCCCGTGCCGCCTTCCTTCATCGTCGGCAAGTGTTTCTCGGCGCCGGGCCGGACATACAGCACGCCCGTGCCCAGCGGGCCGAGCAATCCCTTGTGGCCTGGGAAGGCCACGAAGTCCGCCCCCCAGGCCTGCACGTCGATGGGCACGTGGCCGGCGGACTGGGCCGCGTCGACCAGGCAGGGCACGCCCGCCTCCCGCGCGATGGCGGCCACGGCAGCCACCGGCTGAAGCGTGCCGGTCACGTTGGAGGCGTGCTGGCAGGCCACGAGGCGCGTCTTGGGCGTAATCGCCCGGCGGATGTCGTCGGGATCGACCAGGCCGGTCCGGCCATCGCAGGGGATGATCCGCGGCACCAGGCCCGTTTGCTCGGCCAGGGCGTTCAGCGGGCGAAGGACCGAATTGTGCTCCATCGCCAACGCCACGGCCTGGCTGCCGCGCGGGGCGGTGTTCAAAAGGCCGCGAATGGCAATGATCAGCGCCTCGGAGCAATTCATCGCAAAGACGATCCGCTGCGGCGATTCGGCGCCGATGAGCCGGGCGACGCGCTGGCGGCAGGTCGAGAGCATCTGCTCGCAGCCCTTGGCCTCGGCGTAGGCCCCCCGCCCGGCTGAGGCGCCGCAGTGCCGCGCGAAATTCACCATCGCCTCCAGCACGGCTGGAGGCTTGGGGAAGCTCGTGGCGGCGTTATCCATGTAGATGCGGTCGGCCATAGACCGTCCATCATAAGGCCGCGGCCGCGGCTGTTCAACCGAACCCTCCGGCCTTGAACACCGGTAGAGTGCGCGGCGGAGTTCCAACTCCGCCGCACCATTAAATAATAAGGATGGCGGGACAGGAGCCCCGCCATCCTCCAGGCAATCTCGAAATTTATTTCTAGGCCTTCAGCGCCTTGATGAGGATCCGCAGGCCCTTGCGGAGCTGGGCGTCGGAGGTCACCAGCGGCGGGGCCAGGCGCAGGACCGTGTCGTGCGTGCAGTTGATCAGCAGTCCGGCGGTCATGCAGGCCAGCACGACGTCGCGGCCGGGCTTGTCCAGCTCGATGCCGATCATCAGCCCTTTGCCGCGCACATCCTTGACGCAGCCGATCTTCGCGCGGCGGAGGCGGTCCATGACCTCTTGGCCCTTGGCGGCGGCGCGGCCGACGAGATCTTCTTCCTCGATCAGTTTCACCGTGGCCAGGCCCGCGGCGGTGCACAGCGGATTGCCGCCCATCGTGCAGGCGTGCTTGCCGGGGCCCAGGGCGTCCTGCCACTTGGGCGCCGCGACGCACACGCCCAGCGGCAGCCCGCCGCCGATGGCCTTGGCCATCGTCATGGCGTCCGGCGTGACGTCGAAGTGCTGGTGGGCGTACCATCGCCCCGTCCGCGCCGGGGCGGTCCAGACCTCGTCGACCACCATCAGGATGTTCTTCTCGTCGCACAGCGCCCGCAGGCCCTGCATGAACTCCTGGGTCGGCACATTCACGCCGCCCTCGCCCTGGATGGGCTCGACGAACACGCCGGCCGTCTCGCCGTCGATGGCGGCCCGCACGCTGGCCAGGTCGCCGTAGGTCGCCTTGACGTTGCCCGGCAGCATGGGCTCCAGGCCGGCCTGGTACTTCTCCGGCGTCAGCGACAGCGCCCCCATCGTGCGGCCGTGGAAACAATTGTGGAAGCTGATGATCTTGTATCGCCCCGGCCCGGCGGCCAGACGGACCAGCTTCAGCGCCGCCTCGATCGCCTCGGCGCCGCTGTGGCAATAGAACACCTTGCCGCCGAACCCGTGGCTCGTGATCGCCTCGGCCAGGAGCACCTGCGGCTCGTTGGTGAACAGATTACCGTGGCACGTCAGCGTCGCCGCCTGCTTCTTGATGGCGGCGACGATCGCGGGATGGCAGTGCCCGGTCACGCCGGCGGCGCCGAAGCCGGCGAAGAAGTCCAGATACTCCTTGCCGTCGGCGTCCCATATCCTGGCCCCCTTGCCGCGCACCATGGCTACCGGAAAACGTCCGGTGTAATTGGGGGTCAGATACTTGCCAGTCGCCTCGACAATTTGTGCTTGCGTAAGCATCGTTCGCTAAAACTCCTTGCCGGCGACGCTCCGCCGCCGGCTCGCGGCTGCGCCGGGCGGCGGAAGACGCTCCGCCGAATCGACGCAAAGCGCATTTTTGTACGACTCCTTAAGAGATGAGTCAAGCACACCATCGAGTCTATACCGCGATAAACTTAGCCCGTCGACTGCCAGAAGTATCGTTCAAACAAATCCGAATCTCGAAATCCGAAACAAACAACAATACGGCAATCTTGAAAAACAAAGACAAAACCATCGATGAGGATATGATGGTAGTGGTGATTGCCGTTTGGGTTTCTTGTCGTTTGTTTCGAATTTCGGATTTTGGTATTCGAATTTAATTCGTCTATCCAACGCGCTTTTTAGATGAAAGGACGCTCCCATGCCCAAGCTCCTGCACATCAACGCCAGTCCCCGGCCGCAATCGTACTCGCTTCGGCTGGCGGAGGCGTTCATCGACGCCTTCCTGAAGGCCCATCGCAATTTCGGCGTCGAGACGATGGATCTGTTCCGGACCGATATCCCGCTGTTTGAAGCCCCCCAGGCCGCGGCGAAGTACATCGTCCTGGATGGCGGGGAGCCCACCGGCCCGGATGAAAAGACCTGGAAAGAAATCATCGACGTGGCGGACCACTTCAAGTCGGCCGACATGCTGCTGATCTCCACCCCCATGTGGAACTTCTCCCTTCCCTACCGGCTCAAGCAGTACATCGACGTGATCGTCCAGCCGGGGCTGACGTTCACGTACTCCGCGGCCGAAGGCTACAAGGGCCTGGTGACCGGCCGGCCCGTGGTGCTGGCCCTGGCCCGCGGAGGCAATTACCCCGCCGGCAGCAACGAGGCGTCCCTGGACTTCCAGAAGCCCTACCTGGAAACCATCCTGCGATTCATCGGCTTTACCGATTTCCGCTGGCTGATCGTCGAGCCGACGTTGATGGGAGAAGAAGCGGCCCAAAAAGCCCTCGCCGCCGCCCGAGCCCAAGCCGCGGAGATGGGCAAGAATTTCTAAACGCCGTCCGAGCCTCGCCGCTCCATAGGCAGACTGGTGTGATTCCCGACCTGCCTACCGGTAGGCAGGTTCATAAAGTCTCGACGTAGCGGTGTTCTTGTGACTCAGCAAATCCTCTCCTGTGGTAGAATACTTCCTCGATCCCGGCGGGCCGGGGCCGCTACGAGCTGGCGAGTGTGGCGCGTGTCGCAAGGAGTTTTCATGACGAAACATGTAGCCGTCTTGGTGCTGGCGGCCGTCGCGATGGCGACGACCTCGGTGAGTTCGGCCCAGGAGGCGGCGACGCAGCCCGGGCAGGCGCCGGCAGCGGGCACGTCGATGGACTTCCCGCACGTCGGCATCGCCTTGACCGTCCCGGCCGGCTACCAGGGCCAGACGGTCACCCAGCCGTTCGACGTCATGCGGTCGGTCCTGCGCGAAAACGGCCAGCCCGTCCAAGCCATCACGCTGACCGTCCTGCCGCTGGCCGATCCCAATGCGTCGGTGGATGCACTGGCCGACGCGATGGTGGCCGCCCTGCGGAAAAACCTGGTCATTCGCAACCTTCAAGTATTGTCGCAGGCGCCGATGAAAGTCGCCGATCTGCCCGGGGCGGCGCGGCTCATCTCGTACACCTTCCGCGGGGAGGAAACGGTGGCGGCGTCGGTGGTCTTCTGCCGCCCCCTGGGCGAGCCCGCCGAGGCCGGCTTGCCGGAACGGCCGGGGCGACTGCAGGTCGTGATCACGGTCGAGGCCGCCGCCGCCCGCAAGGCCGAGGTGCTGCCGGTGCTGGGCGAGGTGGTGCGGTCCGTGCGCCTGCTGACGGTCGTTCGGCCGATCGACATCGCCTTCAAGGAGTCGGGGCGGTTCGTCGAGGCGCCCGACGGGGCGTATTCGATCCGCCTGCCGCACGGCTGGTTCGCCCCGCCAAGCCGCATCGGCGTGACCATCGTCCAGACGGACTACACGCTGGCCGGCCAGCCCGGCCTGGGCGCCGAGGTGCTGGTCTCCCCCTGGCCGGCGGGAATGACCCTTCAGCAGCACGCCGACCACTGCATTCAAGTCGCCGTCCAGGCAGCCAGCCAGCAGGGCATGGAGGGCAAGGTCATCTCGCAAGGCCCCAGCCGACTGGGCGAGGCGGAGGGCTACCAACTGATCTTCGAGCAGCGGCTGCCGCCGGCGGCCTCGGCGCCCGCGTCGTCGCCCGCCTCGTCGCCCGCTACCGCTCCGTCCGGGGCGGCGCCGACTGCTGAATCACCCAACGTCGTCATCGTCCAGCGGACCGTCATGATCCCCCCGGCCGCCAATCCCGGCGCGCCGGGACAGGCAAGCGCCAGCGCGACGGGACCGCGGGGCCTGTCGCTGGTGCTGATCTGCGTGAACGCCAGGCCCGCCGCGGCCGAGGCCGTCATGGAAAAACTCGCCGCCGACATGACCCTCCGCACTGCCGCCCAAGCGGCCAGCGCCCCCGCGACCACCGCACCGGCCGCCACGGAACCGACAAAATAACTTGCGCCCGCCCGGCCGGTGAGGCAGAATATCCCCAGCCCTGCTAGGAAGCAGTGCGCGCAAGGCGCCACATGGCAACAGCAGAACACCTGGACACCATCATCACGGGCGATTGCGTGGCCGCCCTGGCCGCCTGCAAGGAACCGTTCGCTGATTTGATCTTCGCCGACCCGCCCTTCAACATCGGCTACAAGTACGACCTCTACCAGGACCGCCGCAAATACGACGAATATTACGCCTGGACTGGAAGCTGGATGGCCGCCTGCCAGCGCGTGCTGAAGCCCGCCGGGAGCTTCTGGGTCGCCATCGGCGACGATTACGCCGCCGAGGTGCGGATCATCGGCAGAAAATTGGGCCTGAACCTCCGCAACTGGATTATCTGGCATTACACCTTCGGCCAGAACACCCAGCGCAAGTTCGCCCGCTCGCACACGCACCTGTTCTATTGGACGGCGGACGAGAAGCAATTCGTCTTCAACGACTCATCCGTCCGAATCCCCTCCGCTCGCCAGACCACCTACGCCGACCGCCGGGCCAATCCGCGCGGCAAGCTGCCGGACGACGTCTGGAGCTTCTCTCGCGTCTGCGGCACGTTCCACGAGCGCGTCGCCTGGCACCCCTGCCAGATGCCCGAAAAGGTCCTGGAGCGGATCATCTTGGCCTGCTCCAACGACGGCGAGGTGGTGCTGGATCCCTTCAGCGGCTCGGGCACGACATGCGCCGTGGCGGCCAGGCTCGGCCGGCATTATCTGGGCATTGAGCTGTCGGCCACCTACGCCGAGCGGTCGCGCCGCCGCATCGCCGACACCTTGGGCGGCCGGCGAAAGACCACGGACATCGCCGAGAACCCCGAATCGCTGCGCGCGCAGCGGCGATCACGCCGCGGGCCGCGGCCTAAAAAGTGAACTAGTTCGCCTCCTGGCTTGTCGGCGCCAAGGCCGGTTGGGTGGCCGCAGCGCCCTGGGCGGATTGGGCGGCGCCAGGCAGGTGCACCGTGACGACCTTCTGGGCGGTGAAGGTCTTGCCCGTCAGGTAGTCGATGAAGGTAACGCGGATGGTGAGCTGGTCGTGGGCCGGCGGGCCATGGAGCCAGGGGCACATCAGCGAGAATTGCGAGCTGCCCAAAAAGCCCCCCGCCCACCGCTTCCCCAACTCGTCGAGGGGCCAGCGGTATTCCCCGATCATGTTCTCGTCGGGTTTGTTCGCAAGGTCGTAGAGTTGGATGGTCGCCTCGCCGGCGGCCTTGATGACGTGCCCGTCGCGGTCCACCGGCTGGAGATAAACCATCACGCCGTCGTCGCCGTCCTTGCCGTCGGTGTCCAAGCCCCCGCTGCGGCGGCCCAGTTCCAGGCCGGTGACGTAAAACAGCTTATCCAGGCGCTTGGGCCCGAGGTTCTGGAGCTCGGTGATCTGCTGGTTCTGCCGGCCGATGGTCTCTTCCAGCTCCTTGGTGCGGCGGGTCAGGTCGCGGTTTTGCTGCTGGGAATCCAGCCACTGCTGGTCGAGCTTGTCGAATTTGTCCTTGGCCACCATCGGCTGGCATCCGCCCACGGCGACCCCAAGCAGCGACAACAGCGTCAATGCCCACAAGGATGTGCGCATCATTCCACCGTGCCTTTGTCTTTGGCCAGGGCGGGCAGGTCGGGGATCTTGGACAGAATCTTGTCCACGCAGCCGTAGGCGACGGCCTGGGCGGCTTCCAGCCACTTGTTGCGGTCGCAGTCCCGTTCGATCTGCTCGACGGTCTGCCCCGTGCCCTCGGCCAGGATTTCGTAAATCCGCTTGCGGAGACGGATGATCTCGCGGGCCTCGATGTCCAGCTCGGTGGCCGGACCGGTCAGCACGCCGTGGATCAGCGGTTGATGGATCAACACGCGGCTGTTGGGCAGGATGTACCGCTTGCCCTTGGCCCCGCCCACCAGCAGCACCGCGGCCATCGACGCGGCCATGCCCACGCAATACGTCGCCACCGGCGGACGGATGAACCGCATGGTGTCGAAGATCGCCAAGCCCGCCGACACGCCGCCGCCGGGAGAATTAATGTAGATGTGGACCTCGGCGTCAGGACTCTCGTTGCTGAGGAACAGCAGTTGCGCCACGACGAGGTTGGCCATGGCGTCGTCGATCTGCCCGCCGATGAACACGATGCGGTCCCGCAGCAGCCGGCTGTAGATGTCGTAGCTGCGTTCCCCGCGGCCGGTCTTCTCGACGACGATGGGCACCAGGTGCTCGTTGCGGACCGAACCGCTCTCGCCGAAATCCGTCATGGTTTTTCCTTCGTCCGGGTCTGGGTCCGGATCTTGGTCTTGGAAAAAAGGGCTACTTTTTCTTGCCGACGGGCCGTTCCAGGATTTCATCGACGATGCCGTATTCCTTCGCCTCGGTCGGGCTGAGGTAGCGGTCGCGCTCCGTCTCGGCCTCGATGAGATTGACGTCCCTGCCGGTGTGCTTGGCCAAAAGCTCGTTGAGCAGCCGCTTGGCCTTCAGGACTTCCTCCGCCTGGATGGCGATGTCGCTGGCCTGGCCGGTCACGCCGCCCCAGGGCTGGTGGATCATGATCTTGCTGTGCGGCAGGGCGTAGCGCTTGCCCTTGGTCCCTGCCGCCAGGATGACGGCTGCCCCGCTGGCCGCCTGGCCCACGCAGTACGTGGCCAGGTCGCAGGTGAGGAACTGCATCGTATCGTAGATGGCCAGCGTGTCGTCCACCGAGCCGCCGGGGGAATTGATGTACAGGTTGATCGGGCGGTCGGGCTGCTTGTCCTGGAGCTCCAGCAGCCTCATGATCAGCCCGCCGGCGACATTGGGCGTGATTTCTCCCCACAGGAAGACGATCCGCTCGTCGGCCAGCCGCTCCTCCAGCGTCATTTCGCGCCGGGCGGCGTACTCGCGATAGACGGCCGCGCGTTGGTCCTTGGGCGATGTCATTCCAATAAACTCCTGGGCGTATGCCCGCTGCGCCCCGCGCGGTGCGTGCGTCGCCGGGCGGGTCGGCTGCTATTTCTTGTTTTTGCCCTTGGGTTTCTTCGTCGTCTTGGCGGCGGAGGGGCGGGCGGCTTTGGCCTTGGGCTTGGCCGACGGCTTCTTGGGTTCTTTCTTCGCCCGTTCCTTCGGTTCTTTCTCGGCGGCCTGGGCCACTGCGACAATCTTCGCCTTGGCCAGGAGATTGTCCAGCACCTTGTGCTCCCGTATCGCGTCTTCCAGGGCCGAAAGCGTGCCGTCCTGCGACAACTCCTGGCGCAGCCGCTCGGGCCGGCGATTCTGCTCGGCGGCCATGCGGGAGACGGCGGCGTTCACCTCGCCCTCGTCGACCTTGACGTCCTGCTGCTCGGCGATCTTGGCCAGGATGAACGACAGCTTCATCTGCTCCTTGGCCTGCTCGTCGGCAGCGGCCTGAAGCTCGGTCAGCCGCTCGCGGATCTGATCGGCCGAGACGCCGCGATGGAGCAGGTCCACCACGCGCCGCTGGAGCAGCCGCGTCGTGTAGCGGGCGGTGGCGCCTTCCGGCACGTCAACCTTCACGTGGTCCATCAGGTACTTGCACACCTGGTCCCGCATCGCCTGGCGGGTTTCCTCCTCCAGGTGCTGCGTCAGGCGTTCACGGACGTGGCGGCGAAGCTCCGCCAAGGACTCAAACCCCGTCGACGCGGCGAAGGCTTCGTCCACCGCCGGCAGCACGCGGCGGCGAACCTGCGAGATGTCCAGCTCGACGATCAGCTGCTTGCCCGCCCAGTCCTTGTTGGGGTGGGCGTCGCCGGCCTGGACGGTGAGTTTGACTTTGCCGCCGGCCTTGTGGCCGGCCAGGGCCTTGCCCAATTCCAGCAGCGGCAGGCCTTCGATCTGCCCCGGCGCCACGCGAAGGCTCAACCCGTGGCGCTCCACGGGCGCGACGCCTTCCCCGCTGATTTTCGCGCCCACCAGCGCCATGTCGCCTTCGGCGGCGGGCTTGTCCGTCTCTTCGTAATGGGCGCGGCTGAGGCGAACCTGCTGGAGATAATCATCGACCCGCTGCTCGGTCATCGCGATCGGTTGCTTACGGACCTCGATGCCTTCCAGGGTGGGCAGGTCGAACTCCGGCATCACCTCGACCTCGAAACTGAACGACAGGTCGCCGCTGTCGGGCAGGGTGATCTTGTCCAGCTCGATCTGGGGCTCGCCCAGCATCTTGAGGCCGGTTTTCTCCAGGGCCGGCGTGACGGCCTCGGCCACGATGGCGTTGCGCACGTCCTGCGTGATTTCCTTGCCGAACCGCTTCTCGATGAGTTTTCGGGGGGCGTGCCCGATGCGGAAGCCCGGCACCTGGGCCGTGCGCCCCAGCTCGCCGAACATCTCATCGACCTTGGCGTCGATGCGGGCACGCGGGACGGTGACGGTGATCTTCTTCTTCAACGTGCCGGCGTCCTGCACGTCCACAGCGTTTTCGGGCAACTGTTCTGCCGTCGAGGGGTTTTTCGCCCCTGCAGCCTCCGCAGTCTCCGCGGCGGCGGTTGTGTCGTCGTTGGTCTGATCCGGCATGGCTGTCTGTAGCTCCGTGTGTTGGTTTTATCGCGGTCGCGATGCAGTGCAAAAGCCGGGCTTGCCGTCGGCGCCGCCGATGCATTCTCTGGGGCGGCGCGCGTCGTTTCAGCCCGACCCATCGTGCGGCCGCAACTTTAGTCTATCCATTCCTAGCCGTCAATCCCGCATCCGGCGCGGCGCAGCCGTTCCGGAGACGTGCGCGTTTTGCCGTCGCTACAGCTCGCGCCGCAGGAAAAGGGTGCACAAACCGCTCGAAAAATGTCGAGAAATTATTTAGCAACACTTGCGTGAGTCATTGCCGACGGAGTAAAAACACCATCAAGAAGTTTATCCGTCAGCGCTCAATGCCTTCACCCATCACCTGAGAGGAGGTGAAAAAATGGCTAAGAAGAAGGCAAAAAAAAGAAGGAAGAAAGCCAAGAAATCCAAGAGGTAAACCGCCGATGGACTTCGGCGGGTCCTCTCGCTAGCTCAACGCGAGAGGCGAACGAACCGACAGCGGGTGCCCCAGTCACGGCGGCGCCCGCTGCACTTTTTGCACGCTTGCTCCCTCGGCGGCCGCTTCTATAATGTCCCCGTGCGCACCATCGCGGTGATCAATCAGAAAGGCGGCGTGGGAAAGACCACCACCGTCGCCAACCTGGGAGCGGCGCTGGCGGCCCGCGGGCGCGACGTCTGCCTCATCGACCTGGACCCGCAATCCCACTTGACGCTGCACCTGGGCGTCGAACCGGGCTCGGCGCCCCGCAGCATGTACGACGTGTTGACCCGCGAAGCCGACCTGGCCTCGGCCACCATGCACCTGAGGGAGCACCTGTGGCTGGTGCCGTCGGTCATCGACCTGGCGGCGGCGGAAGTAGAGCTGGTCAGCATGGTCGGGCGGGAGCAGATTCTGCGGGACCGTCTGGCCGCCTCTCACCTGGCGGCGGAACTGACCCTGATCGACTGCCCGCCCAGCCTGGGGCTGCTGACGCTCAACGCCCTGGCGGCGGCCGACGAGGTGCTCATTCCTCTCCAGCCGCACTTCCTGGCCCTCCAGGGGCTTGGCAAACTGCTGGAGACGGTCTCGCTGGTGCAGCGGCGCGTCAACCCGCGATTGAAAGTGTCGGGGGTCGTCCTGTGCATGTACGAATCCACGGCGCGCCTCTCGGCCGAGGTGACCGACGACCTGCGGCAGTTCCTCGACGCCGCTCGAAATTCCCCCACGCCCTGGGCGCAGGCGCGCATCTTCGAGACGGTCATCCGGCGCAACGTCAAATTGGCCGAGTGCCCCTCGCACGGCAAAACCATCTTCGACTACGAGCCGTCCTCCCACGGCGCGGCGGACTACAATAAATTGGCGGAAGAATTTTTGGCCACCACCCTCCCGCCGCAGGTGGCGGACGCCCCCGGCGCGGCCCCGCCCGCCGAGGCTCCCCCGCCCCAGCAACCGCAGGGCGTGCTGGAATGAAACGCATCCTGGCTATTCTTTACCGCTTCCGGCGGCTGATGGTCGTCGCGTGCGTCCTGGGCTGGGTGGCGGCGCTGGTCGCCACGCACGTGCCGGGGCAGGACCTGCCCGAATTTCACGTCAGCGACAAGACGCTGCACGTGGTCGGCTATTTCGGCCTGGCCACTCTGTTCTGGTTCGCGTTGACGGCCTACGGGGTCCGTTTCGGGATTCGTCTCACGGTGGTCATTTGCGTCCTGGTCACCTACGGGGCCGTGGACGAGATCACCCAAGCCCCGTTCCACCGCTCGCCGGAGGTCGGGGATTGGGTGGGCGACGTGGTGGGCATTGTCCTGGCCTCCCTGGCGTGGGAGGTGATATTCCGGCTGGGGCGCGGACGCCAACCGCAGTCCGCCGACCCCCAGGCGGCCAAGCCCCCCTACGACCAATACCCCTATTGAACCGCCTCTTGCGGGCCCGCTGAAGAAGGGTTACTCCCCCAAGCCGGCCTCGGCGACCTCGATGGCCCGCAGCAGCGCCTTGGCCTTGTTGAGGGTTTCCTGGTATTCCGCCGCCGGCTCCGAGTCGGCCACGATGCCGCCGCCGGCTTGGATGTACGCCTTGCCGCCGGCGATGACCATCGTGCGCAGGGCGATGCAGGTGTCCATGTTGCCGGAGAAGTCCACGTAGCCCACCGCGCCGGCGTAGGGTCCGCGGCGGGTCGGCTCGAACTCGTCGATGATCTCCATCGCGCGGATCTTGGGCGCGCCGGACACCGTGCCCACCGGCAAGGCCGCCCGCAGCGCGTCGAAGGCGGTCTTGCCCTCGGCCAGGCGGCCTTTGACGTCCGAGACGATGTGCATGACGTGGCTGTAGCGTTCCACGGCCATCACGTCGCTCAGCTGGATCGTGCCCGCCTGGGCCACGCGCCCCACGTCGTTGCGGGCCAGGTCCACCAGCATGATGTGCTCGGCCCGCTCCTTGGGATCGGCCAGCAGCTCGCGCTCCAGGGCCTTGTCCTCCTCCTCGGTGGCGCCGCGACGCCGCGTGCCCGCCAGCGGGCGGTTGGTCACCACGCCGTCCTCCACGCGGCAGAGAATCTCCGGCGAGCTGCCCACCAGCGTGACGTCCGGCGTGTTTAGCAGGAACATGAACGGCGAGGGGTTCACCACGCGCAAGGCGCGGTAGATGTCGAACGGGGCAGCCGCGGTCTGTACCGTCAGCCGCTGGGAAGGCACGACCTGGAAAATGTCGCCGGCGCGAATGTACTCCTTGCAGGCCTCCACTACCTCCATGTAGCGCTGCCGAGTGAAGTTGCTTTGGAAGGGCTTTTCCGGCAGAGCGACCATGGAGATTTCGGTGGCGGCCTGGCCGTCGCCCTCGCGCAGGCGCGCGATGGTCCGCTCGATCGACGCCGTCGCCTCCTCGTACGCCGCTCGGGCGTCGGCGGTCACGTGCGCGTTGGCGACGACCTTGATGGTCTGGTACACGTGATCAAAGATCACCATCGTCCGGTACAGCCCGAAGGCCAGCTCGGGGAGGTTCCGGTCGTCGCGCGGGCCGGGGCCGAGCTTTTCGTAATAGCGGACCATGTCGTAGGCCGCGTAGCCCACCACGCCGCCGGTGAATCGCGGCAGGGTGCTCAGGTGTACGGCCTTGTAGGGTTGCAGCATCGCTCCAAGCTCGGCCAGAGGATCGTCGCTGGTGACGGTCTGATCCGCTTGGCCGCTGCGCCGGATGGTGATCTGCCGGCCGCGGGCGGTAAAGGTCGCCTCCGGGTCGGCCGCGGCGAAAGAAAACCGGGCCGTCCGCTCCCCGCCGATGACGCTTTCCAGAAGGAAGGCGCTGGACGACGGCGCGGCGCTCGTCGGGGCGGCCAGGCGCTTGTAGGCCATCGCCGGCGTGAGCGAGTCGGCCAGGAGCTGGCGATAGACGGGAATCGTGTTGCCCCGGCGGGCAAGCGTGCAGAACTCATCAAAGTTCGGATGGTAGTGTTTCATGATTCTCTTAACCTCATCGTGATATCTTGGCCGCCATGGCATAAGGCGGCAATAGGTTTATCGGAGATTGCGGACGAAGGGACGTTGGCCAAGCGGGCGTTACTTTTGGCGGGAGGCCCGCCATGCCACGGCGGCGGCGCCGATCACACCCGCCTCGCCGCCCAGGGCCGACAGCGCGATCTGTGTCCGCGGCGGCGTCAGCGACCAGTGCAGGCGGCGGAAGTGCGCCGCCACGGGCGCCAGCAGCTCATCGCCCGCGCCGGCCAGCCCGCCGGCCAGGATGATCTTGTCGGGGTCCAGAACGCGGCAGATGTTCACGCAGGCCACGGCCAAATAGTACGCCCCCTGGTCCCACACCTCGGCCGCCAAGGCGTCGCCGGCTTTTCGGGTGGCCAGGATGTCCGTCGCGTCGAGGACGCCATGGCGCCGCAGCACGTCGGCCAGTGCGCCGGTCTTGCCCTCCTCGATCATCCGCCTCGCCCGGCCGGCCATGTGCACGGCGGAACTGTACCGCTCCAGGCAGCCCTGCTGCCCGCAGCCGCATGGCTCGCCGCCCGGCTGGACGATCATGTGGCCGATCTCTCCGCCGGCGTCGTGGCTGCCGTGCAGGACCTCGCCCTCGACGATGATGCCGCTGCCCACGCCCGTGCCCAGCGTCAGCAGCACCAGGTTCCGGCAGCCCACACCGGCGCCGCAGCAATATTCCCCATAGGCGGCGGCGTTGGCGTCGTTCTCCAGGACCACCGGCACGCCGATGGCTTCGCAAAGGCTTCGCGCCAACGGCACGTTCTCCATGCCGGAGATGTTGGGCATGGCCAGTATCACGCCCGCCGCAAAGTCCGCCGGCCCCGGCGCGCCGACGCCGGCGGCGACGACGTCCCGCCGCTTCAGGCCGGCGGATTCCATCAATCGCTTGGCCCCATCGGCCATTTGCGCGATGACGCGATCGCCCCCGCCGCCGGGCGGCGTGGGCAGTTGAAGGGTGCCGCCCAACGTTCGGTCCTCGGTCAGCAGACCGAACTTGATGAACGTTCCGCCCAGGTCAATTCCCAGACACCGCTTGGCCATAAACGCTTTCACGGACTCGCCTATCGGCGAGCCGATGGACTATCGCCGGCATTGTCCGCCGAATGCCCGAACGTGTCAAAGGCGTTAGTGCGCCGGCGCGGAGGAAACCTGGAGCTTGGACCAGGCGGTGATGAGCTCGATCTTGGCCTTGGTCGAGGCGGACGCGTCGTAGTTGGAAAACTTGGGGGAGATTTGGCTGAGGATTTCGACGATGGCTCTTTCGACCTTGGGATTGGCCGAGGCGCTCGTGACGGCTTTGCGAAGCTCCGCCAGCAGCGGGGGTACGGCCTGCGTGGACATCGTTTGCAGTTCCGTCGCGGCCTTGCGGGCGCTTTCGTCGTCGCCGCCCAGGGCTAAGACCAGGGCCGAAACTTTCTGCTCGTCCAGGGCCGACTACCTGGCCAGGGCCTCCTCCGCCATCCGCTGGAGCGCCTTGCGCTGCGCCTCGGTGATGGAGCGGCGATTGGACAACCGCTCCAGGGCCTCGGTGGCCAGCGTGACGACTGCGGGATACTTCTCGGCCGATCGCAACTCGCTCAGCCGGCCCAGGAGCTTGCGGAACGCGGCGGCGAAGGCCTCTTCGTCGGACTGGCCGGCCATGGCCGCGATGCACGCCGGATCGTCAGCCGCAAGGAGCGCATCCACCCACTGCTCCCACACCGCTGGCGCCTCGGCGTTCCGCTGGGCCGCGTAGGCTTGATAGGCCTGGCCAAGCTGGACGGCGGCCTCGGCGGGCCGATGGGCCTGCATCAGCGCCGCACCCAACCGCCGCTGGACCAGGCCCAGCCGCTCGTCGGAGCCGGCCTTGAAGGGACCGGCCGCCGCGGCAGAACGCGACGGCACCCTCAGCCGGTCCGTCAGCATCTGGAGAATCTTGATCCGATCCGCCAAGGCGTCGCCGCGGGCGGCCAGGCTTTCCGCCACGGAGAACACCGTATCTTCGTCGGCGCTCGTCAGCACCGACAGGGTCGCGTCCCAGGCCTGCTGCCTGACCACCGCGTCTTCCTCGACGGCCGGTTGCGTCAATCGCAGGATGACCGGCAACTGTTCCTTGCCGCCCACGGTGCCCAGGGCCGCGATGGCGGCCTGGCGGACGCCGCGGTCGCTGTCGGACGTCATCGCCACCAGGGTCGGTGCGGCCGCGGCCTTGCCCACCTGGGCCAGCGACGCCACCGCCGCCAGGCGCACCTTGGCGGAAGGGTCCTTCGTCGCTTCCTGGAGCACCGGCATGAAGGGCTCTTCTCCCACCGCGCCCATGGCCGACAGCAGCGCCTCGCGCAGGGGCGTGTCCTCCGCCGCCGACGGGTCGGCCGCATCGTACCGCAACAAAATGGCCTCCGCCGCTTCCCTTCGCTGCATTTCATCGAGGGGGACCTTGGAAGCGATGCGAACCAAGGCCGCGGCCGCGGCGGCCGAGACGTTCTCGTACCGCGAACCGATTTCCGCCAGCACCGCCGGCAGGGCCTCCCCTTGGCGCAATTGTCCGACGGCCTTCAGCAGCGCCTCGCGGACGGCGGGGGAATCTTCCATGGTCAGGCGGTCCAGCAGGGCCTGGAGAGCTTGGCTGTCGGCCAGGGTGGCGACCTGGATGGCCGCCTCCTGGCGGACGCGCCCTTCGCTGTCGGCCAGAAGGGCGCGCACCTGGCTGCGCACCTCCGGCGAGATCGGGTCGTTGGAGGCGATACGGCGGTCCACCAGCCGCAAGCCGGCCAGACGTGCGTCGGGCATGGGATCCTTGAGGAACCCCATCAGCAGGGCCTCCCGCTGGGCGGGCGGCGTGGCTTCGTACAAATCGCTCATGGCCGCCGTCAGGCGGTCGCGGAGGCGGGCGTTGTCGGCCTCCAGGGCGGCCTTGGCGCGGGCCAGGCTGTCGGCCAGGTCCGCCACCCAGGCGGAACGGTCCTTGTCCTTGTTGGCCCGCCACCACTGCTTCCACTGTTCGGCGTCGTCGCCGAAGGCGCGGATGTTGGTCAGCTTGACCAGCGACTCCGCCGCGGCGGACCGGACAGCCGTGGCGGGATCGTCCAGCAACCCCACCATGGCCTCGACCGTCCGCTTGTCCGGCGTGGCCGACAGGGCCACGACCACGTCCGCACGCACGGCGGCGTCGGCGGAGCGATCCCGGGCCAGGGCGATCAATTTTTCCGTCACGCCGAAGCCACGGTACCGTGCCAGCGCATGGGCGGCCGGTCCGCGAACCAACGGCTCGCCGCTCCGCAGCATTGCCCACAGCGGCTCGATGAATTCCTTGCGCTCCGCCGGACCGGCGGCGATGGCCCCGGCCACGGCGATTTGAAGCGCCGGGTCGTCCTTGGCCGCCAGGGACGCCAGCAGGATCTCCGTCGCCCGCGGGCCGGACTGCACCAGCAACAGCCCGGCGGCCTCCGTCCTGGTCTTGGGCGAGCGCGAGGAATCCTTCAACTGGCCTTCCAGCGTCGCCAATTCAATCTGCTCCGCCGGGACCGTGGCCGGAGACGTCTGCGCCAGGCAGATGCCGGCCCCCTGCCACAGAAACGCCACCATCATCATGTTTACGGCGGATCGCCACATAACGTTCGACTCCGACCTGCCTACCGGCCGTTTGCCGATAGGCAGGCGCCGCAGCCCTCGGCCGCGGCAAAACCAAACTATACGCCATCCGCGAGGCCTGTCAAACTCCGCAAAAAAGATCCTCTGGTTTCCAAACCTCGATACCTTTTTTACGTCCCGCATCGCGAGGGGTTTGGTGGCCCGTGGATTCTCGGTCTGTTTGGAGCTACACTTCCTCCCATCGCTCGGCGACGGAACCGCGGGAAAGGTGCATGAACGAGCCTCTCCAGCAAGAGCTCAGTGGGCCTTCGGCAGAGAAGGACTCCCCGCCACCGCCGCCGCAAGGCCCAAAAAAGTGGCACGCCTGGGTGGGGGCCGGCGGCCTGGCGGCCGTCGTGTTTGCGGTCTATCTGATGACCCTCCATCCCGGGCTGGACTCCGGGGATTCCGCCGAGTTGCAATACTGCTGTCCGCTGCTGGGCATCTGCCACCCGCCGGGCTACCAGATCGAGGTCACCGTAGGGTATCTCTTCTGCCACCTGCCGCTGGGCGGCCAGCTGGCCTGGCGGATCAACCTGATGATGGCCGTCTCCGGAACCCTCGGCGCGTTGGCTCTGTACGGAACGATCCGCCGGATCACCGGCCAGATCTCCGCCGGCCTGGTGGGGGCCGGCACCCTGGCCTTCAGCAGCATGTACTGGGCCCACGCCACCCTGGCGGAGGTGTACGTCTTCTACGGCATGTTCCTCCTGGCGGCGTTGTATGCCTTGCAACGATTCATCGAGACCAATAAGGCGCTCTGGCTATATCTGGGCGTCGCCTGCCTGGGTGTGGCCGTGGGAGACAGGGCCTCGGAACTGTTCATCCTCCCGGCCTTCATTTTCCTGTGGTGGGCGTACCGCAAGAAGGTCCGCCTGAGTTGGCGCAGGATCGCCGCGGCGGCGGGGGTGTTCGTGCTGCCCTTTGTGTTCACGGTGTCCAGCTACTTGATACATCAGGACCCTTCGCGTCTGGCCTGCCGGGACGATGCGATCCGGGAGCAGGTGCTGCACGGCGAGGCGGCGTTCCCCAAGACGGCCGCAGCCAGGCTCGCCGCCGCCGTGCGGTACTGCCTGGGACTGACGTGGATCGATAACGCCACCCAGCCTCACATCCATTTGAAAGCGGATGCGACGCAGTATGCCCTCCAATTGTCCGGGTTGAATCTGGTGGAGAACTACAATTTCCACGCCCACTTGTGGAACCTGTTGGAGGGCCACGCCGGCGTCGGCGTGGGGCTACCCGGCCTGGTGCTGGCCCTTGTGGCCACCGTCAGGCAGCGGAGACGATGGGGGTGGATCCTGCTGGGGTGGGGATTCTTCGTCGGAAACTCGGCTTTTTACTTATGGCATCATTGCCCGGACAGCCTGACGTTCACCGTTCCGGGCCTGATGGGACTGAGCCTGCTCGCCGGGCTGGGCACGGCGAACGGTTGGCGCCCGTCACGCCGCCGCCTCGTGTACGTCGCGACGTGTTTCATCGCGCCGGTCTTCCTCCTGATGACCAACTTCCCCCTGGTCAGCCGGTCCACGATCGAAGAGTACCGCCTGGTACGTTGGTCCGACGCGATGGCCGCGATGCCAATTCCTCCCAACGCCGTCATCATCGGGGTCTACGGACCCGCGATGTGCTATCGGTATCTTTATTACATCCAGGCGGGACGGCCGGACATCAAGGTGATGGCCGGGAGCGAGAAAGATATCCCCGTACTAATGGATTACTCCGTCAAGCACAGCGAGTACGTGTTTCTTTTGTCCCGCATTCCCACGCCGACAGCGACCCAGCAGGTTGGCCCGTCGCCCTAGGCTTTTCCCAGACGCCTCGATCCGCTCCGCACGGCGAGGAACGACGGGCTGCTCCTGGCCGTTACGTGCCCTGATCGAAGGAGGTCAGGTATTTTTGCTGCTCGGCCGTGAGGGTGTCGATGCGGACGCCCATGCTCCGCAGCTTCTGCCGGGCGACCCAATTCTCGATTTCCGTCGGCACGTTGTGCACGATCTCGTCCAGCTTGCCGGCGTGGCGGATGACGTATTCCGCCGCCAGGGCCTGCGTGGCGAATGACATGTCCATCACGCTAGGCGGGTGGCCCTCGGCGCAGGCGAGGTTCACCAGCCGGCCCTGGGCCAGGACAAAGACGCGCTTGCCGCCGGACAGGACGTATTCGTCCACGCCTCGCCGCACGCCAGTGCGGATTTTGCGGGCCAGCTTGGCCAGGGCCTGGAGGTTCAGCTCGCAATCGAAGTGCCCACTGTTGCAGACGATCGCGCCGTCCTTCATGACTGCAAAGTGCGGCTTGTCGATGACGTGGATGTCGCCGGTGACCGTGACGAAGATGTCGCCGATTCGGGCGGCCTGGAGCATCGGCATCACGCGGAAGCCGTCCATCATCGCCTCCAGGGCGCGGATGGGATCGACCTCGGTCACGATGACGTTGGCCCCGGCGCCCCTGGCCCGGGACGACACGCCCCGCCCGCACCATCCGTAGCCGGCCACCACGACGTTCTTGCCGGCCAAGAGGATATTCGTGGCGCGGAGGATGCCGTCGATGGTGCTCTGGCCGGTGCCGTAGCGGTTGTCGAACAGGTGCTTGGTGGCCGCGTCGTTGACCGCGATGACGGGGAACCGCAGCATGCCCGCCGCCGCCATCGCCCGCAGGCGGATGACGCCGGTGGTGGTCTCTTCCATCGAGCCCAGGATGTCATCGGCGAAGGCGGCCCAGCGGCCGTGCAGGGCGTTGACCAGGTCCGCCCCGTCGTCCATCGTGATCGACGGCCGATGCTTGCAGGCGGCCTCGATGTGCCGGTAGTACGTCGTCCGCGGGTCCTCGCCCCGAATCGCGTACACGCGGATGCCGAAGTCGGCCACCAGGCTGGCGGCCACGTCGTCCTGCGTGCTCAGCGGATTGGAGGCGCACAGGACCAGATTGGCCCCGCCGGCCACCAGCGCGCGGCAGAGGTTGGCCGTCTCAGCCGTCACGTGCAGGCAGGCGCTCAGCCGCCGGCCGGCCAGGGGCCTCTGCTTGGCGAACCGCTGGCGCACGGCGGCCAGGACCGGCATGTCGTTGTCCGCCCAGAGGATTCGCTTGCGGCCCTCGGCGGCCAACTTGAGGTTCTTCACGTCGTATTGGTTGCGCTTCAGTGCCATACGCGTTCCTATCCTTAATAATCACTCCCACCCCGCGTGCCGGGGCTGGGGCGGTTATTCTCCACGTAGAAATGAAAGATTGCAAACGCTATCTTGGCGGGGACAATTCAAAGAAACCCGCAAAAACGGGAACCCCCGGCCGGTTCATGCGTCCAAGGAAAGGACGGCCTACAGAAAGGAAAACACCCATGAACGCCACAAAATGGATCGCACTGATCGTCCTCGCCTCGGCCGCGTGCGCCCCGGCCAACCAAGACAAAAAAGAAGGCGTGGCCGTCACCGTGTACAACGGCGGCTTTGCCGTCGTCCGCGAGGTTCGCGGGGTGGACATCGCCGACGACGGCGTGGTGAAGTTCCAGGACGTCGCCAGCGCCATCGACGCCACCACCGTGCACTTTGTCAGCCTGACCGACCCCTGCGCCAAGCTGCTGGAGCAGAACTACCAGTACGACCTGGTCTCGGCCGACAAGCTGCTGCACAAGTACATCGATCTGCCGATCGAGGTCGTCTGCGATCAGAAAACCTACTCCGGTACGCTGCTGAGCTTCGATGGCGCGCAGCTGGTCATTCAGGAGGCCAACGGCATCGCGATGGTCCAGCGGCCGGACAATGTCCGCGACATCCGCCTCAAGGCCTTGCCGGAAGGCCTGCTGACCCGGCCCACGCTGGTGTGGCTGGTGGACACCAAAAAGCCTGGCCATCAGCTGGCCGAGGTGACCTACCAGACCGGCGGAATGGCCTGGCACGCCGAATACGTGCTGGTGCTGGACGCCAACGACACCGCGGGCGACCTGTCCGGCTGGGTGAGCGTGGAGAACAACTCCGGCAAGACCTATCGCGACGCACAGATGAAGTTCATCGCTGGCGACGTCCGCAAGATTGTCGACCAGGTGCGCGGCAGGATGCTCATGGTCACGCAGGCTGGAGCCGCCGAAGCCGCTCCCATGGAGGAGAAGGCCTTCTTTGAGTACCACATGTACACGCTGCCCCGGCCCTCGACGGTGGCCGACAACGAGGTCAAGCAACTGGAGATGTTCACGCCCGCTTGCGGCCTGAAGGTCGAAAAGCGCTTCCTCTACAACCCTCTCGGCGATTTTCGCTGGGACTATGGCGGCCGCTACGACGACCGCAACTACGGCGTGACCAGCCCCAAGAAGGTCAACGTGTTCATCGAGTTTCGCAACAGCGAGGCCAACAAGCTGGGCATCCCGCTGCCGGCGGGCAAGGTCCGCGTGTACAAGCAGGACCCCGCCGACAAGGCCCTGGAGTTCGTCGGCGAGGAACAGATCGACCACACGCCCAAGGATGAGCAACTCTCGCTCCAGATCGGCAATGCCTTCGACATCGTCGGTGAGCGCAAGCAGACGGACTTCCAGGTCGAAGAGCGCCGGAACTGGATGAAGGAGTCCATCGAGATCGTCCTGCGGAACCACAAGAAACAGGCCGTCACTGTGCGCGTCAAAGAACCGATGTACCGCTGGACGAATTGGCAGATCACCGCCAAGAATCACGATTTTATCAAGCTCGACGCCCGCACCGTGGCCTGGGACCTGGAAGTCCCGGCCGAGGGCGAGACCAAAGTGACCTACACCGTGGAATATACGTGGTAGCTGGTGGACTGATGCTGGAATTCTTCGTGGCGAGCTGAGATGCTCGCCGCGTTTTTGCGCGAACTTTACGTCCAGAATTCGCTGCGCAGCACGTCGCCCTCGCGGGTGGCGCGGATGAAGCTTTCCACTTTTTTGAGGTCCTTGACGCCCGGGGCCTTTTCCACGCCGCTGGCGACGTCCACGGCCCAGGGCTTGACCAGGTCGATGGCCGTGCCGACGTTGGCGGAGTCCAGCCCGCCGGCCAGGATGATGGGGTCCAGGCCCTTCATCGCCCCGGCCGCTCGCGCGTCGGCCACCATCGACCAGTTGAGCCGCTCGCCCGTCCCGCCCGCGGCGGCCGGGCTGTAAGCGTCCAGCAGTATCGCGGCCAGGTTGGACCGGTCCCCCAGGGCCTCCAGCCAGCTCCGCGCCTCGGCCAGCCAGCCCTCGTCGCGCACGTGGAAAGTCTTGATGCACCGCGCGGCAATCCGCGGGACGATCCCCGGCTCCTCGTCGCCATGAAGCTGCACGTAGCCGATCCGCGTGCGCTCCACCACGTGATTGATGGCGACCGGGTCGGCGTCGACGAACACCCCCACGGTGGCCACCCACGGCGGCAGGGCGTCGGTGATGGCCCGGGCCTGCTCGGGGCTGACCCACCGCGGCGACTCGGCGAAGACCAGCCCGATGGCGTCGGCGCCCATCTGGGCGATCTTGACGGCCGTGGCCGCGTCGCGCAGACCCTCAATCTTTACCCGCACTCGCTGCATGACAGCACTATAGCCCCACAAGATGCACCGGGCAACGACGCTGCACTAGCCTAACCTCAGCACCTTCTCAAAGCACACAAAGGACAGGTCGCGATGAGGGAATCGCACCTCCCCCATGCGCGTGTAGCCCAAACCTTCGTACAGGGCCAAGGCCGCGGGATTGCCGCTGAAGGAATCTAGGCGGATGGAGGCCAACCCACGTTCCATGGCAAGCCGTTCGGCAAACTGCATCAATCGCCTGGCCAGGCCGCGGCGTTGGTAGCGAGGATGCACGGCCAGACGATGCACCACCAGGGCTCGTTGTCGCAACGGCGTGAGCCACCGCACCGTTTCGTACTGCTGCTCCCCCTGCTCATTCAGCGTAACAGTCGCGACGATCTTGCCGTCCAAGCGAACGACAAAGGTGTCAGCCATTGTGGCCTCGACTGCCGCCGCCGTCGGATAGTGCTCCACCCACTGCCGAATGCCCCGGGACAGCATGTCCTGGCGACAGGCAACCAAAAGCTGCATGATCGCCTCAGCGTCTTGAGGTAAGGCTTGTGGGATAACCGTGTCGTTCATGGGGGCGTTTCCTATCATACATACGTCGCCCGGTGGGTGAAGTCCGGCCTTTCCCCTTACGAATACATGACCATGACGATATGATTCCCTCGTTCCAAGAACGGTTTGCACACAGGATCACAAACATGGACAAAGTTCGCATCGGCGTGGTGGGCATCGGCGTCATCGGCCATTTCCACTGCAAGAATATCGTCAAGGAAAACAGCCCGGAATTTCATCTGGCGGCCGTGTGCAACCGCACGAAGGCCAAGGCGAAGGCCGCCGGAGGGGAGTTTTCCGTTCCCTTCTTCACTGATCCGCAAAAGATGTTCGAATCGGGGCTGGTCGACGCGGTCATCATCGCCACGCCGCACTACTGGCACGCCCCGCTGACCATCCGGGCGGCCCGGGCGGGCCTGCACGTGATGGTCGAAAAGCCCCTGGCCTCCACCGTCGGGCCGGCCAAGGCCGCGATCCAGGAGTGCCAGAAGCGCAACGTCGTCCTGGCCGGGATGCTCCAGCACCGCACGCGGCCCATCATGATCCGCATCAAGCAGCTCGTCGACAGCGGCGAGATCGGTGAGGTCTTCCGCGCCTCGATGATCTGCTCCAACTGGTTCCGCGCGCAGGCCTACTACGACAGCGGCGCCTGGCGCGGCACCTGGGACGGCGAGGGCGGCGGCGTGCTCATCAACCAGGGCCCTCACCACCTGGACCTGTTCACCTGGATCGTCGGCCTGCCCAAAAAAGTCTTAGGGCTGCTGGACACGCGCGCCCACACCATCGAGGTGGAGGACACGGCCAATTTCCTGTGCGATTACGGCGGCGGCAAGGTGGGCTACATCTACGCCACCACGGCTGAACTGCCGGGGATGGAGCAATTCATGCTCTGCGGCGACCGGGCCACGCTGGTCGCCGAAGGCCACAAGCTTCGCATCGGCCGGCTTCAGTATCCCCTGCGGGACTTCACGATGGGCAGCGTGACCGCTCAGGCCGACGCAACCGTCAAAAATAACGTCGAATGGTCCGAGGAGGACTACTCCACCAACAAGGGCGGCCAGCACATCGAGGTCATCCGCGCGTTCGCCGGGCACATCCTCCGCGGCACGCCCCTGGTCGCCAGCGGTGCGGACGGCCTGGCGGAGCTGGAACTGTCCAACGCGATGTACCTGGCCGGGTATAAAAACAAAGCCGTCGAACTGCCGGTGGACGAACGGGAGATCGAGCGGCTCATCGCCAAGCTCCAAAAGCAGCGCTCCACCGGCAAGGGCCATCGCATCCGCGCCAAGGCCGGAAGAGACCTCAAAAAGCTCCTGGCCGAGCCATGACCTGGACGCCCGTTGGGTGTAAAATACGGTAGTATTACAGCCTAGCCCGGGTGGCGGAATTGGCAGACGCGCCAGCTTGAGGGGCTGGTGAGACATAGTCTCATGCAGGTTCAAATCCTGTCCCGGGCAGTTGTTTCACGTCGGCGGGTGATTTCATTTCAGCCTTCATTTCGGGGGCGGTTTCCGACCCGCCGGGCGGGCATTTTTATCGCTAATAAGCCGCCAATAACGGGATTTATCTTGAGTTTTTTGCCTTCCGCGGGATAATGGATTTCTGGCAAGGAAGCTGCACTTCGCCCTTAAGGTGGACAGGACCATGGAGACGACGGGAACGTACATCGGGACGTCCGGCGACATATCTGTTTTGGCGGGCATGGAGCATCAACTGGCGTCGGCGCTGCGGGAGACGGCCGAGGAAGTCAAGCACGCCGAGTGCTTCGACGACGAGCAGCGGGCGGAGGTTTACGCGATCCTTCAGGCCCTGCGGACCGACACCGAGGCCCACCACGCGATGGTCGACCTGCTGGCCCGGCAACTGGAGTCGGGCAAGGACGTCTGCCATGCTTGAGCAGGCCGTGCTTCGCGAGCAGGTCGCCGCCCTGCTGGAAAAAGAGCGCCAGGCCGAGCGGGTCTACGCCGACCTGGCCGCCCGGTCATCCGACCCTCGCCTGCGCAAGCAGCTGGAAGAACTCCACCGCGACAAGCATCGCCACATCGCCCTGGCCGAGCGGCTGCTGGAAATTTTGGAATAGCCCGCCCCTCACTGTCGGCCGGTCAACGCCATTTCAGTCTGTTCGCCTGCGAACCATTTCCGCTTCAGCCACAGGCTGACGTTCACCAGGCCGATCAGCGCGGGCACTTCCACCAGCGGCCCGATGGTCGCGGCGAAGGCCGCCCCGTGGTGGATTCCGAACACGCCGACGGCCACCGCGATGGCCAGTTCGAAGTTGTTGCTGGCGGCCGTGAACGACAACGTGGCGCTCTTGGCGTAATCGGCCCCGACTTTTTTGCTCATCCAGAAGCTGACCAGGAACATGACCACGAAGTAGATCAGCAGCGGAACGGCGATGAGAACCACGTCGCCCGGCCGCGCGAGGATTTTGCGGCCCTGCAAGGAGAACATCACCACGATGGTGAACAGCAGGGCAATCAACGTAATCGGGCTGATCTTCGGGATGAACTTCCCATGATACCACTCCTTGCCCTTGGCCCTGACCAGGATGAAACGGGTCAACATGCCGGCCAGAAACGGAACGCCCAGGTAGATGAACACGCTGCGAGCGATCTGGCCGATGGTCACGTTCACGGCCGCCCCTTTCAATCCCAGCATCGGCGGCAGGACGGTGATGAACAACCAGGCGTACACGCTGTAGAACAGCACCTGGAAGATGGAATTGAAGGCCACGAGGCCGGCGGCGTACTCCGTGTCGCCCCTGGCCAGGTCGTTCCACACGATGACCATCGCGATGCACCGCGCCAGGCCGATCATGATCAGCCCGATCATGAACTCCGGCCGGTTGTGCAGAAACGCCACGGCCAGCACGAACATCAGGACCGGCCCGATGATCCAGTTCTGCACGAGGGACAGGCCAAGGATTCTCCAGTTGCGGAAGGCGTCGCCCAGTTCCTCGTACTTCACCTTCGCCAGCGGCGGATACATCATCAGGATCAGGCCGATGGCGATGGGAATGCTCGTCTGCGAGCCCGCCGGGCGGAGCGATCCGATCCAGTCGCCGACGGCCGGGACGGCGTAACCCAGCAATATGCCGGCGGCCATGGCCAGGAAAATCCAAACCGTCAGGAAACGGTCCAGCAGCGACAGTTTTTTGGCTATGCCTTGGCTCATGGGTGTGGGCTATTTCATGCACCGCAGCAGGGCGCTGGCCTCGCGGGCCTGCTGGCGGACCATGTCGGTCGTGCAGTCCAGAAAGGCCGGCAGGCAGCACGCGCGAAGGGAATAAATCACGTTCAGCCCGTCCTTGCGGCAGTCGACCAGCCCGGCCTTGAGCATCACGGCCAGGTGCCGCGAGACGTTGGGCCGGCCGGCCTTCAGGCGGGCCGTGATGTCGCAGACGCACAGCTCCCCGCCGCGCAGGCAGTCCAAGATGGCCAGGCGAATGGGGTGCGCCGCGGCGGCAATCACCTGGGCCTTCCTCTCGTAAAGCTTCTTCGTCGCAGTATCCATCGTTTGCTTTCCTTTATGTGTTACTAGGTTACTTTATACGCACATACTAACATATCAAGCCTTCCTTGCAAGCCAATTGCTGAAAAATGCTCTCCCGGCCTCTCTGATGCAACGGCCTCGGCCTATCAGGCACCCGACTGCCAAATTGACAACCCCCAGGCCGAAGGCCCTGCAAAGCATGATCTCTAACTCCTGTGTTATTAGTTGCTTAC
>JBEKZI010000024.1:0-27149 GCA_049510055.1 Phycisphaerae bacterium | reverse complement strand
GCTCACCATCGCCACGGCCAGCACCGCCTGGCGGCGATCGTCCAGGCAATCCACCTCCGCCACGGAGATGTTGTGCGCGTGGGCCATGCGGTCCTTGAAGCCCTTGACGACGCGGCGCTTGTCCTTCAGGCTCTGGGCCTGAGCGATGTGCAGCCTCAGGTGAAGCAGCCCCACGATCGTCGCCATAATCACCATCCGCGCCGAGTTCCGGCGACCTGCCTACCGCCAGGCAGGTCCGCAGGCCGTTACAGCTTGCGCGCCACCTCCACCTGTTGGTAAAACTCCAACACGTCGCCTTCCTTGACGTCGTCGTAGTCGGCGATCTTCACGCCGCACTCCAGGCCCGCACGGACCTCGCGGGCGTCGTCCTTGAACCGCCGCAGGCTTTCCAGGCTGCGGCCGTCCTCGATCACAACGTTGTCGCGCGTGATGCGGACGGAGGCGTTGCGATTCACCAGGCCGTCCAGCACGTAGCAGCCGGCCACCGTGCCCACGCGCGACACCTTGAAGATCGCACGCACCTGCGCGTGGCCGATAATCTCTTCGCGAATTTCCGGCGCCAGCCCCTCGGCCAGCGCTCGGCGGACGTCTTCCAGCAGGTCGTAGATAATGCGGTACTGACGGATATCCACGCCCTTGGCCTCGGCCAGTTGCCGAGCGGAGGCGTCGGGCACGACGTTGAAGCCCAGGATGATCGCGCCGGAGGCCTCCGCCAGCGTGACGTCGCCGGTGCTGATGCCGCCGACGCCCGCGTGCAGAAGGTTGAGCCTCACCTCGTCCGTGCCGAGCTTGGCCAGCGAGCTCTTCAGCGCCTCCAGGCTGCCCTGCACATCGGCCTTGACGATCACCGGCAGTTCATGGATCTTGCCGGCCTGAATGCGTTCCAGCAGGTTCTCCAGCGTCGCCTTCTGCCCGACCGACAGCGACCGGTCGCGAACGCCGACGCGACGCTCATCGGCCACGACGCGAGCCTGCTCGATATCCTGCACCACGTAGAAGCGGTCGCCGGCCTGGGGCACCTCGTCCAGTCCCGCGACCTCCACCGGCGTGGAAGGCCCGGCCTCGGTCAACGCCCGCCCGCGGTCGTCGCTGATCTGGCGCACGCGCCCGTAGCCCGCCCCGGCCAGAAGCACGTCGCCCACCCTCAGCGTGCCGTTGCGGATCAGCAGCCGGGCCATGACGCCCGTCGTGGGGCTCATGTGGGCCTCGATGACAAAGCCGGTGGCGGGAGCGTTCGTCTCGGCCCGCAGTTCCAGCAGCTCGGCCTCCAGGCTGAGCGTCTCCAAAAGTTTTTCGATGCCCGCGCCGGTGGTCGCGGAGGTCTGGATGACCTCCACGTCGCCGCCCCACTCGCGGGAGTTCAGCCCTTGCTCGGCCAATTGGCCGACCGCGCGGGTGATGTTGGCGCCGGGGACGTCGATCTTGTTCAGGGCGATCACGATCGGCACCTTGGCGGCGCGTGCGTGGCTGATGGCCTCGACGGTCTGCGGCATTACGCCGTCGTCGGCCGCCACCACCAGCACCACCACGTCGGTCATGTTCGCCCCGCGCGCCCGCATGGCCGTGAAGGCCTCATGGCCCGGCGTGTCCAGGAACACCACGTGCTTGTCGCCCACGTCGTAGCGGTACGCCCCGATGTGCTGGGTGATGCCGCCGGCCTCGCCGGCCGCCACCGCCGCGTGGCGGATGCGGTCCAGCAGGGACGTTTTGCCGTGGTCCACGTGGCCCAGGAAGGTCACCACCGGCGCCCGCGGGGACAGCTCGCCCGCCGGCCGCGCCTCCAACAGATAGCGGAGGTCGTCCTCCGCGGTGCGCGGCTGCTTGACCACCAGCTCGATCTGGTGGTCCAGGACGGCGGTCTCCGCCGTGGCGCGGTCGAGCACCTGGTTGATGGTGGCCATCACGCCAAGTTCCATCAGCTTGTGAATGATTTCCGCGGCCTTGATTCCCGTGGCGGCCGCCAGGTTTTTGACCGTGATAGGTTCCTCGATCTCCACCGGCCCGGTGCGGTAGGTGATGTGAGCCTCAGTCGCCTTGGTGGCCATGCCCGGGCGGCGCCGGCGCAACGTCCCGCCCGTGGCGGCGGCCAGACGCTGGGACCGTTCCACCAGGTCCTGATCGCGCCATTCCGTCAGTTTTTCGCCGCTGTCGGCCGTGCGCCCGCCGCGACGCCGCGGGGTGCGGCGCTTGCCTTTCTTCTTGGCGGCGGCGCCCTCTTCCTCGGTCTCTTCCGGCCCCGCGATCTTGACGCCGCGGCGGCCGGGCGTCTCCACGATGACTCCGGGGACGCCTGCCCCCGGCGCCGGCCTGCGCGGCGGAGGAGCGATCGTCAGATCAGGCCGCTCCACACGAACGACCCGCGGCCCTTTCAGCGTCGAGGGCCTGGGCACAACCTGGGGACCGGCCGGCCTGACGGGCGGCCTTTCCAGTCTCCTGCCCCGCACCAACCTTCGGGCGGAGGGACGTTCCGGCTCTTGCTCGACTTCTTCCTCGGCGGCCGGCGGCGCCTCGGCGGCAACTTTCGGCTCTTCCGGGGCCTCGAGGGGCTGCGGCGGGGCAGCCGGCTCCGCTTCCGGCGGCGTTTCGACCGCGGGGGGCGCCTCGACCGCGGGCGGCGCTTCGGCCACGGCCGCCTGGGCCGGCGCAGCCTTGCGCCGCCGGCGGGCCTTGGTGGCTTCGGCGCGCGCGGTCTGGAGGTTCACCTGATCGGCCGTCTCGACGGCGGTGACATGAGTGCCCTCGCTGAACCACTCGCGAATGGTCGCCTCAAGACCCGCCGACAGGGTCGTCATGTGATTCTTGATGTCCAGCCCCTCAGCGCGGCACTTGGCGAGAATTTGCTTGCTCGTCACGCCGATCTGCTGGGCCAATTCGAATACGCGCGTCGCCAAAATCGTCTCCCGACAATCATCCAACCGGCAGGTGAGTCAAAGACGCTCAGCCGGTCTGTTCCGTTTCACTCGTTTCGCTACTGGGTTCTGCCTCGGCGGGCAGGCCTGCCTGTCCGGCAGGCAGGTCCGTCGGCTGGATCGCCTCCGGCGGCGCCGCAGGCTGCTCGGCTTCGCCGGTGCCAGGCGGCTCAACGCCATCGGCGCTGGGCGGTTCGGCGGCAGCGGGGGTCGCCTGCTCGGCAACGCCGGCGGTTTCCGCCCCGCCTTGGGGCGGCACTTCCGTGGCGGCTTCCAGGGCGGCCTTCTCAGCCGCCTCGGCAGCTTGGGCGGCTGCTTTGTCGGCCGCTTTCTGTTCCGCGGCGGCGGCCTGGGCAGCCGCTTGCGCCGCGGCCTGCTGCTCGGCCACGCGCTTGGCGGCCTCGGCGCAACTGACGATGATCTTCTGCGCCATCTCCCGGGACACTTTCAGCTCGTTGACCAGCGGATCGGGGCCGACTTCTTCCACGTCCAGCACGTTGACCATGCCCATGGCCATGACCTGATCCACGACCGTCGAGTCCACGCCCTCCACGCTCCGCAGGGCTTTTTCCAAGACGTCCAGGCCGGCGTTGAACTCGTTGGGCGTCAGGATGTTGATGTCCCAGCCCGTCAGCTTGGCCGCCAGGCGGACGTTCTGGCCGCGCTTGCCGATGGCCAACGAAAGCTGGTCCTCGGTGACCACCACGGTGGCCAGGCCCAGCTCGAAGCACAGGGCGATCTCGGAGACCTCCGCGGGCCGCAGCGCGTTGGTGATGAGGATCTTGGACGACTCGTTCCAGGACACGATGTCGATCTTCTCGCCGCCCAGCTCGTCCACGATGCTCTTGATGCGGCTGCCGCGGATGCCCACGCACGCCCCGACCGCGTCGATCTTGCGGTCCAGGCTGGCGACGGCCACCTTGGTGCGGTAGCCGGCCTCGCGGGCAAGGGCCTTGATCTCGATAATCTTTTCAGCCACTTCGGGCACTTCCAGCTCGAACAGGCTGATGATGAAGTCCGGGTGGGTCCGCGACAGGACGATCTTGACCTGGCTGGGCTGCTCGCGGACGTCCAGGATCATCGCGCGGATGCGTTCCTCCGGCAGGTGCGACTCGCCGGGGATCTGCTCGCTGCGGGGCAGGATGGCCTCGATGCGGCCTAAGTCCACGATCAGCGAGCCGCCTTCCCAGCGGCTGACCCGTCCGGTGACGATCTGCCCGCGGCGGTCCATGTATTCTTCGTAGAGGCTGCCGCGCTCGGCCTCGCGGATGCGCTGAATCATGACCTGCTTGGCCGTCTGGGCGGCGATGCGCCCCAACTCGCGCACGGCCAGGGCCTTGCCGTCCATGGTGGCGGTGATCTCGCCGCTGGTGCGGTCGATGCGAACGACGATGTCCTCGGTCTCCATGTTGGCCTTGCGGATGGCCGAGAGCATCGCCGCTTCCAGGTCCTCGAACACCGTCTCCTTGTCGATGTTCTTGTCCCTGGCCAGCCCGTCCACAATGCGTAAGAGTTCCTGGTTCATGACGTTCCTTACCGACCTCTTTATCACACAGCTCGCACGGCTCGGCCCGGAGGCCGCAACTCGCCCGATGGCGACAAAAAAAGTGGGTCACTTCGCCCACTCGTCATGCCGCAAACACAAATGACTACCGCGGGGCCGCCGCCCAGTCGGACCCGCCTAAGGCCAACGGCCCGGCGGCCCGAAACTTACGGGCGCCATGCCCCTGCGACGGGACGGAGGCGGAGCCGGTCCGCCTCGGACCCGGGCATGAGGCGAAGCTAACTGGAGCCTACGCCAGCACACGGGCCTGGTCTCTGGTTCGGCTCTTGGTCACTTCACAAACTCCCGGCCTAAAGTTCCTAAGTCAACCACGCTACAACGCCTCGGCACCTGTCAGCATTGCGCCCTCCGCCGGGCGCCCCTCGACCGAGGCTGTCCACGCATAATGATAAGAAGCCCGTTCTCATCCCGAACGGCCTCTAACTACGGCAGCCGCCCAAGGTGATTTGGCTTCTTGGATGCGACCTAATCATTGGGATTATAGAAACATATCGCCATCAGTCAAATAAAATATCCCCGCCCGCCCCGCCGCCGTTTTGGGAGAAACTAACCACTTGTCCCAAGCCAAAGTTGCTGCTAGAGTACCCCTCCCCTTACGGCCTGGGGCCGGAGAGTCCCCCAGGGCAGAAAAGGTATGTGGAAGGACATAACGCCATGAAGATTGCGGTCATAGGTGGAGACGGCACGGGTCCGGAAGTCGTCGCCGAGGGCCTGAAGGTCCTGCGGGCCGTCGCCAAGAAAGTCGGCCTGGACGTCCAGACCAAGGATTTCAACGTCAGCGGCGACCGCTACCTGGCCGCCGGCGGCAATCCCGAGAAGCCCACCATCCCCGTCATCCACGATGAGGAAATCGCCGAGCTGCGCACGTTCGACGCCATATACCTGGGCGCCGTCGGACACCCCAAGATCGCCCCGGGCATCCTGGAAAAGGGCGTGCTGCTTCGGCTGCGGTTCGAGCTGGACCAATACATCAACCTTCGGCCGGTGAAGCTGTATCCGGGCGTCTGGACCCCGCTGAAGGATAAAGGGCCGGCCGACATCGACTTCGTCGTGGTCCGCGAGAACACCGAGGGCATCTACACCGGCATGGGCGGCATCCAATACAAGGACACGCCGCAAGAGGTGTCCACGCAGATCAACTGCACCACGCGCTTCGGGGCCGAGCGGGCCATCCGCTACGCCTTCGAGCTGTGCCGCCGCCGCAATTCCGCCAAGAAGCGCCTCACGCTGGTGCACAAGACCAACGTGCTGACCTTCGCCGGCGACACCTGGTTCCGCACCTTCCAGGCCATCGGCAAGGAGTACGGCGACATCCCGCAGGACTACAACCACGTGGACGCCTGCTGCATGTGGTTCGTCAAGAATCCGGAGTACTACGACGTGATCGTCACCGACAACATCTTCGGCGACATCATCACGGACCTGGCGGCCGTGATTCAGGGCGGGCTGGGCGTGGCGGCCGGGGGGAACATCAACCCCGCCGGCGTCAGCATGTACGAGCCCATGGGCGGCTCGGCGCCGAAGTACACCGGCAAGAACGTCATCAATCCCATCGCGGCCATCGCGGCCCTGGGGATGCTGCTTGTGGAAACCGGACGGGCCAAGAACGACGCCAAGGCCGTCAAGGCCGGGCAGATGGTGGACCAGGCCATCCAGGCCGTAACGCCCCAAATGAAAAGCCAAAACGCCGGCAAGATGGGCTTCTCCACCACGCAAGTCGGCGACCTGGTCGTCGAAGCCCTAAGCAGTTAGAGACCAAAACCACAAAAAACACACCAACGGGTGGCGGGGCTCCTGCCCCGCCACCTCCCCTACCGGCTGATATCGCGTTGTGTTCCCACCGTCATCGGCGTATCGTCTTGGCGTCAAATCGGAATTGAAAGGGGTAGCTTATGACTACGGAAGAACGCCCGAAACGACCGGAGCCGGAATTAGCCACCTCGAAGCGCCGCAAACGTCTGCTCATTGTGCTCGGCGTCGTGCTCTTGGGGGTGGCCGCGATATTGGTGACGTGGTGCAGTCAGGTCAGTGAAGGTACGATTGAGGGTCGCCACCTGCAGGATATGTTGGTCGTCTCAATCCTGATCGCAGCGGGGGTCGGGATTGTGTGTCTTACTCTGGGATGGATTCTCTTTCCCTTTCGCGCGAGGCTGTTATCGGTGGGAATCGTGTTGCTGGGGGTAGCGACGGCCACGCTGGCATGGCTGCTCGCCGCCGGGTACGACCACACCGGTTGGAAGCCAATGCCGTGGCACTTGCCCGATAAGATGCCGTCAGCCATATGTGGCTTCGTGATTGCTGTCACGGGACTGAGCGGCCTTGTATGTGCAATCTTGGGGCTGAGACGGCTTCTAGCCAATGGGAGAACTACCTGACATGACCACAGAAGAACGCCTGGAGAAGCTGGAACGGGAACTCTCCAACACGAGCTGTCTCAGTCTAGTTGATGCGGAAGGCCGAATTCGCCTTATACTGGTCGTAGCCAAAGACGGGCCACGACTGTTGCTGTTCGACGGGAACGGCATGCCCTACGCCCTGCTGGCCGTGACTAAGGATGGGCAAGTGCCGAGCCTGTTCCGCGATTGCGATAAGGCCCGGGCGCTTCTCACCGTGCCCGTAGACAAGATGTATCTGAATCTGTACAACCCAACGGACGAACTCCAGGATCATTTGAGCATCAACGATGTCCCGCCTATCGTAGAACTGCGCGACGCGGGGGGCAAAATACAGGTGGTCCTCTCTGTGAACGCTGCCAATTTGGAGTTCTTGCTGCACGACGCGGAGGGTAATAAGCGGGCGAGCTTGACCATGGGTAAAGAGGGGGGCCGCCTACGCCTGTTCGACGAGAAGGGTAACACCATCTAGCAAACCCCGCAGTCCTAAAAGTAGGGCGCGCAGGTTCCGCCCAAAGGGCGGATTCTGCGCGCGGGGAAAAAACCATTTGTCACCAACACGCCATTTCCCCTCGCAGAACCTGCGAGCCCTACACGTCTGCCCCACCGCACAACGGTTTTTCGCCAGCAGAATGATAGGTGGCGGGGCAGGAGCCCCGCCACCCGTTTGTTAAATCACTTCTAGTCTTCCTCGGCCGCGGCGGCGGCGGATTTTTCTTTCTGGAGGCCGCGGGATATGGCGATGACGCCCGTGCGGGCCAGCTCGCCGATGCCGTAGGGCTTGACCAGTTCGATGAAGGCTTCCAGCTTGTCCTCGCTGCCGGCCAATTCCACCACGACGCTGCCGGGGGCGATGTCCACCACCTTGCCGCGGAACAGGTTGACCAGGTCCAGCACCTCCGGCCGCTTGGCCGGGCTGACCATGATGCGGATGAGGATCAGGTCCCGCTCCACGTAGGCCACGTTGGCGAAGTCGCGGACCTTGACCACCGGGATCAGCTTGGCCAACTGCTTGCGGACCTGCTCCAGCACGCGGTCGTCGCCGATGACGACGATGGTCATGCGGCTCAGGCCCGGCTTTTCGGTCCGGCCGACCACCAGCGAGTCGATGTTGAACCCTCGGGCCGCGAACATGCTCGACACATGGGCCAGCACGCCCGGCTTATTCTGCACCAAGGCACTAATGACATGTCTCATAGTTGTCTCCAACGTTTGTTTGACTGTGGGGTGGCGGGGCTCCTGTCCCGCCACCTATGAATCTCCCTGCTTGCCGACCGCGCGGCGGAGCCGGAGCTCCGCCGCGCCGGCAGATAGGGTCAGGCCAGCTTACCTAGATCCATTTCATGGAGGCCCTTGCCGGTGGCCACCATCGGATAGACGTTCTCTTCCGGCTCCACCGCGCAGTGCAGCACGACGGGGCCAGGGTATTTGAGCATTTCGACGATCGCGTCGTCCAGCTCGCTGCGGGCGGTCACTTTCATGCCCTTGGCGCCGAAGCCCTCGGCGATCTGCGCGAACTGCGGGCAGGGGTGGCTGACGGCTGAGTATCGCCGCCCGTAGAACATCTCCTGCCACTGGCGGACCATGCCCAGGTACTCGTTGTCCAGCACGACGAACTTGACGGGCTGCTGGTATCGCACAGCCGTGATGACCTCGACCATCGTCATGCAGAAGCTGCCGTCGCCGTCGATGTCGATGACGGTGGCGCCGGGGTTGCCGAACTGCGCCCCGATGGCCGCCGGGCAGCCGTAACCCATCGTGCCCAGGCCGCCGGAGGTGATCACCTGCCGCGGCTTGCGCCAGCCGTAGAACTGGGCCGCCCACATCTGGTGCTGGCCGACGCCGGTGGCCACGATCGCGTCGTGATTCGTCAGCTCGCCGAGGCGCGCGATGACCTCCTGCGGCTTGATGTGGCCGTCGGTCTCGTACTTCAGCGGGTAGCGGGCCTTCCACTCGGCCACCTTGGCCACCCAGGCGCGGCGGTCGGCGGCCCGGACCAGCGGCAGCAACTGGGCCAGGATGTCCTTGGCGTCGCCCACGACGGGGATATCCACCACCACGCTCTTGGAAATCGAGCTGGGGTCGATGTCAATGTGGATGATCTTGGCGTGCGGGGCGAAGGTCTCCAGGTTGCCGGTCACGCGGTCGTCGAACCGCGCGCCGACGGAGATCAGGCAGTCGCTCTCCTGCACGGCGTAATTGGCCGCGGCCGAGCCGTGCATGCCCAGCATCTGAAGCGCCAGCGGCGAGCGCTCGTCGAACGTCCCCATCGCCAGCAGCGTGGTGGTGACGGGGATTTGGCCCTTCTCGGCCAAGGCGCGCAGCTCCGCCGAGGCCTCGGAGATCACCACGCCGCCGCCGACGTACAGCACGGGGCGCTTCGCGGCGTTGATCGCGTCCGCGGCGGCCTTGATCTGCCTCAGGTGTGCGTGGACCTGCGGCTTGTAGCCGGGCAGGTCCATCTCCAGGCTGGGTTCCTGGGCGCATTTGCCCTGGCTGACGTCGATGGGTAGGTCCACCAGCACCGGCCCGGGCCGGCCCGTGCGGGCGATGTAAAATGCCTCGCGGATCGTGTGGCCCAGGTCCTCCACCCGCTTGACCAGGAAATTGTGCTTGGTGATCGGGCGGCTGATGCCGGTGATGTCGGCCTCCTGGAAGGCGTCGTTGCCGATCAGCCAACTGCGGACCTGGCCGGTCAGGGCGACCAGCGGCACGGAGTCCATGTGCGCCGTGGCCAGGCCGGTCACCAGGTTGGTCGCGCCGGGGCCGCTGGTGGCGATGACCACGCCGGTCCGGCCCGTGCTGCGGGCGTAGCCGTCGGCCATGTGGGTGGCGCCCTGCTCGTGGCGCGTCAGGATGAACTTGATCGGCGAGTGGTACAGCACGTCGAAGATGGGCAGGACCATCCCGCCGGGGAAGCCGAACAGGTATTCCACGCCCTCGCGGAGGAGGATTTCGTGGAGGATCTCCGCGCCGTTCTTGCCGGCCAGGGCCATCGCGCCGGCGGCGGCGGTGCTTCGACTGCGCTCAGTGCTGGCGCTTCGACTTTGCTCAGCACTGGTGTCTTTGGCGCGGCGAGGCCTCGCGGCGGCACTTCGACTGCGCTCAGTGCTCGCGTTTGAAGTTTTCTTAGCACGTTTAGCCATGACATATTCCTTGGCGGTCTGACGGTATCATGTGGGATTCATCCGCCAACGGCAGGGAAGATACCCCTTTCCAGGCCCGCAGACAAGTTTACCTGAAAAGCCCGGCCTTGGCGGGACGACGGGGACGGCCGCTACGCAGAGAAAACCGCGCGGCGGCCTAGAGTACAACGACAAGGCGCACGAGGGGCAGCGCCAGAATGGACAGGCTCAGCGGGAGAACACGGCGTTGTCTTTGGCTGCCGCACATGATTCGGTTAATCTTATCAGGCGCCGCGGCGCCTGTCAAGCGCCTTTGGCCGGGCCGGCAAAGCGGGGAACCCTTTCCCCAAGAAAAACTCAGGCCCCCGGCCGACGCCGGAGGCCCGTTTTGTTTCACTTGGAGGACCGGCGCTAGTAATCAAAATGATTGTACCACCTCGTCATGCTGTCGGAGCGGTCCAGCAGCAATACGGCGTCCACGTCGTCTACCAGCATGCGCAACTGCAAGTTCTGCTGGCGGTTTTGGCGGCGCTCGTGCTCGGCGGTCGTCTCAACCATCGTGCAACTGGTCAGCAAGACGGCCAAGCCTATTAACATTGCGATGACAAAACCCTTCATAACGTCCACCTCACATCCACATCGCCGCGCCGCCGACCTTCCGGCAAAACGCGTCCCAGGAGTCTTTTCCGCTAGGGGCAACCCTATAGCTTGCCTATCGTAGCGGCCGGCGCCGACCTACACAAGAGGCAAAATCGCTTCAGGCGCCGAACTTTTCCAATTTGCCGGCATGGGCCATCGCCAAGGCCATCATCTCCTTGGCCGGAATCGTGCCGATCTGGCCCCGGCGGCAGTTGACCTCGTCGAACCGCGCGCCGTCGCCGCCGCGGAGGTACGGGGCGAGCATCATCACCGGCACCGGGTGCCAGCTATGGGCCTTCAGGCTCGGCGGCGTCGAATGGTCGCCGGTCAGGATCAGCACGTCGGGCCTGGCCTCTATCAATATCGGCAAGGCGGCGTCCATTTCCTCAATCCGCTTAACCTTGCCCGGCAGGTCGCCGTCCTCGCCGGTCTTGTCGGTGTACTTGAAATGGGCGAAGACGAACGTGTGGTCGGCCAGGGCTTTGGCGGCTTCGCGGCAGACGTCGTCCGCCGTGGTGGGCTTGGCCACCACCGGCATGCCCAGCAGCCGCGCCACGCCGCGGTACATCGGATAGCCGGCCACCGCGGCCGGCTTGAGCTTGTAGCGCGGACCGAACTTCGGCCAGTCGGGGTGCTTGGCGAAGCCGCGGGCCAGCAGCATGTTGGCCTTGGGCTCATCGGCCAGGATGCGTTTGACCTGATTCAGCAGGTCCTCCACCACCTTGGCCGTGGGGCTGGAGGCGTGCTTGCCGGCCGTGGGCGACAGCGGCGGCACGCCGGTTTGCTGCGGGTCGGTGTCGCCGATGTTGTCGTCCAGTTTGTCGCCGCGCAGGACCAGCACGGCGCGGTGCTCGGCCTCGGTCTCCAGAAACACCTGCACGCCGGCTGGGGGCTTCAGGGCCGCCTTGAGCTTGGCCAGGACGCGGCGGTTTTCCTCGTCGGGGATTCGCCCGGCCCGGCGGTCGACGACGCGGCCCTGCTTGTCGAGCGTACAGAAGTTCAGGCGCGCGGCCACGTCGCGGTCCTCTAGCGGGAACTCCACGCCCAGGGCGCTGAGCACGCCGCGGCCGACCTCGTAAACCAGCGGATCGTAGCCGAACAGGCCCAGGTGTCCCGGGCCGCTGCCGGGCGTTACGCCCGTGGCCACGGGCACGAGCAGCCCCAAGGCCGCCTGGGCGGCCAAGCCGTCCATGACCGGCGTGCGGGACCGCTGAAGGGCCGTGCCCTTGCCGTCGTTGTCGCAATCGCCCAAGCCGTCCATCACCAGCAGGACGATCCGCTTGTCGTTTTCAATCGCCAGCGAACTGATCAGGTTTCCGTAGATGTCTTCCATGAGGGTTTCCTCGTTTTTGGTTTGAGCCCTGCTTCGCCCCGGCGCGCCGGGGCGAAGCAGGATGACCCCAAGGAGATTCGAACTCCTGTTGCCGGGATGAAAACCCGGTGTCCTAGGCCTCTAGACGATGGGGCCGACTGCGGCGCCCACCCGGATAAAAAAAGTCCCGGGAAGCGACAGTATCTTACAAGCTTGCCTTTGCAGGACAAAGTCCTGCGAAGCCCCGGCGGCCGGGGCGAAGCAGGATGAGGGAGCCGGGACTCGAACCCGGAACCTACGCATTAAAAGTGCGTTGCTCTGCCTGTTGAGCTACTCCCCCGCTACGGGGGTTTTTAACCAAGACCAAAAATCAAAATCGAAACCAGAACCGATAGGGAGTGTACCATCCATGCACGGACGTGGGAACAGCTTTGAGCGCCCAGGCTGCCGGGTTAGCCTTCCTGGATTTCTTTGGTCTTGGCCTCGAGGGCCTCGGTGATCTGCTTTTCGTACTGGTCGGTGAGCTTCTGGATTGCGTCCTTGGCGTGCTTGGCCTGGTCCTCGGTGAGGGTGGATTCCTTCTCCTGGCGGTCCGCTTCCTTGTTGCCGTCGCGGCGGATGTTGCGGATGGACACGCGGGCGGCCTCGGAAAGTTTTTTCAACTGGCCGGCCAACTGCTGCCGCCGCTCGGTGGACAGCGGCGGGATGGCCAGGCGGATCACCTTGCCGTCGCTGCTGGGCGTGATGCCGATGTTGCCGGCGAAGATGGCCTTCTCGATGTCTTTGAGGCTGCTGGGGTCGAAGGGCTTGATGACGATCAGCGTCGGTTCGGGGATGGAAATGACGGCCAGTTGCCGCAGCTCCGTGGGCGTGCCGTAGTATTCCACCTTGATGTGGTCCACCAGCGCCGCCGACGCCCGGCCGGTGCGGATGCCGCGGAACTCCCTGCGAAGGTACTCCACGGCCGTTTCCATCTTCTCTTCGACTTCCAGCAGGATGTCGTCGGCGCCCATGGCTTTTCTCCCACTCCCATTCCCCCGCCGCTCAGCGCGTCACGATCGTTCCGATGTCCTTTCCGGCGATCACGCCGGCCAGGTTGCCCGGCTTGGCGAGCTTAAAGACAACGATGGGAATCCCCGCCTCCATGCACAGCGAGATGGCCGTCAGGTCCATCACGCCCAGCTCGTCGGCCAGGACCTTCTGATAGGTCAACCGCTTGAATTGCTTGGCGGCGGGGTCCTTGAGGGGGTCGCGGTTGAAGACGCCGTCCACCTTCGTGGCCTTCAGGACCGCGTCGGCCTCCAGCTCGCACGCCCGCAGGGCCGCACAGGTGTCGGTGGTGAAGAACGGGCTGCCCGTCCCGCCGGCCAGCAGGACCACCTTGCCGGCCGCCAGGTGCGCCACGGTGTCGCGGCGGTTCCAGTTCTGGCAGACCGACCGCATCGCGATGGCCGACATCACCGCCACCGGCACGCCGCGGGCCTCCAGGCTGTCCTGCAAGGCCAGGGCGTTCATCACCGTGGCCATCATGCCCATGTAGTCCGCCGTGGTGCGGCGAATGGCGGGATTGTCCGACAGGTCCCTGCCGCGGAGCAGGTTCCCCCCGCCGACCACGATGGCCGTCTGCACGCCGAGCTTCACCACGGGCAGCAGCTCGTCGATGAAGTAGCCCATGGCCTCCAGATTAATACCCAGCCCGCCGGCGGCGTTCAGGCTCTCGCCGGAGATCTTCAGCACTACCCGCTTGTAGCGGGCCTGCTTAGTCATGGGATCCTTAGTGTTTATTGACCGACGGCGAACCGCGCGAAGGCCTTGACCTTGGCGGCGCCGAGGATGTTCTTGACCTTTTTCTTGTCGTCGCGGATGAACGGCTGTTCCAGCAGCGCGTTGGCGGCCAGGAACTTGGCCACCTTGCCCTCGACCATTTTCTCGACGATGTTGGCCGGCTTGCCGCTGGCGGCGGCCTGGTCCTTGGCGATTTCCCGCTCCTTGTCGACCAGTTTGGCCGGGACGTCGGCGGTGGTGATGCCGATCGGATCGGCGAAGGCGATGTGCATGCACAGGTCGGCCAGCGTCGCGTCGTCGATCTCGCCTTCCACGCCGACCAGCACGCCGACCTTGCCGTTGTGGTGGATGTAGGCGCCCACGCGCGGGGCGGAAATCTTGATCGCCTTGGCCACGGACATGTTCTCGCCGATCTTGGCCAGGGCCTCCTGCACGGCCTGTTTCATGGCCGCGGTGGGCTCGACGGTCCCATCGGCGCCGGCGGCGGCCAGGTCGGCCACTTTTTTCACCATCGCGCGGAACACCTCGTTGCGGGCGCAGAAGTCCGTCTCGCAGCGGACCTCGACCATGGCGGCGGAGGTTTTTTCGGCGTTCATGCTGACGGCGATCAGTCCCTCGCCGGTGGCCCGGCCGGCCTTTTTCTCGGCCGTGACCAGGCCCTTCTTGCGCAGCAGGTCCTTGGCGGCCTCGATGTCGCCCTTGGTTTCCTGAAGCGCCTTCTTGCACTCCATCATGCCCTGGCCGGTGGCCTCGCGCAGGGCTCTGACGGCCTCGGCGGATATCTCTGCCATAACCACTCCTGATCTACATGACGTTCCGCGGGAGAACAATCTTCCGCGCCGAAGTGAAGCTCGCGGGCCCGCTAGGCCTTGGGGGCGTCCGCCGGGGGTGCCGGCGGCGGCGCGGCCTGCGATTCCTCAGCCGCGACGGCCTCTCCCGCCCGCGCGGTCGCCCGACGACTGCGGCGGCGCGGACCGCCCGGCTGCTCGACTTCCTCGCCGGTCTTCTGGCGCGTTCCCAGGCCGGCGGCGATGCTTTCGCACAGTTCCTTGACGACCAACTCGATCGCCCGCATCGCGTCGTCGTTGCCGGGGATGGGAATGTCCACCAGGTCCGGATCGCTGTCGGTGTCCAGCAGGCAGATGACCGGCACGCCCATCTTTCGCGCCTCGCGGACGGCGTTGATCTCGCGGCGCTGGTCGATGATGATCAGCGCGCCGGGCATGCGTTCCATTTTGCGGATGCCGCCCAGGTTGCGACGGATCTTGCGAATTTCGCGGCGAAGGGAGGCGCCTTCCTTCTTGGAGTACGTGTCCAGCATGCCGTCGGCCTCGAGCTGCTCCAGCTGGTCCAGCCGGCCGACGCGCTTGCGAATCTCGCGGAAGTTCGTCAGCGTGCCGCCCAGCCAGCGGTCCGTCACGTGGTGCATGCCGACGGCCGCGGCGTGCTCCTCGATGGACTTGCGGGCTTGGCGCTTCGTGCCCACCAGCAGCACGTCCTTGCCGCCCATGACCACCTGCGTCAGAAACTTCTTCGCCAGCAGGATGCCCTTGAGGGTTTCCTTGACGTCGATAACGTGGATGAGGTTCCGCTTGCCGAAGATGTACGGCTTCATCTTGGGATTCCAGCGGCTGACGCGGTGACCAAAGTGGATCCCCGCGTCAATCAGGTCCCTGACCAATTGCTCTGCCAAACGTGCACCTCCGCATTCGGCCCGGATTCATGTCTCTTGTCAAAGAGCATCCGGGCAACGAGGCGACAGTCTTTTCTAGGGGTTTCGGCGCAAGACGGCGAGAAGACACGCTCTCCAGGCCATTTGCGCGAGCGAAGTAAGTTACCAACACCGCCAAGAGCGGTCAAGGCCCTGTTTATCAAACTTTATCAAACAAGACGCATATTTCGCCGCGGCTCAGGCCGCCGGAGAAAGGACCTCCTACTTTGGCTTCTTGCCCAGGCACTCCGTCAACGTTCGAACATGGTCGGCCAGCTCTCCGACCCGTTGATCGAGGTAGGCCGCGGAGGGTTCCGGCAGCTCCCCGTATCGCCGCAGGTACTTGGGGCCAAGTTCGATGATCGCATCCCAGAACGCCGAGCTTTGCGACCAGATGGCCGACGAAATATCCCTGACTTCCGCCTCCAAGCGGAGGTCCTTCTTCCATGTCCGCAGGTCTTGACGCAGCACATGGATAGCGTCTTGCAGCGCGGTCCGCTGTTCGGCGGTCAGCCGGTTGGACTGCCGGTAGATGACGCCGCGGGCTTCGTAGCCGCCGGCCCATTGCTCAAAGCGGCAGAGCATCTCGTCGAGAATTCCCAATGTTGCGATGATCGCCCTTTTGTGATTCTGTGGAAGTCGCATTCGCGAAGTCGGCATGGCCTGTCACTCCTTATCGGCGTGGGCGGCGTTCTTGGTTCCATTGTTGGTCTCGGACAGCGTCATCGCCTCGTCTTCGGCCTGGAACTGCATGGCCGATATCTTGGGCCTGAAGTGCCGCTGGGCAATCAGCGTGGGGACCACCGCACTGGCAATCACCACCGTCACCAAGGCGGAATACTGCGAGGCCGTTACCAAGTTGCGGCTCAGGCCGAACATGGCCGAGATCGTCCCGAACGTCAGGCCCGTGGACATCAGCAGCGTGGTGTACCCGCCGGTGCGCCGGTCCATGCGGAACAGCTTGGTCAGCGGGAAGACGCCGACGAACTTCGCCACCAGCTTGACGCCCAGGAGCATCGCGATTACTCCGATCCCAGCCGTCACCGCCCCGAAATGCACCAACGCCCCGGCCTTGAGGAAGTAGAACGGCGTCAACAGCGCAAACGTGGCGATTCGGATGTGGCGCATGGTCTCCTTGTGCCGGCTGAAGGCGCCGGCCACCGCAAGGCCCAGGAGATACGCCGGCAGGACCGCTTCGCTGTTGGCCAGGGCCGCCAGACCGCCCAGGCCGAAGAGCATCAGCAGGAGCAGCTTGATCTCCGGCTCGCTGACCTGACCCTCGAATCGCTTCAGGAATCGCTCCGTCAGCGACGAGGCCACCAGCAACACTACGGCGGAAACTCCCAGGAACAGCGCCAGCCACCCGTTGTAGTGGGCGAACATCACGCCCAGGGCCAGGACCGTCCCTAAGTCCGTGACGAAGCAGGCCGCCAGAATGAGCTTGCCCAGGCCTTCCTTGTTGAGCCCCGTTTCCACCATCACGGCGTAAACCACCGCGACCGAAGTCGTGGACAGGGCGATCCCGGCGATCTTGCTGGCATCGCCGGACCAATGGAGCACAAAGTACGCGAAAGCCCAGGCCCCCACGAACGGGGCCAGGAAGCTCACGAATCCGATAGACAAGGCGGGCTTCCAATGCTTCCGCAAGGCGGCCGGCTCGATCTCCGCGCCGGCCAGGAAGGTCAGCAGGATGCTCCCGAACCCGGCCAGAAAGTCTGATCCAGCCGGTGGACCTAAGGTCCACGACGTTCCCGGCGATGGCCCCGATACAGATCTCCACCAGGGCCACCGAGATGCCGATGCGAATGGAAATCAGACTGGCCGCCAGCGCAAGGGCGACCCAGACCGCCGCAATAAGCCAAGGGGTTTCGACCATCGCCGCCGCTCCTTTCGGTTGTGTTTCAAGCGGCAGGTGGCCGGGAAAGAAAACAGCCCCTGTCCGCTACCGAACAGGAGCCATCAGCCTTGCGAATCTTTTCGTGAATCTTCGCGGCGGTTTTGCCTACCAGGCAGGGCGGACTCCATCGCCTTCGCAAGAAACTATACGCGATGATCCGGGGGACTGTCAATGCGATCTACTCCAAATCACAAGGGAGCATGACTGCCAATAGAGCAGACCTAGCAATGAGTTAAGACAGCTACGGCAGTTTTTAGGCCGAGAAATAACGGCCGAGATATTTCATAAGTATATATTTTACAATCAATTATAAATCCTGGCACCATGCTTGCTTTCTTTTCCAGCAGGTGGCTCTCCATCTTGGTCTGGCCCAGAGGGGGCCGGACAAGATGACGTAAGGCCACTGGGACCTGCCTGCCGGTAGGCAAATGTGAGCAGTCAGATGGTAGCGACGGCGTACCAACAAAGGGCCAAAGGGCCGTTCAACCTCGTGGTCAGCGGCGAGGCCGAGACGTGGCTGCCGTCGCTGCGCCAGATCGTGGGGCCGGAGTACCTGACGACCTACCCGGTGGACAGCGACCGCCAGTTGCTCCAGGTCGTGCAGTCGGGCGTGGCGGATGCCGCCGTGCTGGACGAGGCCGCCCGCTGGTCGATGGACGTCATCCACCTGCTGCGGATGATCCGGCGGGTGAACGCCGTGCTGCCGGTGGTCGTCGTGACCAGCCGCAGCGACCGGCGATTGCTGCAAGAGGCGCTTCGTCTGACGGCCTTCAGCGTGGTCACCCGCCCGCTGGCGCTGGAAGAATTGCTGCGGCAGATTCACCGCATGATGATCCACCTGGACCAGATGCTGCGCCAGGGGGACGTGGAACCTTAATCACAAAAAATCACCAAGCCGCAAAGAACACTAAGCGAAAGAAAAAAAAGGAGTCGCAACATGGCCAAGGCTGCACCGAAGATCCGTCCCCTGGGCGAAAAAGTCCTCCTGAAGCGCCTGGAGGCCGAGGAAAAGACCAAAGGCGGCATCGTCCTGCCGGACACCGCCAAGGAAAAGCCCCAAAAGGGCGTCGTCCTGGCCGTCGGCGACGGCAAGCTGCTGAAAGACGGCAAGCGGGCGGCCTTCCAGGTCAAAAAAGGCGACAAGGTCCTGTTCGCCAGCTACGCCGGCAGCGAAATCAAAATCGACGGCGAGGAATACGTCCTGATGGACGAGTCGGAAATCCTGGCCATCCTGGACTGACCGAACTCTTTTTGACAAAAAAATCATCCGCCCTCCCCTGCGTTCCACGGGACGGCGAAAGCAGGCAACCTTCAACCAACCAACCGAAAAAAACCCATTACCCAGGAGTAGATAAACCATGGCAAAAAAGAAGATCACGTTCGACACCGAGGCCCGCGAGGGCATTCGTCGCGGCGTCAAGCAATTGGCCGCCGCGGTCAAGGTCACGCTCGGCCCCACCGGCCGCGTGGTGGTGCTGGAGAAGTCCTTCGGCGCCCCCACCGTCACCAAGGACGGCGTTTCGGTAGCCAAGGAGATCGAACTGGAAGACCCCAACGAGAACATGGGCGCCCAGATGGTCAAGGAAGTCGCCTCCAAGACCTCCACCGTGGCCGGCGACGGCACGACGACGGCCACCATCTACGCCGAGAGTATCTTTGAGGAAGGCCTGAAAAACCTGGCCGCCGGCGCCAAGGCCATGCAGCTGAAGCGCGGCATCGAAAAGGCCGTCGAGGCCATCGTGGCCGAGTTGAAGAAGCTGTCCAACCCCGTCAAGAGCTCCAAGGAAATCGCCCAGGTGGGCACTTGCGCCGCCAATCAGGACGCCGAGATCGGCAAGATGATCGCCCAGGCCATGGACAAGGTGGGCAAGGACGGTGTCATCACCGTCGAGGAAGGCCAGGGCCTGGAAACCGCCGTGGAGCTGGTGGAGGGCATGCAGTTCGACAAAGGCTACATCAGCCCGCACTTCGTCAACAAAATCGAGACGATGGAGTGCAACCTGGAAAAACCCTTGATCCTCATCCACGAAAAGAAGATTTCCGCCATCAAAGATTTAGTCCCTCTGCTGGAGAAGATCGCCCAGTCGGGCCGGCCGCTGGTCATTATCTCCGAGGACGTCGAGGGCGAGGCGCTGGCCACGCTGGTGGTGAACAAGCTCCGCGGCACGCTCCAGTGCTGTGCGGTGAAGGCCCCGGGCTTCGGCGACCGCCGTAAGGAAATGCTCCACGACATCGCCATCCTCACCGGCGGCAAGGCCATTATGGAGGACATGGGCATCAGCCTGGAGAACATCCAGATGACCGACCTGGGCTCATCCAAGACGGTCCGCATCGACAAGGACAACACCACGATCATCGAGGGCGCCGGCTCCTCGGCCGACATCAAGGGGCGCATCGAGCAAATCAAGCACGAGATCGACACCACCACCAGCGACTACGACCGCGAGAAGCTGGAAGAGCGCCTGGCCAAGCTGGCCGGCGGCGTCGCCCAGATCAACGTCGGGGCCGCCACCGAGGTGGAGATGAAGGAAAAGAAGGCCCGCGTCGAGGACGCCCTGCACGCCTGCCGGGCGGCCGTGCAGGAGGGCATCCTGCCGGGCGGCGGCGTGGCCGTCCTGCGGGCGATGAAGGCCCTGGACAAGGTCAAGACCGACAGCGACGACGAGAAGACCGGCGTGGACATCGTCCGGAGGGCCCTGGTCGCCCCCATCAAGCAGATCGCCGAGAACAGCGGGCTGGACGGCAGCATCGTCGCGGCCAAGGTCACCGAGAGCGATGACGTCAACTTCGGCTACGACGCCCTGGCCGGAAAGTATTGCGACCTAGTCAAGGCCGGCGTCATCGTGCCCACCAAGGTCGAGCGGTGCGCCCTCCAGAACGCCGCCTCGGTCGCGGGGCTGCTGCTGACCACCGACGCGGTCGTCAGCGAAATCCCCGAAAAGAAGAAATCCGCCATGCCCTCCGGCGGCGGAATGGAAGACATGTACTAAACGACAGGTCGGAGTGCGAACGGCAAAGTGTAGTAGGGCGGATAATGAGTTATCCGCCCTACTACTTTTTAACGGCGTCAGGCGGGGCTTGCCGTGGCGGCAGCGGGTGGGTTAGAACTGCCGGGCATGGCCGAGCCGCAGGGACAAGAGCGTTCCTCTCACATCACGTCGTCGGCTGATTCTTCCACCGGTCCGCCTTCTTGGGCGTTGGAGGCGCCGCCGGCTGCCGGCGGCGACATGCCTCGGTGGGTTTATCTGCTGGGGTTGGCGATTCTGACGGCCGGGGGGGCGGCGATTCGGGCGGCCTGGCTGAACCATCCGATGCGGTACGACGAGAGCTACGGATTCCTGGAGTACATCTGGCCGCGGGAGATTTCGGCGTGCCTGATCTATTCGGCGCCGAATAACCACGTCCTGCACACGCTGCTGGTGGCCCTGGCCTCGCGGCTCGGCGGAGACTCACCCGCCGTGCTGCGGATGCCGGCGTTCCTGATCGGCGTGGCGCTGGTTCCGGCCACGGGGCACCTGGCGGTGGTCGCCAGCGGCCGGCGGGTGGCGGGCTGGATGGCCGCGGCCTTGGCAGCCTGCTCCACCGTGCTGGTGGACTATTCGGTCAACGCCCGCGGCTACGGCCTGGTCTGTCTGCTTACGGTGCTGATGGCCTGGCAGACCGTGCGGATCTGTCGCAACGCCCAAGCCGTCGGCCCATGGGTCCTCTGGACGCTGCTGGCGGCGCTAGGGCTATTCACCATCCCGATTATGCTCTATCCGATGCTCGTCCTGGCGGTCGCCATTGTCCTGGCGGCCCTCGTCAGCCCGGCGGATTGGGCGGCGCGGCGATTGGCGCTGCGGCGGGTAGTGGCGTCCCTGGTTGCGGCCATCGCGATGGCATTCATCCTGTACCTGCCCGTCTTCCGCGCCACGGGCTTAGAGGCCACGCAGGAGGACGCCGCCGCCCGGCAATCTCCCCTGTTTGTGTATGGCATCGGCCTGTACGCCTTGACCGCCAACCCGTTCGTGGCGTCCCGGTCCTTCGCCGAGGCCGCCGCGGGCCTGCCGCGCGTGGGGGCGGAGGCAATCGGCGACTGGACTCGCGATACATCGCCGCTTGCCTGGGGCCTGGCGGCTATCGGCCTCGTGGCGGCGACGGTCGCGGGCCTGCGCCGCCGGCGGCTGCTTTATCTGCTGCCGCTGTTGCTGCCGGCGTTGTGGGCGGGATTGTCGCTGGCCCAGCGCGTGGTGCCGTTCGCCCGCGTCTGGCTGTTCGCCCTGCCGCTGCTGATGGCCGTGGCCGCCTGCGGCCTGGTGGAGCTGGCCGGCCTGTTCCGTCCCGCGCGGCTGCGCACGGCGGCTGTGATTGTGCTCCTGCTTGCCGTGGCCGCGGCCTCGGCCCAGGCGGCCTGGCGCATGGTCCGGCCTGGCCGAGCGGTCCTGGTGGAGTGCTGCCTGCCCGACGCCCGCACCATCGTCACCGACGGCCTGGCGATGGCCGACGGGCGGACCAGCATGGCCTGGAACTATGAGGTACCCGACTGGCCGCCGCTGGCGTATTACCTGGCCACCCTCAGCACCGCCGAGCGCCACTTCATGCCATACTTGGAGGCCGACTGCCGCCGCGTGTTGGTGGTCGTGCCTGCCGGGCAGACCCTGGCCGGCGTGCTGGAGCACCGCCCGCAATTGGCTGAGAATTATGGGCCGATGGAACTGTGGCGAAGCTACCCCGCGGCGGAGGTGTACCTGGCTCCGCGCAAGTCGGCGCCGTCTTCGGCGCCATCGCGTTGACGCCCCGCCCGCGGCCGTGCGCTTGCCTGAACCGCCCCAATCCGCTATGGATACGGCCATGCACACGCAACGATTCGATATCCGCACGCACAGCCGCGACGAGATGCTCGACATCACCGACCAGGTCCGCGGCGCTATCGCCAAGGCTGGCGTGGCGGAAGGGACGGCGACCGTTTTCGTCCCCCACACCACCGCCGGCGTGACCGTCAACGAGAACGCCGACCCCGACGTCGTCCACGACATCCTGGCCGCGCTGGACCTGGCCATCCCCCACCGCCTGGACGTCTACCAGCACGGCGAGGGCAACAGCGCCGCCCACGTCAAAAGCTCGCTGGTGGGATGCAGCACGACGCTGCCCATCCGCGGCGGGCAGATGGTCCTGGGCACCTGGCAGGCGGTGTACTTCTGCGAATTTGACGGCCCGCGCAGCCGAACGTTCCTGGTCACCGTGGCCGGGCAATAGGCAGCCGGCAGGGGCAACCCCAAGAGGCACGTGCATGTCCACTCACACCGGCCCGACCGCCGCCGACCGATTGCTGCGGCTGCTGTACGATCGCCGCGAGGGGTTCGTGTCCATGGTGGAGCTTGCCGCGGCCGCAGGCGCCCCCCAGGCGACCGTCACCAAGGCGCTAGCGGCCCTGCGCCGAAAAGGCCAGAGGCTGGACGTTTCGCCCCAGGGCGTGCGATTGCAGCGGCCCGCGGCCCTGGACGCCAGCCTGATCGAGCAGGACCTGGGGACGCAGCGCGTGGGGCGGAACGTGATTTGCTTCGGGGAGGTGAGTTCCACCAATGACGTCGCGCGGCACTCCGCCCGCCAGAAGAACGCCGACGGTCTGGCGGTCCTGGCCGAGTCGCAGCGCCACGGCCGGGGGCGGCTGGGGCGGCGATGGGCCAGCCCGCCGCGGTCGGGCGTCCTGATGAGCGTCCTGCTGATCGACGGGGCGAACCTCGCCCACGAGGCCGTCACCATCGCCGCGGGTCTAGCCGTGGCGGAAGGCATCGACGACATCGCCGACCTGTCCTGCCGGCTGAAGTGGCCCAACGACGTGCTGGCCGACGGTAAGAAGATCGCCGGCATCCTGGTGGAGCTCAGCACTTGCCCCGCCGGCCGGGCCGTGGTCATCGGCATCGGCATTAACGTCCACGCCGCCCCGCCGCCGTCGCGCCTGGCCCACCCGGCCACCAGCCTGGCCGAGCAGACCGGCCTGATCGTCGAGAGGATCGATGTCATCCGCGCGGTCCTGCGCCGCCTGGACGCCTGGGTGGGACGGATTCAAGCCGGCCGCCTGGAGGAACTGCGAAACGCCTGGCTGGCGCGGTGCGGCATGATGAACCAGCGGATCACCGTCCAGGTCGGCGGGCGGCGCTACGCCGGCAGGGTCATGGACATCGATCCCCTGGAAGGCTTGATCCTCTGCGGCGATCACGGAGAACGCCTCCACCTGCCGGCCGAGACGTCCACCATTCTGGACTAAAAAAAGTAGCTAGTAGTCCGTAGTCAGTAGCCGGTAACTACCAACGATTGGCTATCGGGTGCTGGCTACCGGCTATTGGTTACCCTGGCGGTGGCAGCGGCCTGGGGGGCGGTGGCTGGCCGGGCGCCAGTTTCTGGAGCTGCTGCTGGCGATACTGCTCCAGGCCGGGCGGTTGCGGGAAGGCCTTGTTGAAGTCCAGCCCTTCGTCGCGGCACTGCTCCTGGAGCACCTGGGAACCGACCAGACGGTCATACGCCAGCACGCGCGTGGCGTCGTCCAGCCGCGAGTAGAGCTGCACGCGCCCCATCAGCGGAAGGTAGTACCCCGCGCAGTACGGGTCCACCAGCACCGCGGCGGCGATGTGGCTGGTGATGGCTTCGAAGGGCTGCAAGTGGAGCCGCTCGTACTCGGTGCCGAAGTTGCTCTTCTGGTACACCTCATAAACCCGCGCCGCGTACTTCATGTCGCGGTTGTAGGCGTCCATGTTGTCCACGGCCAAAAAGTAGTAGGCCATTTGCAGCGCCCCGGCCAACTGGGTGCGGGCCACCTCTTCGCTGATGAGGTTCCGGTCCTTGTTGAGCATCATGATGATGAATTCATCCAGGGGCTGATCCCACTCGTCGCTCTTCATGCCGTAGGTTTTCTTGACCCAGTCGAAGTAGTACTCGGCCCGGTCGACCTGGCCCTGGACGTAGAGCATCTGGAACGACAGGATCAGGAAATTGATGTGCCCCCCGCGCAAGATGTTCTTGGTGAACGGGGTGCCGCCCTCGGCCTTGCAGATGACGTCGATGGTGTCCAGATATTCCCGCTGCGCGGCGTCGATGTAGCGCCAATCGCCCCAGAAGTCCACCGACGGTTCATTGGGCCGGTCGGGGTTCTCCAGGTAGGTCAGGCGCCCGGCGGCCACCAGCGCCTTCATGCACCCCAGCGCGATGCGGTCGGTGTTGAGCGAGTTGACCGCCTCGATGGGCGTGTCGTTGCTGACCTTCAGGCCGTAGCTGGCCCAATACAGCCCGTGCGGCCAGGGCAGCCGCCAGTCGATGGGCACCTGATATTTTTCCATCAGCGCCAGCATCCAGGCGGGGTCCATCTTGTACTCGTTCCACAGCAATTGCGCCCGGACGAAGGCCAGCAGCTTGGCGCGGGCGGCGGCATACTGAGGATTGTTGATCAGGGCCGAGACAGCCTTGTCCTGCGGCGTGGACACCGTCGGCGGCTGGATGCGGACCATTTCGACGGGCTGCTCGCGGCTGAAACGATTATAGGCATCCAGCAAGTTGCGGTCGATGGGGATGCCTTGTTCCTCCAGCAGCCGAACATACTCGGCCACGTTGGGGTCCGCCTCCAGCAGCCGAAGCTGATCGTCCTGAATGAGGTCGCGTCCCTGGCGGTCGGTGGTCTTGTCCAGCGGGGCCTGGGCAATCGGGCGGAAGGCGTCGATCACCTCGGCGGTCGCTCCCGGCGGCGGTGCGCCCAGCAGGTGCTGCATTTCGGCGACCCACCGCTGCTTGTACACCATGTGCATGTCGTCCAGGTTGCTCCCTATTTTCTGGTAGAAGATCCAGGCCAGGTCCTTGTAGAGCAGCAGCGCCCGGGGATTCAGCGGGATGCCCTTGTCGCGCAGCAGGCGCATGCCGTTGGTCACCCACAGCCACCGCTCCTCGGGCGTGTGCATGGCGACGGAGATGTTCCAGGCCATGTTCCAGGCATGGAACGACCAGACTCCCGGGAACCGCGGCTGGAGGGCGCAGATCAAATCGGCCAGCTGCATGGCGTCGTAATATCGGCCGGCGTCCTTGAGGTTCTCGGCGCGGATCCACAGGTAGTTCACCACCGGCGCCCGCAGCCCGCCGGGGGCGATGGTCAACAGCGCCGCCTCCGGGTGGGTGCGCGCGACGGATTCGGCCGGCCCCACCTCGTAGACGGCGTTCAGGCCGGCCAGGCGTGGCAGGATCAGTCCCGCCGCGGCCAGCAATCCCGCCGCCGTCAGCAGCCAGAGTACCTGAATAATTCGCGGACGTTGAATCATGTTTCTTGTGACGGCTCCCGCCGTTTTGTGCGGCTACACCTGTACCCTCGCCAGCTCGCGCTTGGAGAAGATCAGGCACGCCAAGGCCAACACCAACACCCCGCGCAGGCCGATCGTCGAGGCGGCCTCCCGGCCAAGATAACTCCACTCCACGAGCATCCCGTCCACCAGGAACCCCGACGGGTTGGTGTGGGACAGGTCCGGCAAGAGCACCTGGATGACCTTCATGGCGTCGTGGCCGATGTACTGGCTGACGGGGGTGGCTATCAGGGGATTGATCGCGGTGGCGGTCGCGAGGAACTCCTTGCCCACGCTCAGCAGCAGCACGGCAAAGACCACCAGGCACGCCACGGGAAACGACAGGAACGTGCCGACGCACACGCCCCCGGCCGCCAGGAACATCAACTGGAGAAAAATCAGCGCCATCGCCCGAATGAAGTTCCCCTCGAAGCCGCCGACGCGATACAGCACCCCCACGTCGCTGTTCAGGATCGTCACGCTGGCGCCCTGGCCGGTGGAGGTGAAAGGCAGATTGATGTAGCGGATCTCCGTCCGGCCTTGCGTGTCGACCGTGCGGGCGGAAAGGGTGAGCGTGTGGACCGTGTTGTACAGGTCGCGGCGGAATTCCTGATAGAAAAAGCCCGTGGAAGGATTCAGCACCTGCCACAGGGCCGGCAGCATCCTCTCGGCCGACACATAGGCCGCATTGGCCTTGAAACTCACCTGGATGGTCGGATCGACCTCCAGCGCCACCTCGCTGCCGGGCTTCAGGACCGTCAGGGTGCTGCGCTGGGCGTCCTCGGGACGGAACTGGACCTCGAAGAAGTCCCCCTCCAGCCGGATCACCTGGCCGTCGATGCCCTCGACGCGAATCGGGCCGCTATAGACCATCCCGCCCAGCAGGCGCGGATCGGCCTGGATGCGGAGCGCCCCGGCCTGGAGGTTCACCGCCGTCACCTTACCCCGGCCGGCGATCTCCTCGCCGACGACGTGAATGTCCTTGAACCGCCACAGGAATCCCTCGCCCACCCCCACCGACTGGACCGCCGTGGTTTCGTCTCCCTGAATCTGTTCCGTGAGCAGTTGTTCCGCCAGGGATGCATCGCCCTTGGCGCGGAGCCTGTACGCCTCCAGGGCATCGGCGTAACGGCCTTCTTCTTTGAGCCGCGCGATGCGCTGCTCCACGCGCTGGCGGACGTCCGGCGGATCGGGCGAGACGCGACGGCGCGAGGCAAAGACCTCCGTCTCCACCGCACGGCGGTCGGAGGGGTTCAGCGCCGGCTGGCCCCGCAGGTACTGCGCAAAGGCGTAGAGGGTCACGGCGGCGCAGACCAGGAGCATGGCGTCCAGCATCACGATGCCCAGCCAGCGGCCCAGGACGTATTGCCAGCGGGCCAGCGGTTTGGCGGCCACCAGAAAGACCTGCTTGCCCGAGATGTCGGAGGCGACCACCGCGATCGACGTGAAAATGGTCACCGCCGACAGCCACAGCGCCGTCATGCCGCAGCCGTAGGAAAGCAACGTGCGGATTCGCC
>JBEKZI010000023.1:0-27151 GCA_049510055.1 Phycisphaerae bacterium | reverse complement strand
TGGCTCCCAGGAACATGCCGATGCCCAGCTCGCTCTTTCCGCCGGTGTAGCTGGCGGCCGTGTCCCAATAGTCGATGCCCCATTTCAGCGACTGGGTCAGGACGGCCTGGTTGGCGGTGCTGTCGAAGATGCCGCCCAGCGCCAGCATGGAGACGTTGGCGCCGGTTTTGCCGAAGGGCCGGCGCGGCACGGCCCCGGACGCCTCCGCCGGTTGGGACGTGGCGGCGGCCTTGGCGACGGCCGCCTGGCCGGCCGTCAGGAGGGCGCCGGCGCCGCAGGCGGCAGCCGTCTTGAGAAAATCGCGTCGGGATAGATCGTTGGAAGAAGAGGACATAGTCGGCTCCTTATGATGCCTCAACGGTTTTACGATTTTATAGTTAAACGCTTCGCTCATTATATACTTCACAGCAGCAGGGAATGTTTTCGGCTGCGGGACTCGTTTTCCGCCGTCACGTAGACGGCCCGCCGGCCGCTGACGGGGCACTCGTGCTCGCAGACGCCGCAGCCGATGCACGCGCGGACGTCCACGGACGGCTGCTGCAAGCGGATTTGAATCTCGATCTCCTGGCCGGCCGCCGGCGCCGGCTGGGCGGGCTCGGCGAGCGTCACCGAGGCCGCGTCGTTGGCGGCGATGGCCACGCGGCGGTCGCCGATGCGGCAGTAGTAGTCGCCGCCGGCCAGCTGCCCGTCCGCCAACGTCGCCCCAGCCAGCTCCAGCGTCGCGCCGCGGGCGGCCTGGACCTTGGCCCGCCCGCCGCGGATCGTGTTGAACTGTTCCCGCACGAAGATGGCCTTGGGGCTGACGGGGCAATTCTCCTGGCAGACGATGCAAGGCCGGTTCATCGCCCACGGCAGGCACCGCCCGCGGTCGATGAAGGCCGTCCCCAGGCGGATGGGCCCGGCCGAGGCGAACGGGCCGCGCCCCAGCTTCTCGTCCAGGCTGATGGGCCGAATCGCCGCCGTCGGGCAGACCGACCCGCAGGCCACGCAATTGAGCTGGCAGCCGCTGGAGCCGATGCGATTGTTCAACATCGGCGTCCACAGCGTCTCGATGCCGCCGGCGGCCAGGCCGCCCGGCTGGATCACGTTTGTCGGGCAGACCTTCATGCATTGCCCGCAGCGGATGCACCGCTGGAGGAACCTATCTTCGTCCAGCGCGCCCGGCGGGCGGATGATGGAAGAATTCCAGTTGGCCGCCCCCGCTCCGCCCAGGCGGATCAGCGGGCCGGCCACCGCGCCGCCGACCAGCGACAGCAGCAACCCGCGGCGCGAGATGTCCGGGGAGGTTCGCTCGCCGCCGGCGGATTTGGCGCGCTGGTAGCGCATCAGGTCGTCGGGGCAGGCGGCCAGGCAGTTGCCGCACAGGACGCACTCGGCCGTGCGGATCCGCCCCGCCGGGTTGCACGCCCCTTCGCAGTCGGCCTCGCATTGCCCGCAGCCGATGCAATGGGCGGCCGTCTTGCCGATGCGGAAGATGGACCATCGCCCCAGCACGCCCAGCAGCGCCCCCAGCGGGCAGATGAAGCGGCAGTAGAACCGCGGCACCAGGAAGTTGGCCGCCACGATGGCCAGCAGCACCGCGCCAATCAGCCAGGACCATTCGTAGAATCGCGGCTCGGCAGCCAGCGCGTGGCTGGCGGCGCCGGCCACCGGCAGCACGGCCAGCGTCACCGAGCGGTAGACCAACGGGATGGGATCGACCAGGCCGCTGGCCAGCATCTTGGGCCAGACGGCCGCCATCGCCAGCAGCGCCGCCAAAATGTAATACTTGACCGCCTGGCCGCGGCGGTAATGGTTGAGCAGGATTTTCTGCGGCATGGGCCGGCTGCGGCGGCCCAGCCAGCCGAAAAAGTGCTGGATCGTCCCCAGCGGGCACACCCAGCCGCAGAAGAACCGCCCCAACAGGATTGTCAGTACGATCGTCGCCGCCGCCCAAATCAGGCCCGCGTACAGCGTCCCGGTCGCCAGCGCCGTCCCGACGGCCACCAGCGGGTCCAGCTGGAGCAGCCAATCCACCGGCCAGCGGCGCATCTGCCACCAGGCCGACCCGACCGTCGTCACGACGGCCAGCCACACCAGCAGCACCAGGAAGAACACCTGACTGATTCGTCTAGCCGTGATGATTTTCATGACCCGTCCATTGCCTTGAACGACCTCTTGGGACGGTGGAACTTCTGTCCCACCACTGACAAAATCAATCTATCCGCGCCTTGGCATGCGATTCCGTTCTTGCTAGTCCACGTTCAGGCGCACGGGTTTCAGCGATTCGTTATCCGTCGTACCTCGCCCGGCCGCCGCAGCCAGGCCCAGGTACGGCAGGTCGGCGGCGGTCTTGCCCAGCAGCGTCGCGCCGAAGGCGTCGGCGGCCACTGGGTCGGTGCTGACGATCATCGTGTTCGTCGCGGCCAGGTCGTCCAGCGAGCCGCCGGTGGGCCCGTTGCGCATCATGGTCGTCGTGCCGTCCAGGATCACCAGCGTGGGGCTGACCATCATGGCCAGTTCCTTGACGATGACGTTAATGTCCTGGTGGAAGACGTTCCGCCGGCCGCCCAGCAGGCCGTACCAGTTCTTCAAAATCATCGACGCCCCGGCCCGCTCGTGATGCTTGACAGGGGCAAGGCCGATGAGCTTCTGGGCGCCGGCCAGGGGCTTGTACAGCAGCGGCCAGTTGAGGATCAGCCAACCGCCCTTGACGCTCGTGGGCGCGAAGGCCTCGGCGCTCGGCATGGCGACCTTGGCCCCGGCCCGCCGGGCCGCCTGCTCGATGCCCGTCAGCGTAAAGCAGCTGGCCGGGTCGTTGATGGGGTTGTCCGTGACGAGCACCGAAGCCGCCCCGGCCGCGAGGCACAGACGCGCCACTTCGGCGACCAGCTCCGGGTGCGTCGTGGCCGACAGCGCCGGCGGCGTGGCGAAGGCGGCATTGACCTTCAGCACCACGCGGTCGCCCTTGCGGACGAACTGCTCGATGCCGCCGATGGCCGCCAGCGCGGCGGCGACGGTCTTGGCGCGGTCGGCGCCTTTGGCGATGGCCATTTTGCGCCCCAGGGCCGGGATGGCGTAGTCCGGCAGCGTGACGGTCGCCTGGGGGGGCTGGGCCGCCGGGCCGAGGCGGTCGCGGATCAGCCAGGCCGCCGCGCCGGTGGCTGCGACGGCCGCGGCCGCCTTGACGCCGCGGGCGAGGAACTCACGCCGGTTTATGCCGCTGTCGCCGTCCGTCACTTGGCCGCCTCCGACAATTTTTTGGCCAGCCGGGCCGCGACCTTCTCCGCCGCGGCGCGCTGCGGGCTTTCGTGCACGCCGGCCACGAACGGCCCGACCGCAAAGACAATCTTAGTGGTGTTCAGCACCGTAATCACCGAGCCGTTGGGAATGTCCGCCCCGGCCGGTTCCACCTGCCCGCCGAAAGATTGGAAGGAATTTCGATACGCCGCTGCGGCGTCCGCAGCCTCCTTAGCCGAGGCCAGACGGTTCAGGAAGGCCGTCACGTTCGTCCCGTCCACGCGATAGACCGCCAGGAAGGCGTTCTGGAAGCCCTCGATGCCGAAGTCGTCCTCCCCGCTGCGCGAGATGCTGCCCGGCTGGAGGTCCTCGGTGGGGAATAGCGCCATGATCGAGTTGATCTCGCTAGTCGCCTTGCCCGCGACGGACGAGATAAAGTTCTGGCGGTACTCCTGCATCGCCTGGACGAGGGCTTCACCGCCCGTCCCGGCGACAATCTCCACGTAGTATTTGCCGTGGGCGAAGTACATCGCGTTGGACGTCTGATAGGCCCGCTCAGCGAACTCCTGCACGCCGGGCCGCCGCTGCTTGCTGTACACCGTGAAGGCGTTGTCCGGGTCGCCCATATCGTAGATGAACGCCTCCAGCCAGGACTGGCGGTCGGCCGTCTGGGCCAGGCGCTGGCAGCGCATGCCGACCACGCCGGCGGTCTGGTACAAATCAGCCCGGCCGTCGATCTTCTTGTATAGGTCGTCCGGCGTGAACGATTCCATCGGCGACATGACCGCCAGATCCTTGCCCGCGTAGGCCGACAAGTCGCCTCCTTGTGGCGCAGCCGGTGCCGAAGAGGTTGAATTCGTCGAAGGCGCAGCCAGGGCGGCCAGGAAAGACGAGGTGTAGTGGACCTGCCGCAGGATCATCGTTGCGGCGATGGCGCCCAGGGCCAGCAGGATCGCGATGCTGACCAGCGTTTCAATCTTACCGGCCGGGCGGTTCCGCAAAGCCATGCGTAGCTCCACCCTCCATCCGCCGGCGGCCACGATGCCGGCGGAGACTTTCTTTGTTCAATGTCCCAAAACAGCATAGGGCGTGTCAACGTGATTGCCGCGCGCCGAACTCGTCGCGCACGACCTCGATGTCCGGCAGGGCGGCCAGGAACGCCCGCCCGTAATGGCGCGTCAGCAGCCGGTGGTCCAGCACGACGACGAAACCCGTGTCCGTCCGCGAGCGGATGAGCCGGCCGAAGCCTTGCTTGAAGCGGATGACGGCCTCGGGGAGCTGGTAGTCGGTGAACGGGTCGCCGCCGCCGGCGCGGATGGCTTCCATGCGGGCCTCGGTCAGCGGGCTGTCGGGTGCGGCGAAGGGCAGCTTGGCGATGATCACGTTGGACAGCGCCTCCCCGGCCACGTCCACGCCCTGCCAGAAGCTGGCCGTGCCCAGCAGCACCGCGTGCTCGTGGCTGCGGAACTGCCGCAGCATCGCCCCTTGCGGCAGGTCCTCGCCCTGGACGAGCAGGTGGTAGCCTTGCTGCCGCAAGTCCGGCCCCAGTTGCTCGGCGGCGGCTTGAAGCATCGCGTAGCTGGTGAACAGCACGAAGCAACGGCCTTGGGACTTCTCGACGTAGTGCCGGATCGCCTCGCAGGCCGGCGGGAGAAATTCATCCAGCTTGTTGGGGTCGCCCAGCTTGGTCTCCACGTAGAGTTTGGCCTGGCGGCGGTAGTCGAACGGACTGGCCAGCAGCAGGTCCTGGCCTTCCTCCAGGCCCAGGCGGCGGCGGATGTAGTCAAAGCCGTGCTGTCCGCCGCGTGCCGTGGCCAGCGTCGCGCTGGTCAGCACGGCGGAGCCGACGGCGTCGAACAATTTTTGGCGCACGAGGGGCGCGACGTCGATCGGCGCGCAGGCCAGCGCCACCGCCGCCCGGCTGCGCGATCCTTGGCGGCTGATCCAGTAAGCCTGCGCGGAATCGTTCTGGGAGATCAGGGCCTCGACCTTGTCGGCCAGTTCGCCGACGCGCTGCTCGTAGCCGAAAAGTTCCTGCGATTGCTCCTCGTCGGGCGCGTCGCGGCGGAGGTTCCGAAGCACGCCGGCCAGTTCCGCCAGGGCGGGCGAGAGGTTGTTAGGCACCGCGCCGGCCTGGAGGATTCGCCCGCTTGTGGCGACGGCCGGGACGGAGCAGTTTGCCAGGGCGTCGAAGAACGCCTCGGCCGCGGAGGCGGCGCGATTGACGGCGCCGACGGCTTTTTTATCGCCCACGAGCGCCAGCACGCCACGGTCGTTGCGCTCGTTGTACAGTTCCCGCAGCAGGTAGGCGACCTGCGCGGAGGAGACCGACATCCCAAAGTGGTCCCCGGCCACCTGCTCGACCGTATGGGCCTCGTCCAGCACCACCAGGTCGTAGCCGCCCAGCAGTCCGGCCGAGACGGCCTGAAGCGCCAGGTCGGAGAAGAATAGCGCGTGATTGACCACCAGGACGTCGCTGGCCTGCATCCGCTTGCGGGCGGCTTGGAGGTGGCAGCGGGCGTAGAGCTTGCACTGGCTGCCGCGGCAGGCGGATGAGTCGCTGCGGACGCGGTCCCAGACGGCCGGGTCGACCTTGAACGTCAGGTCTTGCAGCGAGCCCAGCGGCGTTTCCATCGCCCAGGCGGCCAGTCTGCGGAGCTGCTCGGCCTGGGCGTCGGAGGCGAACAGCTTGGCGGCGCCCTTGACGGCGGCGGCCAGGCGGCGGAAACAGATGTAGTTGCCGCGCCCCTTGCCCAGCGTGGCCGTGAATTGGATCGGCAGCAGGTCGTGCAGGAAGGGCAGGTCCTTGTTGATGAGCTGCTCCTGGAGCGCGATGGTGTAGGTGCTGACGACGACGCGCCGGCGGTGCTCGGCGGCTTGGAGGATGGCCGGTACGAGGTACGCGAAGCTCTTGCCCACGCCCGTGCCGGCTTCGACGATCAGGTGCTCGCAGGCCTCGAACGCTCCGGCCACCGCCTTGGCCATGGCCAGCTGCTCGTCGCGGCGCTCGTAGCCGGCCAATTTTCCCGCCACCAGACCGCCGGGGGCCAGGATGTCGTCCACGCTCAGCGCCATGGGTGGGCCATCGACGTCGATTGCGTCGAGGGCGCCGGCGGGGCGGCGAGGGGCTTGGTGAGGTTCCTCGTGAAGATCAGGATGAAGTACACCGTCGCCATGGCCGTGGTGAGCGTGATAACCGTGGCCAGGATCGTGATGAACGTTCGGCCGCGGACGACCGAGCGGTGCATCGAGGAGACGATCCGGTCCTTGGCCAGCGTGAGCATCGCCAGCATCACCGCCGCGACGGTAATCCAGATGCTGATGGAGTGGATGCCGCTGTAGAGAAACACGCTATGGCTCACCTCCGTGCCGCTCTGGAGGAAATAGTGCCGGTGTCCGGCCTGGATTTCCACCCAGCCGTTGACGGCCTCGCCGTAGATGAAGATGTACATCACCGTGTAGGCCATGAAGTTCAGCAGGCCCACGACGATGATCCAGATGCAGATCCTCGTGCGGCGGTCCACGTGTGGTTCGGTCAATGGGTCCATCGTTCCGGTGGACATCTTAACCGCCTTTGTCGCCGATCACACCTTCAATCGGCGAGCTGGTCAACTGATTAACGAATTGTCTAGAGGCTTCTTTAGCCAACGCTCTAGGCACGACGTTTAGGTGAAGCTTCGCCAGCTCTTTTCGGCTTATTAGTTATATCACAAGATATCTCTCGCCATCTGCATAGAAGCTCATTTCCCCGTCGGAACTAATCTTGATCGCTAAACCATAGTTCGATGCACCTATTGCCGCTTTTGTCCTACTTCCTTCTGCGGGGCTGACCCTTCCACGTCTCTCTGGCCGCAAAATAGCACTGTATGCTAGGATCGCACCTTTGTTGTTTAGAACAATTGCCCCATCTAGCCCCGCAAGCTCTACGACCAGTCTTCTGTGGGTCGTGAGAATAGATGGAGATGACAAGGTTGTGTCAAATGCTTTATGAATGTCTTTGCGATGCTTGTCTTTAATGGCATCCCCCTTCGCAACGATTTTGCTCAATGATGCCCGGTTTCGCAACAGGACGAACAGCCCCCCCGAACGACTGAATGACACGTCCAATGCTGCACGGTAAAGGGCGCCTACAACTCGGCTAATCTCCTTCTCGGGAACCCGTTGAACTCGAGCTCGGTTCCGAAGAATGTCTATCACGTGGGTATGATTCCAATACTGCCACCGACCAAAACGATAGGTAAAACGCAATGTGCCGCCATCAAAAACAAGGATATCGCCTTGTCGAGTTAAACAGATCCCGCACACTCCTTTGGTGCTATTGTTTGCCAGGTATTCGCACCATTCCGGATAGTAGTGCGTGCCCCCTGTTTGGTGAGATCCAATTCGAAGATCATGGAAGCCTATGACTCGTCCTTGCTTAGACACGCGATAAGCAGTTCTGTAACCGTCAGAGAGCGCCTTATATCTTTTCCACTCAAAGAAGTCCGACGGGAACGATATCTCAGATCGGCCATTCGAAGCCGCATTAGGATCGAGGAGACAACCAAACGTCAGAGACTTGTTCTCATAGCTCTGCTCAGCGAGACCCCGTAAGGAACGAAGTAACTCTTCAACATCAAGTTGCAAACGGTGACGGTCTCGCAGGTGAGAGGCGACAATCTGCTCGTCGAAGGTGCCCCGTATGGCGAGTAATGACTCTGACGATACGTTGTTGTTTGCCTGTAGGACAGTGGATAGCCGCTTCAAGACTCGCTCACAGAGGTCTCTTTCTCGGTCGTCAATGGTCCGAGCAACCTTGCCTACTCCACCTGCAGATTGCTTGCGAGTTAGGATTGCTGAAAGCGTATAGTCACTACCGGTGCTATTGTTCAGTGTAAGGTGGCCCCTGAGATTCAACGTGCGTCTTTTAGTCGACGCCCACCAAACCCGGGATCCGCCTTTTTCACGAGTCAATTTCCAGGGGGTCGTCTCTGTGTGTGGAAGTAGTCTGTCTATCGCAGTGAGAGCGTGAACCAGGAATTCGAATCCCTTGTCGCCGATTTGCTGCTCGAATTTCTTGGACATGCGTGTACGGCGGATGATCCTCTTAGTAGTTTTCGCGTCCACGCCTATCTCCCGAAAAGATTCCCTTCACCCTCAACTAGTCGGGCCACAATCAGAATTGCGCCAGTTGGCTAGGAGTCGGTCAATTGGCTGATTGACCGATTGGCTAATTGGCAGAACCACATCCTAGCTACTTTTGTCGCCGATCACACCTTCAATCGGCGAGCTGGCTGTGGCGTAGAGCTTGCGGGGGATTCGCCCCGCCTGCCGCGCCAGGTATCCGGCCTCGACGGCCAGGCGCATCGCCCGCGCCATGGCCAGCACGTCCCGGGCGCCGGCGATGCCGGTGTTCAGCAGCACGCCGTCGGCGCCCAGCTCCATCGCGATCGTCACGTCGCTGGCCGTGCCCACGCCGGCGTCCACGATGATCGGGTAGCCGGCGTCGGCGGCCTTGAGTTCCTGGAGGATGATGCGGAGGTTCCAGGGGTTCAGCACCCCCTGGCCGGAGCCGATGGGACTGCCGGCCGGCATCACCGAAGCTGCCCCGGCCTCCTTGAGCCGCATGGCCATCACCGGATCGTCGCTGGTGTAGCACAGCACCGTAAAGCCTTCTAATTTCAGGACTTTCAACGCCTCCAGCGTGCCCACCGGGTCGGGCAGCAGCGTCTTGCGGTCGCCAAGGACCTCCAGCTTCACCCACGCGCTGCCGCGGTTGCCCAGGCCCTCCAGCAGCTCCTTGCCCAGCCGGGCGGTGCGGATGGCGTCCTCGGCGGCGAAACAGCCGGCGGTGTTGGGCAGCAGGAGGTGGCGCTTGGGGTCCAGGAAGTCCAAAATGTTGCGGCCGGATTTGTCCGTCAGCCGCTCGCGACGCACGGCCACCGTGACCACCTGGCAGCCGCTTTCGGCCAGGGCGTCGCGCATCAGCTCGAACGTGGCGTACTTGCCCGTGCCGACGAACAGGCGACTGGTAATCTCAAAGCCGCCGATGTGAAGAGGTTCGATGTTCATGCGACTTTTTCCATTTTTTTCAAAGAGCTCAGCCTCCCCCGACCAGCGTGACGATCTCAAGCTCGTCCTGGTCGGCCAGTTGCGTGGCGGCGTAGCGGTTCCGCGGCACGATCCGGCGGTTCAGCTCCACGGCCACCCGCCGCGGCTCCAGCGCCAGGGATTCCAGCAACTCCGCAAGGGTCGGGGCCTTGGCATGCTCTTGAGGCTGTCCATTGACCACGAGGTGCATGGCGACTCCAAACACGCAGGATGGGACCGGAACCGGAAAAAGGATTATAAATTTCCAATACCTCCCGGTCAAGGCGGCTGGCCGGCTAGGGCCCCTGGCCGCGCAAGGGCTTTTGCCTGAGGCAAGGGCCTGTGGTATGCTGAGGGTTTGCCCCGGCGATTTTTTCATCACCGCTGGGGCGGCGGAGTCGCGATGGCACGCAATCTCGTTCAAAAGATTCTGGCGGACCACCTTGTGGCCGGTGAGCTGACGGCTGGCGGCGAGATCGGTCTGCGCATCGACCAGACGCTCACGCAGGACGCCACCGGCACCACGGCCTTTCTGTTGTTGGAGGCCATGGGGGTGCCGCGCGTGCGGACGGAGCTGTCGGTCAGCTACGTGGACCACAACATGGCCCAGTTCGGGCCGGAGAACGCCAACGACCACCTGTATTTGCGGTCCATCGCCGCCAAGGTGGGGGCGTATTTTTCGCGGCCGGGCAACGGCATCTGCCACCAGGTGCATCTGGAGCGGTTCGCCCGCCCCGGCCGAACGCTGCTGGGCAGCGACAGCCACACGCCCACCGCCGGCGGCATGGGGGCGCTCGCCATCGGCGCCGGCGGGCTGGACGTGGCCGTGGCCATGGGCGGCGGGGCGTTCTACACCGTCTGCCCGCGCATCATCGGCGTGGAGCTTCGCGGGCGGCTGGGCCCGTGGGTGTCGGCCAAGGACATCATCCTCCGCCTGCTGAGCATCCTGACCACCCGCGGCAACGTCGGCTGCGTGGTGGAATATTTCGGCGAAGGCGTCGCCGGCCTGCCCGTGCCCGCCCGCGCCACCTGCACGAACATGGGCGCCGAGTTGGGCGTCACCAGCAGCATCTTCCCGGCTGATAAAGTCACGCGACAGTTCCTGGCCGCCCAGGGCCGCGAAAACGATTTCACCGCCCTGGCCGCCGACAAGGGCGCCGCCTATGACCGCATCACCAAGCGTCTGCACGTCCAGCGCGACGGTGCCGTCATCGAGCGGATTCGCCAATACTGCACCGATGTCCAGGTCGCGGCGCCGGACGCTTCCAGCATGGCGGCGGTGAGCTTCGGCCACGTGGTGCTGGACCTGGCGGCCTTGGAGCCGCTGGCCGCGGCGCCGTCCAGCCCGGACAACGTCGTCGCGGTGGCCGAGGTCACCGGCAAAAAGGTTTCGCAGGTGGCCATCGGCTCGTGCACCAATTCCAGCTTCCAGGACCTGACGCTCGTGGCCTCGGCCCTGGCCGGGCGAACGGTGCATCCCGACGTGGAGTTGGCCATCGCCCCCGGCAGCCGGCAGGTGCTGGCCATGCTGGCCGCCAATGGCGCGCTGGCGGAGCTGGTCCGCGCCGGCGTGCGGATTCTGGAATCGGCCTGCGGGCCGTGCATCGGCCTGGGCTTTGCCCCGGCGGAGGGCACAGTGAGCGTGCGGTCGTTCAATCGCAACTTCCCCGGCCGCTCGGGCACCAGCGGCGACCAGGTGTATCTGACGTCGGTGGAGTCGGCTGTCGCGGCCGCGATCACCGGCAAGATTACCGATCCGCGCGAGCTGACGGAGACCCTCGGCGTGGCCTACAAACCGCAAGCGGCGCCAAAAAAATTCCCCATCGACGATGGCATGATCTGCCCGCCGCTGCCGGCCGACCAGGCCGCGGCCGTCCAGGTCGTTCGCGGCTCGACCATCGTCAAGCCGCCCGGCGGCCAGGTGCTGCCGGACGCGCTGCTGGGCAAAGTGCTCATCAAGGTCGGCGACAAGATTTCCACCGACCAGATCACGCCGGCCGGCGGCCTGCTGAAGCACCGCTCCAACGTGCCGGAATACGCCAAGCACGTCTTTGCGTGCTTCAATCAGCCGGGCGAGCCCACCTTCGCCCAGCGGGCGGTCGCTGCGCGGGAGGCCGGCAAGTTCGGTGTGATCCTGGCCGGCGACAGCTACGGCCAAGGCTCCAGCCGCGAGCACGCGGCCCTGTGCCCGATGTACCTGGGCGTCGGCGTCGTCATCGCCAAGGCCATCGAGCGGATCGCCCAGGCCAACCTGGTCAACTTCGCCATCCTGCCGCTTCTGCTGGCCGATCCGGCGGATTACGACCGCATCGCCGCCGGCGACGAGCTCGGCATCGATGGCCTGGCCGAGGCCATCGCCTCCGCCGGGACCGTCACCGTGCACAACCTGACGAAAAAGTCCTCCTTCACCTGCCGGCTGGTCTTGGCCCCGCGCCAGCGAAAGATCCTCGCCACCGGCGGCCTGCTGAACTATACCAGCCGCGGCGGGAAATAGGGGGCCTTCGCATGAGCGCCCGCCCTGCACAAAATCCCGTAATTTGCGTTTTTGGCGGCAGCGACGACGTCTACCGCAAGGCGGCCATCGGCCGATTGGCCGAGGCCACCGGACGCGTCCTGGCCGAGCTGGGCTATGTCGTCGCCAACGGCGGCTACGGCGGCACGATGGAGGCCTGCTCGCGCGGCGCCAAGCAGGCCGGCGGCAGGACCATCGGCGTGACCTGCTCGCTGTGGTCCACCCCGCCCAATGCGTACATCGACGAGGTGATTGCCACCTCCGATTTTACCGAGCGCCTGCTGAAGCTGCTGGAGCTGGGCACGGGCGGGTACGTCGTGCTGCCCGGGGCCAACGGCACGCTCACCGAGCTGTCCCTGGCCTGGGAGCGCAAGTGCGTCCGGCAACAGCACCGCCGGCCGATCGTGTGCGTGGGGCGGTTCTGGCAACCGCTGATCACGCTGATAAGCTCCATCCGCCCGGCTAGCGCGGGCGCGGTGGCCGTGATCGACGAGCCGGCGGAGCTTCGGCGTTACCTTCCGCCGGCTGGCGGGTTGGATGCCGCCCCACGGTGAGGTAGAATAAAGAACCCATGCCCAAAGGCCTGACCATCCTGACGCTCTTGTCGGCGGCTTTGTTAGTCGCCGTCACCGGCTCCCTGGCTCCGGCAGCCAAGCCGGAGAACATTTCCAAGGTCCTCAAGAACGCGGTGCCCGTGACCCACACCCAGCCGGCGACGGGGCCTGCGTCGGAGCCGACGACGGAGCCCACGTCGGCCCCGGTGGACCAGGATTCGTCTTTGTTGCTGGATAACCCGTCGGTTCCGCTGACGGCTCCCGCCTTCACGCTGGAGGCCAAGGCCGCCCCCTCGCATCCGGTGCCGGAGAGCATGGTGGCCGACGCCACGTGCCGCGTGGTGCGCCAAGAGAACAGCCGCTGGTTCCTGCTGGATTTTTCGGGGGGGCTTCCGGCCGGCTTTCCTAAACAGATGCGCGTCCTGCCCGGCAAAGAGCTGGAAATGCTGGAGGAACTGACCGCCGCGGACCCGCAAGCCTCTTTCCACGTCACGGGCCAGACCACCTCCTATCGAAACCAGCCCTATATCCTGCTGCTGAGCGTCAGCCAGGAAGGGGCGGCGCCCCTGGAGTCGCACATGCGTCAGCCGACCCCGACGACGCGCCTCAGCGTCCCGCTGCCTCCCCCGGCCGGTGCCGCACCGCCCGCCGACGACACCGACAGCATCCGGAAATCGCTGACGCGGGCCAAGCCCACCAAGCCCCTGGTAGCCGCGCCGCAGCCCCCTGACGCCGAAGCCCCCAACGCCGCGCCGGCCTTCGATGCGCCCGCCGGGGACATCCTCATCGACCGCGTGGTTCGCATCGTCCGCTCCGCCGACGGGCAATGGCTGGAGGCGCGGTTCGAGGCGGACAACACGCTCCAGGAGCAGCCCATCCCGCTGCTGCCATGCCGGCTGCTGGAACGCGCCGTGGCCGTCGACGGCAAGGTCCGCATTACCGGCATCCTGCGCCGCTACAAGGGACGGAACTACCTGCTGCTGAGAAAAGCGATCGCTGAGCGGGACATGGGGCAGTTGTAGAACGTAGAAACTAGAGAGTAGAAAGAAGCCGCAAAACACCTCTGGGTGGGGGAGCTTGGCTATGAAACGCGATCACGACGCCATGCTGTGGGAGGCCTTGTCCGGCCGGCGAGTGCGATGCCAGCTCTGCGGCCACGAATGTGTCATCGCCGCGGGCAAGTACGGCGTCTGCCGTGTGCGGCAGAACGTCGAAGGGGAACTGAAGTCGCTGAACTACGGCACGGTCGTGGCCGTCAACGTGGACCCCATCGAAAAAAAACCCCTGTTCCATTTCCTGCCCGGCACGCTGAGCCTGTCGGTGGCCGCGGCCGGGTGCAACTTCCAGTGCGCCTTCTGCCAGAACTGGCAGATCTCCCAGGCGCCGCGCGACGGCCTAGCCGTCGGCGGCTCGGCCGTCAGTCCCCGGGAGATCGTCGATGCCGCCGTCGAGCATCGCTGCCCATCCATCAGCTACACGTACACCGAGCCGACGGTCTTCTTCGAGCTGGCCTACGACACGGCCAAATTGGCCAAGGAGCGCGGGCTGCGGAACTGTTTCGTCTCCAACGGCTACCTCACGCCCCTGGCGGTCCAGACGGTGGCGCCGGTGCTGGACGCCATCAACGTGGATCTCAAGGCCTTCCGTGACGCCACCTATCGGACGGTCATGAAGGCCCACCTGGAGCCGGTGCTGACGTGCCTGAAGGCCCTGGTCGCCGCCAAGGTGTGGGTGGAGGTCACCACGCTGGTGGTGCCGGGGATGAACGACTCGCCGGAGGAACTGGGCGACATCGCGAAGTTCATCGCCGGGGAGCTGGGCGATTTTGTGCCCTGGCACATCAGCCGCTTCCACGGGGACTACAAGATGACGCAAACCCCCTCCACGCCGCTGGCGACGCTGGCGATGGCGTGTCGGCTGGGCCAGGAGGCGGGGCTGAAGTACATCTACGGCGGCAACGCGCCTGGACAGGTCGAGGAAAACACCTATTGCCCCTCATGCCACGAGCTGCTGATCGAGCGGATGGGGTTCGGCGTCCGCGCGAACCGCTTGGAGGACGGCGCGTGCTCCAAGTGCCGCACGCGGATCGAAGGGATCTGGTCGGCGAAGTAACGTCAGGCGAAGTGACGCCAGATGAAAAAACTCCCCACGCCCCGCCGGTTCGCAAGTCCCAGGCGGGCCAGGGCCGCTGAAAACGCGAAAGAATCGCGGCGGCTACTTCCTCTTGCGGCGGTTCCGGCGCTCGCGGCGCTTCTTGGAACCGATCTTCCTGCGACGTCTCGGCTTGGCCATGGTTTTCCTCGGATCGCGGGTCACTGGTGAACGGCCCCGCGACGTTGATCTTCAGCGGTCATAATACGGGCGCAGCCGGCGCTGTGTCTACGCTCCCCCGGATGCTGTGAGCATTAAAAAAAGCATGGGCGGGCCAGTTAAGTCCCGCCCAGAAGTTCCCTTACTAACGGAGGCGCCGGACCTGCATCGGCTCTGCCACTTGCCACTGGCGCTCATCTCAGCGGTCGGGCACAGCCCGCCGGACTCCGCGGGAAAGATTGCTTTTCTCCTGGCTTTGCTCCCTCCCGGGTCGTCGGTGAGGGGGTGGCCCCTTACCGACGGCCTTGAACATCCATTCGTCGCTCCTTGTTCTCTACTTTAATTATAGCGCCCTAAAAAGCCGTTTGTTCGATTAAGGCCGCCATGCCGTCAAGGGGAACCTACGATACGTCTATGCACCGGGCAAATAAGGCATTAGGGATGGGGCCGCAGGCATAAAAAATAACCGGAATAACGCCCGAAGCGCCGCATGATACAAGGGGTGCTTAGTGGCTGGTGCTTATGGCTTAATGCCCGATGCCTGCCGTAGTTGTCCGCAGGCGGCGGCGATGTCGGTCCCGCGGGAGCGGCGGAGGTGGGCGTTGACGCCGCGCTTCCGCAGCCGGGCCAGGAAGTCCTTGGCTACGGCGGCGGCGGGAGCGCTGAAGGGCAGCGCCTCGACGGGGTTGTAGCGGATGAGATTCACGTTGCACCGCAGCCGCTTGGCCAGGCGCGCCAGGGCCTCGGCGCAGACGTTGGTATCGTTCACCCCGGCCAGCAGCACGTACTCCAGCGTCACCTCGCGTTTGCGGCTGGCGAAGAACGCCGAGGCGGCGGCGACGATCTGCTCGATGGGGGCCGAGGCAGCGGCGGGGATGAGCTGGCGGCGGAGGGCGTCGTTGGGGGCGTGCAGGGAGATGGCCAGCGTGATGGGCATGCCTTCGGCGGCCAGGCGGCGGATTCGGCCGGGCAGGCCCACGGTGGAGATGGTGACGGCCCGGGCCGACAGGCCGAAGCGATCGGGGTCGATCAGCGCCCGCACGGCGGCGACGGTGGCGTCGTAGTTGGCCAACGGCTCGCCCGTGCCCATGAACACCGCGGCCGTGACGCGATGAGCGGCGGCCTGCCGGAGGTGCAGGACTTGTTGGAGGATTTCCGCGCAGGAGAGGTTCCGCCCCAGCCCGCCCAGGCCGGAGGCGCAGAATGCGCATCCCATCGCGCAACCGGCCTGGGTGGACAGGCATACCGTCGCCCGCGGGCCGGTGGGAATCAGGACCGTCTCGACCCGCTGGCCGTCGGCGTATTCCACCAGCAGCTTGACGGCGCCGTCGCGGCTGTCGGCGCGGGCGACCACGCGGGAGGTCATAATGTCGAAGCAGTCCCGCACACCGGCCGGCAGGTTGGTCATTCGGGCCGGGTCGGTGACGGCCTTGCGATAGACCCAGTCGGCCAGTTGCTTGGCGCGGTAGGCTTCCGCGCCCGCGGCGGCCAGAGCGGCGGCGGCCTGTTCGATCGTCATGTCCAGGAAGTTGGGCTTCATCCGTCGGTCGGCTCCTCCCACAGGATACCCTCATCTTGCGCGAATCGCCGCGCCTGGGCGACGAATTCCTCCAGCGACGGATGGCTGGCGATAAACCATCGCTCCCACCAGGCCGGTGGCTTTGTCGCCCCCAGGTACTCGGCCGCCTTTTTCATGGCGGAGACGAAGGCGGCCGGGTCGCCGGTGGCTTGAAGCGCCCAGCGGTTCGCCCGGCGCTCCTGGCGGCGGCTGATGGCCGCTTCCACCGGCCGCAGGGCCAGCGTCACGACGCGCAGTTCCAGCGCCATCGCGGGCAGATAAAACAAAAACGCCGTGAACCACGGCCCGCCGGAAGAAACAAGTGGCAAGATGAAGCTCGCCGCTGCGGCAAACATGACCAGGTACAGTAAAACATCCGCGACGGCGGCCCGTCGCAGGTGGCCCAGCCGCAGGTGCGCCGCCTCGTGGGCCGCGATGACAGCCAATTCCCGTTCGCTGAGCCGCTCCAGCAACTGCGGGTCCATGATGACCACGGGTCGCTCGCCCCGCCGCGTGGCGCCGGCTAGGGACAGCTCCGCGCCGAACGGCACGAGCCGCACTTCCGCCCCGGAGACGCCGAAGCGGCTGAGTGAGTCTTTAATATATTGGAGCTTCAATTCCTGGCCGCCTGGTTCACCGCGGCTTTGGCTCATCGCGGCGGGCAGCCGGCAAAACAATCCCAAGAGGATCGCCACGCCGGCCGTCACCGCCAGGCCAAACGTTCCCAGAACGTGGTACGGCCAGGCGATTATCAGCAGCACAGCCACCATCAGCAGGGCGTTTGCCGCGGCCTCCAGCACGGCCAGGGCGGCGGCCTTGGGAACGAACAGGTCTTTCGTCAACCGGCCCTCCGCGGTGCGCCGGGCCAGGGCCAGCATCGCCAAGATGCCCACGTAGGCGGCCAAGGCCACCAGGGCGTGGAACAGGAGGGCTCGCTGACAGTTCGCCGAAGCGAGGTCTTCGTGCCTTGCCCACAGGGATTGCAGCACCATCCAGGCCGCCAGCAGGAGCATCTCGGCGGCCAGGGACGCCATCTTCAGGTGGCGTATCCGGCCCAGCAGGGCGGGGACGTCGTGGACGCGGCCAGCGGGGCGATGCATGGGGGCATTGTACGGCCTGGCGACGGGTCGGCCAACCTGCCCTGCCTACGGCAGGCAAGCTGCCGGTAGGCAGGTCTCGTCGCGCCGGGAGGGGGGCGCCGTCAGGCGGTTGCGTCGGCGCGGGCTTTGGCGGCCCGGCGTCCGTCCCACAGCCACTGGAGCACCAGCATGGCCACGCCGATCACCAGGTACGCGTCGGCCAGGTTGAAGATCCACTTGTAGCCGATCTGGGAGCAGTCGATGAAGTCGCGGACGTGATGGCGGATGGGCTCCAGGCCCGGCAGGACGGTCTGGACGACGAGCCTGTCGTAGAGGTTGCCCATCGCCCCCGCCGTGATCAGGGCCAAGGCCGCGTGCGTCCAGCGGGCGCGGGCGGAAGAGACGGCGAAGAAGACACACACCATCGCCACCGCGACGATCGTGGCCGCCGCGACGAGCGGCCAGGGCATCGGCGTACCGAACACCACGCCCGGATTGGTGGACAACGTGAACTGCACGCCCGGTATGATCTGGCGATGAAGGTGCAGCTCGGCCAAGACGTGTTGCGGAGGCAGCGCCGGGCCGTGCTGCGCGCGCAAGGCTTCGACGCGCTGGGGCAGGTCCGGATCGTTCATCAGGACTTTGAAGGCGTAATGCTTGGACGCCAAATCGCCCGCCAGGCCTGCGGCCAGGACCAGCAGAAACAGGGCGATGGCGCAAGGAGACTTAATTGCAAGACACGTAGGATTATCAGCCGAGGATCGCGCCGGAGAGGCGGATGGCTCTTTGTCGCTGGTGCGCAACGTGGGATTATTCCTCGGAGGACTTGTCGGTATCGTCCGGGACTTCGACTTCAGCGTCCTCTTCGGCCTCTTCTTCGGGCTCTTCTTCCCGGCCTTCGGGCTCCTCTGCCTGTTCCTCGCCGCCGGACTCCCGCTCCTGCCCCTGGTGCACGAGGCCCTTCTCGATCATCCGGGCGTACTCGATGCAGTACTTGGCCCACGGCCTGGCCTTCAACCGCGCCTTGCCGATCGCCAAGCCGGTGCCCAGGCAGATGCCGTAGGTGCCTTTGTCGATTCGCTCCAGGGCCTCGTTAATCTCCGTTAGCAACGTCCGCTCGCTCTCCAGCAGGCCCAGGGTGAACTCCTGCTCGAAGTTGTCGGTGCCCACGTCGGCGTCATGGGTGGGAATCTTGGACAGGTCGCCGGTGCCTTCCTGGCGGTTGGTCCGCAGGGCCTCGGCCTCCATGCGCGTCATGTCGCCCAGCAGCCCCTGGCGCTTATCCAGGAGCATCTGGCGGAACTCCTTCAGCTCCGCCCGGCTGAAGGGGCTTTTCTTCAGGCGCGGACCGGTCGGCATCTGGATCGCAGGGACCGGCGCGGCCAGGGCGCGGAGCCGGGCTTTTTTCGAGGCCTTCGTCGCCGGTCTCTTACGGCCCTTGCTCACCGTGGCACGCTTCGGGTTGGAACGGGTTTTCTTTGCCAAAGCTCACTTCCTTACGTTCAGTTTGTCTTTTCCGCCACGGCGGCTGGCTGGGTGAAGGAACGCCTCGGCAACCTGCCTACCGGTAGGCAGGCCTGCCTGCCCGCAGACAGATTGAAGCGGGGCAGTATAGACACCCTCGGCGCGCCTTGTCAAGCACACTTGCCGCGCGGAGACCTCTTGGAAAGAAAGATACGATACGCCTCCCGCCGCCGCAGCGGCCGGGGGAGAGGGAATTTTTCCGCCGCCTCATTCGCATGACCTAGGCCATGTGCTGCTCCTCTGTCGCCACCCGCACAGAAAGCCCGCTTTTGCCGCTTTTGCCTTGTGATTCGGGATAAAGCTGATATGATATGGGCAGATTTCCGGTTTATAGGGAGCAACGGAGCTATGTGTGAGCCGCAAAAAAAGGAGCCTACTCCTCGCTGTGGTATGTTGCGCCAAGTCTCTGCCGTTTAGCTCCCTTCTTTGGACCTAAGGTGTTTCCGCTATTGCGCTGTACCGGCAGCAGGGGAAACTCCGGAAAAAAAGGATCCTCTCATGCGGCGCACCTCTCAACTGTCGTCTGTGGCCCTTGGGATCACGACACTGGTGGTGGTGATCCTGTTGGCTTCCTCCGCTTATGCCATCCCCGCCTTCTCCGGAGCACAGGGATACGGGGCCAACGCCACCGGCGGCAGCGGCGGCGACGTGTACCACGTCACTAGCTTGGCCGATGGCAACACCCCCGGCACCCTGCGCTACGGCATTTATTCCGCCGGCTCCAGCGGCAGGACCATCGTCTTCGACATCTCCGGGGCCATTACGCTGACAAGCGCCCTGAAGATCAACAAGCCCAACATCACCATCGCCGGCCAGACCGCCCCGGGCAACGGCATCTACATAGAGAACCGCGACGTTGAGGCCAATGCCGACAATACGATTATCCAAGACATCCACAGTCGCATGGGTAACACACGCATCCAGGTGGATGCGCTCAGTGTCGAGGGCGGCAGCAACGTCATCCTCGACCACTGCTCAGCCGCCTGGAGCACGGATGAACTAACCTCCATCACCCACGCGGCCAACTTTGTCACCGTACAGAACGGCTTCCTTGTCGAGGCTTTGACCCCCGACGCGTGCTCCGGCCACAACTACGGCTCGCTGATGCGGGCCGGGGAGGGCCAGGCCAGCAACATCACCCCCTATTATTTCAGCTTTTATAACAACCTCATCGCTGACAATTTCGGCCGCAACCCCCGCCCCGGCTACTACCCCAACGACAGTTCGGACCCGAACACGTACATCACGCTGTATTTGGACTTCCGCAATAACGTGATCTACAACTGGAGCGATTCGTCCGGCTACAACCAGGATGACGGTAATGGCCGCGTGTACATAAACTACGTCGGCAACTACCTGATTGCCGGGCCCAGCACGCCGACCGGAAGCAAGAGCACCACGGCCTTCAGCGGCAAAGGCACTGCCGAGGAATTGCTGATCTACCAACTCGGCAACAAGATCGACTCCAACCACAACGGCATCCTGGACGGCAATAACACCGGCTGGGGCATGTTCATTGGAACGTACACACAGCTAGGATCCTCTTTTGCGGTTAGCCCGTCGTTCTACACTCAGGATGCTAATACGATCGTGTTCTACGTCCTGAGCCAATCCGGCGCCTTCGCCAATAAACGCGACTACGTGGATGCCAATGTCATCAGCCAGGTTCTCAGCTACGGCAGGTCGGGAACCATCTACAATAACCTCACCCAAGCCGGCGGCTATCAGACCTACATTTCCACTACACACGATGCCAACTTCGACACCAACGGCGACGGCATATCCAATGCCTGGGAACTTGCCCACGGCTTGGACCCCAACGTGGCGAATAATAACGGCGACATCGACAACGACGGCTACACCAACCTTCAAGAGTACCTCATGTCGCTGCTGCCCATCGCGCCGCCCAAGACGATCGTCTGGGCCGGCGGCTCGACCGGGCGCTATGAACTCATCAGCAACTGGGACATCCCCTGGCAGCCCACCCTCAGTGACCCCGTCGAGATCGACTCCGGCAAGGCCACCGTCGGCTACATCAACCAGGAGGCCGGCATGCTGTGGGTCGCCAACACCGCCGGCGGCAGCGCCGAACTGGCGGTGACGGCCGGCAAGCTGACCATCGGTAACGCTCTGTACCTGGGCAACGCCGCCAACTCCGCCGGCACGGCCACCATCAGCGGCGGTGCGGTGAGGGTGGGCGGTAGCTTCACCAACTGGGCGATCGGTGGCAGCGTGATCACAGGCGGCGGCACCGTGGCCCTGGGCAGCGGCAGCAGCGCCCGAGGCGTCCTGAACATCACCGGCGGCAGCCTGACGGCCGCCGGACCGATCGTGATGGCCGGCGGCTCGGCCAGCACGGCGCAGCTCTACGTGGCCAAGGCGGCATGCGTCCAAGTCGGCGGGCTGACCATCAACTCCGGCAGCAGCCGGTCCACCCAGGTATCGATGGAGCTGGATTCCAACGGCCACAGCCTTATCAGCTCCAGCGGCGCCGCGAGCCTGGCCGGGGCCTTGAACCTCCAGAGCTTGAGCAGCTACCGGCCCAATCAAGGCGATGCGTTCACCCTGATTACCTCCACCGGCATATCGGGCAACTTCAGCAGCCTCACCAGCAACCTCGTCGGCCAACTGCTGCTGGACCCCAACAATCCCGCCGGCGGCTACTGGTCGATCTTCCGCGGCGCGGCGGTCGGCACCAACTACGTAGTGACCTTCCAGGGCGCCATGGCCGGCGACGCCACCGGTGACAACAAAGTCGATAGCGGCGACTTTGGCGCGATAGCCCGCAACTGGGAGCAGAGCGGCAAGACCTGGTATGACGGCGATTTCAACGGAGACGGCGTCGTGGACAACACAGACTTCGGAGCGGTAGCCCGCAACTGGGGCTCTACCGGCCTGGCGCCCAGTGCGGCGCCTCTGGACGCCCCCATCCCCGAACCGGCCACGCTGGTGATGTTGGCTTTGAGTGGCTTATCACTGATACGAAGACGCCGTAGTTAATTCGGGCAGGCAACCGTTCACGTTTTCGTCACGGCCGCCTGGTGTAGTGGCAGTAAGAGAAACTCCAACAAAGTAAAGGACTCTCTCATGCGACGCACCCATCAACTGTCGTCCGCAGCCCTTGGAATTGCGATGCTTGTGGCTTTGATCCCGTTTGCCTCCTCCGCCTATGCCATCCCGGCCTTTTCGGGGGCGGAGGGGTTCGGGGCCAACTCCACCGGCGGGCGCGGCGGCGACGTGTATCACGTCACCAGCCTGGCCGACACCAACACGCCCGGCACTCTGCGCTACGGCCTTGCCAACGCCCCTTCCAGTGGGCGCACGGTCCTGTTCGACGTCGCGGGCACGATCACGCTGACCAGCAATCTCAACGTCAGCAAGTCGAATATCACGATTGCCGGCCAGACCGCTCCGGGGCAGGGCATCTGCCTGAGGACATACAATTTTGCTCTCAGCGGCAACAACTTGATCGTCCGGGACATCCGGTCGCGCCTGGGGATCGACGCCAATCAGGAGTCGGACTCGTTTAGCATTACCGGCGGCACCAACGTCATGGTCGACCACTGCTCGGCCTCCTGGAGCGTGGACGAGACGCTCTCTCCCACGAATAACACCAAGACATTAACCGTGCAGTGGACGTACATCACCGACAGCCTTAACAAGTCCATACACTCCAAAGGAGCCCACGGGTATGGTTCTCTCATTCGCCCGAGCGTGTCTTCGCAAATGACCTTTTCGCACGACCTTTACGCCAACCACAGCAGCCGGAACCCTCGCCCGGGGACCTACAACGGCGGTCCGCTGACGCTCGATTTCCGCAATAACGTCATCTACAACTGGGGCAGCCAGGCCGGCTACAGCGGGGATAATGATCCCAATACCGCTTTCCACGAAAACGTGAATATGAATTATGTGGGCAACTACCTGGTCGCTGGCCCATCCACGGCTTCCAGTAAGCGGACCAATGCCTTCGACGGGGGCGGCATTTATACAAAGATTTATCAGTCCAGCAACCTCATTGACGGCAACCTCAACGGCGTCTTCGACGGCACCAACACCGGCTGGGGCATGTTCAGCGGCACTTATACGGCCATGAGCGGGTCGTTCGATTGTGCCCCTGTCTATACGGAATCCGCCAGCACGGCTCTCCAGCGGGTTATCAATGAGGGCGGCGCCTTTGCCTGGAACCGGGATGGGGTCGACACGCGCGTCAACAATATGGTTCGGTCCGCGGGGACCAGCGGTGCCATCATCGACACGGTTGCACAAGGAGGCGGTTGGGCGCTGGCGGTCCCTGCCGGTGGAACCAAGCCCACCGACACCAATGGTGATGGCATTCCCGATGCCTGGGCGCTGGCCCACGGCCTGGACCCCAACGTGGCCAGCAACAATGGCGACGTCGACAACGACGGCTACACCAACCTGGAAGAATACCTCATGGACTTGGCCCCCATCGCGCCGCCCAAGACGATCGTCTGGGCCGGCGGCACGGCGGGCCGCTACGAACTGATCACCAACTGGGACATCCCCTGGCAGCCCACCCTCAGTGACCCCGTCGAGATCGACTCCGGCAAGGCCACCGTGGCCTACATTAACCAGGAAGCCGGCACGCTGTGGGTCGCCAACACCACCGGCGGCAGCGCCGAACTGGCGGTCACGGCTGGAAGCTTGAGCGTCGGCAATGCCCTGTACCTGGGCAGCGCCGCCAACGCTGCCGGCACGGCCACCATCAGCGGCGGTGCGGTGAGGGTGGGTGGCAGCTTTGCTCTCTGGGCCGCCAGCGGCGGCACGGTCACCGGTGGCGGCACCGTGGCCCTGGGCAGCGGCAGCGGCGCCCAAGGCGTCCTGAACCTCTCCGGCGGAAGCCTGACGGCCGCCGGACCGATCGTGATGGCCGGCGGTTCGGCCAGCACGGCGCAGCTCTACGTGGCCAAGGCGGCATGCGTCCAGGTCGGCGGGCTGATCATCAACTCCGGCAGCAGCCGGTCCACCAACGTATCGATGGAGCTGGACTCCAACGGCCACAGCCTCATCGGCGCCAGCGGAACCGTGAACCTGGCCGGGGCCCTGGACCTCCAGAGCTTGAGCAGCTACCGGCCCAATCAAGGTGACGCGTTCACCCTGATTACCTCCACCGGCATATCGGGCAACTTCAGCAGCCTCACCAGCAACCTCGTCGGCCAACTGCTGCTGGATCCCAATGACCCCTGCAGCGGCTACTGGCCGATCTTCCGCGGCGCGGCGGTCGGCACCAACTACGTGGTGACCTTCCAAGGCGCCATGGCCGGCGACGCCACCGGCGACAACAAAGTCGACGACAGCGACTTTGGCGCGATAGCTCGCAACTGGGAGCAGAGCGGCAAGACCTGGTATGACGGCGATTTCAACGGAGACGGCACGGTGGACGGCACGGACTTCGGCATGCTAGCCCGCAATTGGGGCTTGACGGGCCTGGCGCCCAGTGCGGCGCCTCTGGACGACGCCTCGATCCCCGAACCGGCCACGCTGGCGATGCTGGCTTTGGGTGGCTTATCACTGATACGAAGACGCCGTAGTTAATTCGGGCAGGCAACCGTTCACGTTTTCGTCACGGCCGCCTGGCGTAGTGGCAGTAAGAGAAACTCCCGCAAAGGAAAGGATTCTCTTATGCGACGCGTCATTCCACAGCCGTCCATGGTTTTTGGGATCACAACGCTCGTGGCGGTGATCCTGGGGGCCTCCTCCGCTTACGCTATCCCGGCCTTTTCGGGGGCGGAGGGGTACGGGGCCAATTCCGCTGGCGGGCGCGGCGGCGACGTGTATCACGTCACCAGCCTGGCGGACTCCAATGCCCCCGGCACCCTGCGCTACGGCCTCAACTCCGCCACGGGGCCGCGGACCATCGTCTTTGACATTTCCGGGACGATCGCGCTGACCTCCGAGCTCGACGTGAGCAAAAACAACATCACCATCGCCGGTCAGACTGCCCCCGGCCAGGGCATCTGCATCAGGAACTATGAGTTCCACCTCACTGGCAACGACGTGGACGTCCGCCACATCAGCAGCCGCGAGGGCGTTACCTTCAATATGGATGCCATCAGCGTCTACGGCGGCACCAACGTCATCGTGGACCACTGCTCGGCCTCCTGGGCCACCGACGAAGTGCTTTCCTCCACCCACGCCGCCAAGACCGTCACCATACAAAACTGTTTCGTCACCGAGGCCCTGAACCCCCTCGGCCACGGCTATGGATCGCTGCTGCGGGTCAACGAGGGCGCCAACCAGACCACCCCGTTCTATTTCAGCTTCTACAACAACCTCTACGTCGACAACTGGACCCGCAATCCCCGGCCCGGGTATTACCCCAATGACAGCAGCGACCCCAACCTGTATTCGACGTTGTATTTGGATTTCCGCAACAACGTGATCTACAACTGGTCCGACCAGGCCGGCTATTTCCTCGACGACGGCAACGGCCGCGTGCACATGAACTACGTCGGCAATTATCTGATCGCCGGCCCCAGCACGCCGACCGGCAGCAAGAGTTCCACGGCCTTCAGCGCCGGGGGCGCCGCCAACGAGATGTTCATCTACCAGTCCGGCAACAAGATCGACCCCAACCACAACGGCGTTCTGGACGGCACCGACACCGGCTGGGCCATGTTCGAAGGGAACTACACGACGCGCAGCGAATTCACCATGGACCCCAATTGCCCGGCCGTGTACACCATGACCGCCGATCAGGCCCTGGCCACTGTGCTCAATAGCGGCGGGGCCTTCTCCTGGAACCGCAACAGCGTGGACGCCAACATCGTCGCGCAGGTCCGCAGCTACGGGACGGCGGGAACCATGTATACCTCGGTGACCCAAGCCGGCGGTTGGCCGACGTATCCGCAGCTGACCCGCGACGCCAACTTCGACACCGACGGCGACGGCATGTCCAACGCCTGGGAGATTGCCCACGGCTTGGATCCCAACGTGGCCGACAACAACGGCGACATCGACAACGACGGCTATACCAACCTCGAAGAGTATCTCATGTCGCTGGCCCCCATCGCCGCCCCCAAAACGATCGTTTGGGCCGGCGGCACGGCGGGGCGCTATGAGCTGATCACCAACTGGGACATCCCCTGGCAGCCGACGCTGGCCGATAAGGCGGAGATTGACTCCGGCAAGGCCATCGTGGCCTACCCCAACCAGGAGGCCGGCACGCTCTACGTGGCCAATACCACCGGCGGCAGCGCCGAGCTGGCCGTCACGGCCGGGGGAACGCTGAACGTCGCCTACGCCCTGTACGTAGGCAACGCCACTGACACCCTCGGCACCGCCACCCTCAGCGGAGGATCGCTGGGATCGACGTTACAGATCGTGGGGAACCTCGGAACGGGGACCTTCAATCAGTCCGGTGGGACGAACACGACGGCCTACCTCGGTCTGGGAAGCGCTGCCGTCGCCAGTGGGACGTACGCCCTCAGCGGCGGGTCGGTGAGTGCCCTGTTTCAGACGGTAGGAAATTCCGGGACAGGGACCTTTGATCAGTCCGCCGGGACAAACACGGGTTATATGCTCTCTGTGGGAAACGCTCCCGGCTCCCACGGAACATATACCCTCAGCGGAGGATCGCTGGGCATGGGGGCTGCGGATGTGGGGTCTTCCGGGACGGGGCTCTTCAACCAGTCCGGCGGCACCCACACGATGAGTGATTCGCTTTACCTAGGGCACTATTATCAGTCCTGCGGGACGTATAGCCTCAGCGGGGGCGTGATGACCGTGGGCGGCAGTATCACCCTGGGCGTCGCCCTCGACAGCCAGGGAATTTTGAACCTCACCGGCGGCAGCTTGACGGTCACCGGACCGATCCTCCTGGCCACTGACCTGGGGAGCACCGCCGAACTGACGGTAGCCAAGGCCGCCTATATCCAGGCGGGCGGCTTGACCATTAACTCCGGCGGCGGGCGATTCACCCAAGTGACGATGGAGCTGGACTCCAACGGCCACAGCCTCATCGGCTCCAGCGGCGCCGTGAGCCTGGCCGGGGCCTTGGACTTCCAAAGCCTCAATAGCTACCGGCCCCATCAAGGCGACACGTTCACCCTGATCACCTCCACGGGCATGGGCGGCAACTTCAGCAGCATCACCAGCAACCTCGTCGGCCAACTGCTGCTGGATTCCAATGACCCCTGCGGCGGCTACTGGCCGATCTTCCGCGGCGCGGCGGTCGGCACTAACTATGTGGTGACCTTCCAGGGCGCCATGGCCGGCGACGCCGGGGGCGACAACAAAGTCGACGACACTGACTTTGGTGCGATAGCCCGGAACTGGATGCAAAGTGGCAAGACCTGGACCG
>JBEKZI010000022.1:0-28059 GCA_049510055.1 Phycisphaerae bacterium | reverse complement strand
GAAACGTTCCCCGCGATGCTGGCCGCCGGGCGGGTGATGATGTCCAGCCGCCAGGACGCCGGGCGATTCAGCGACATCGGCACCCCTGAGAGCTACCGCCAATTCCAAGAGATGGACTTCTAGCCCCAGACCCCTGACGAAACTCTAGCGCCGCCGGCCGGCGAAGGCGTTCTCCACCAGCTCGCAGATCAGGTGATAGACCAGCGTGCCGGCTTCCTGCACGCGGGGCGTCTGGCGGGAGGGGACGTCCAGCAGGACCTGGGCGTATCGGGCGCAGCGGCCGCCGCCCTGGCCGGTCAGGGCGATGGTCTTCATCCCGCGGCCGCGGGCGTACTTCAGGGCGGCGACCACGTCGGCGCTGTTGCCGGAGGTGCTTAGCCCGAAGGCCACGTCGCCGCGGCGGGCGTTGGCCTCCAGTTGGCGGACGAAAATTTTCTCGAAGTCGTAATCGTTGGCCACGGCCGTCAAAACGGAGGTGTTGGTCGACAGGGCCTCGGCCTTCAGGGCCCGGCGGCGGCGGAGGAATTGCCCCACCAGCTCGGCGGCGATGTGCTGGGCGTCGGCCGCCGAACCGCCGTTGCCGAACAGAAAGACGCCCCCGCCGGCCCGGTAGGTGCGGATGAGCACCTCCGCCGCCCGGGGGATGCGCCGGCCCAAGTGCTTGCAGGTGGCGTTCATCAAGGCCGCCAGTTCGGTGAATCTTTTTTGGACGCACGCGGCGGAGTCCATCGCAGCTCTCCTGAGATTGTCTTTGATCAACCGTTCATACCATAAGTCGCCGCGGTCCGCACGGTCAACGGTCCGTGCGCCCTGCCGCGCCCTCTAGCCACCGGCGCCCAGACGGGCTTCCTTGACGGCCTGGAGGATGTATTCCTGCTGCCCGTCCGTCAGCTCGGCGTAGCACGGGACCATCATCATCCGGGGCAGGGCGTCCTCCAGCCGCGGGCAGTCGCCGGGCCGATAGCCGTATTGGGCAGCCGTCTGGAGGCACTCCAGCCACAGCAAAAAGGCGTCCACGCCGCGGCCGCGCAGGAAGTTCATCGCTTCCTCGCGGCGGGCGGCGCTGCTCAGCACCACCGGCCAGAGGTAGCCGTTCCAATCCTGGCCGGCGGCTACGAAATGGCAGGCCGGGGCCAGCGGGCCGGCTGCGTCCGTCAGCCGCCGGGCCCAATCGCGGCACCGCCGGCCGCGATCTTCCAGGCCGACCAGGCCCTCTTCGATCAGCACGTGCTCCAGGACGGACATCCGCCCGACGTAAACGTCGCGGAGCACGCCCTCGCGGTCCGGCTGCAGAATCCCGCATCCCAGCAGCAGGCCGTACCACGGCCGGCGATACAGGGCCGCCTTGATCATCCGCCGCCGCAGCACCCCGGCCGGCGGGCGCGGGGGCGGAGAGCCCATGGCCTCCACCTGCTGCCGCACGGCCGGTAGCAGGGCGGGGTTGTTCACAATCAGCCAGCCGCCGCCGCCGGTGGAGACGGGCTTGTGGAAGTTGAAGCTGAAGGCCGCCGCGACGCCGCGGAACCCGAGCGGCACACCGCCGCGGCGGCTGCCCAGGGCGTGGGCGCAGTCTTCGATGATCGGCCGGCCGGGCAGGAGACGGCTGACGGCGTCACAGTCACCCGCGTAACCGAACGTGTGCACCAGGATCGCCGCGCTGACTTCTTTGCTTCGCCGAGCCAGGCTGTCCAGATCGTAGCCGAAGGTGTCGGGATCGTTGTCGATGAACACGCACCGCAGCCCGGCCAGGCGCACGGCCTCAAAAACTGTTACGCAATTGTAGATCGGCACGGCCACGCCGCTGCCGGCCGGCAGCCTCATCGCCCGTAGGGCCACGACCAAGGCTGCCGTGCCGTTGCTGAGCGGGAAAAGGTTCTCCCCCTCTTTGGCGGTGCATCCGCCGCCGGCCAGGATGTGAGCGCCCCGCGGCTGCCTGCCCGAGGCCCTCAGGATATTCCAGGGGCCAAGCTGGGGATGGTACCTCGGTATTCTCTGCCAAGGATATAGGCTCATGGTGCGATCTTTAGCTCTCTAGAACGTGCGAAACGTATAAATGCCCAGGCCGAGCGACCGCCGTGCGCATCCTACATCGCTGCCGCGGACGGTTCAACGTAACAACCGATTATTCGAGGACTTGCCGACCTCGCTCCGGCAGCCGGCAGTGAATTCTTGCCTTTGCCAGACGGACGGGATTCTGCTCTACTATACTTGCCTATCGGCGGGCAGGTTCGATGGCGGGGCATTGAAATTTGGCGTCAAAGCCGGGTTTCAGTGCAGCCGATAGCCGATAGTGAATGGGTAATGGTCAGATGGGCTGCGGTTGCCGTCTGCCCAGGCTACGGGTGACTATGCACATCGTTATCGTGACGTATGTCTATCCTCCGGAGCATGCTCCGTGGGGAGTCGAGGTCGCGGAGATGGCTGAGGACTTCGCCCGCGCCGGCCATCGCGTGACCGTGGTCGCCGGTTGGCCCAGCCACCCCGGCGGCTTGCTGTACGCCGGATGGCACAGAAGCTTTCGGCACCTGGAGCATCGGCCGGAGGGATTCGACCTGCTGCGATGCGGGCACAGCTTCGGCCCGCGAAAGCGGATGTTCAATCGCCTGTGGTACTACCTGACCTTTGCCGCCAGCTCCCTGGTCAATGCCCTGGCGCTGGGGCCGATCGACGTGGTCGTGTGCTCCTCGACGCCGATCTTCGGCCCCCTGGCCGACTGGCTGCTGGCGAAGCTCAAAGGGGCGCGGCTGGTCTATGACATCTCGGACCTTCGCCCCGAGGCCATGGCGACGGCGGGGATCATGTCGGCGGAAAGCAGAAGCTATCGGGTCCTGAAGGCCCTGGACACCTGGGTGTGCCGGCGGACGGACCTGATCACCACGTTGTCAGAGAACCTTCGCCGGGCCATTGCCGCGCGGGGAGTCGATTCGAGTAAGATACGCATCATTCCGTTCTGGTTGGACGGGCGGAAGATTCAGCCGGCCGACCGTGACAATCCCTGGCGGCGGCAGCAGGGCATCGCGCCGGAGACGTTCGTGGCCCTGTTCGCCGGTACCATCGGCTACGTCAGCGGGGCGGAGATGCTGGCGGACGTCGCGGCGGCCCTGGCGGCCCGAAAGGACATTCTGCTGCTGGTGGTGGGCGAGGGGCCGGTCAAGGACAAGCTCCAGGCCGCCGCCATGCGTTTAGGGTTATCCAACATGCGTTTTCTGCCCTTCCAGCCCGCAAGCGTGCTGGGCGACATGCAGGCGACCGCCGACGCGGGGATCATCACGCTCCTGCCGGAGGCCGGGGAGAATTCCGTGCCCTCCAAGATGCTGGGATATCTCGCCGCCGGCCGGCCGGTGATCGCCGGCGTGCACGAGACCAGTCCCACGGCCGAGGCCCTCCGCCAGGGCCGCTGCGGCATGGTTGTACCACCCCAGGACGCTCCCGCCATGGCCGAGGCCATCGCTCGCCTGGCCGACGACCGCCGGCAGGCCGCCCGGCTGGGCCGCAACGCCCGCCAATATTTCCTGCAATGTTTCGAGCGCCAGGGTGTCGTCCGGCAATGGCAGGAGGCCTTGACCGCCGTGGTGCGGCGCGGCCGGGCCGACAACCCCCTAAGCCAAGGAATGCCCCAGACGCCGTGAAACGCCCCTCCCCCACATACTCCTTGGATCCGGTGCCGCCCAGCCGTCGGCTGTGGGAGTTGAAGTATGCCATTGAATGGATCGTGGCGCTGGGAGGGTTTGCGATCCTGCTGCCGCTGCTGGCGGTGCTGGCGGTGCTGGTGAAGCTCACCAGCACCGGGCCGGTCTTGTACATCAGCGACCGGTTGGGCCGGGACGGTAAGGTTTTCCGCCTCTACAAGTTCCGTACGATGAAGGTCGGCGTCCCGCAGATTCTGGCCCCCGATGGCAAGGTCATCACGACGGAAAACGATCCCCGCCTGACTTCCATCGGCCGGTTCCTGCGGTTGGGCTTCGACGAACTGCCGCAACTGCTCAACGTCATCAAGGGCGACATGTGCATTATCGGTCCGCGCCCCGACGTGCCGTGGGAGCAGGCGACGTACAGTCCCCGCGAGCGGCTTCGCCTGCACGTCTTGCCCGGCATCACGGGTCTGACGCAGGTGGTCGGCGGCCGGGAGCTCAACAGCGCCCAGAACTACGAGCTGGACGTGCGGTACGTGGCCTACTCCGACGCCTGGACCGACATCGCCATCGCGCTGCTGACGCTGCCCTATTCCTTCGGCGCCAAACAAATCGGTCAGGGGCTCTTCCGCCGCTACTGGGTCGGGCTGGACCGGTTCATCCATCGCGCCGGCCATCAGGCCAAGGGCGGGCCTTCCTGAGGGCCAGTTGGGGACAGGAGGGGTGTGCAGGGGGCGCGGTGGGGCTCCTGTCCCACCGCGCAAAAACCGCTTCCGATAGCGCATAGATGGCGGGGCCGGAGCCCCGCCATCCCACAGAAGCTCCCCCAAAGATAAGCTTTTTTTGAACTTATACCGCCCTCCATGCGGGCCGATATAGCCCGTGTGACTGTTTATCAGGAGGCGATCACATGGATAGTTGGGACCTGCCCAAGACCAATGACGACCTCAAGCCGCCGACCAAGGAAACCATCGAAAAGGACCGCAAGCGGCAGCTGGAGGCCATTCAGGAACTCCGCCGTATTCTAAAAGAGCATCGGCACCAAAAGGCCGTCGTGCCTCATTAGGGCTTCCGCCGCCGTCGGGGATCTGTCGCAGCGGGGTTAGACGTCCTTCCTGGGTGCGAACCTTCTTTCGCCAGTTGCTCTATTGAAGCCGCCGTGTACAGGTGCGGCTTATCTTGTTTTAAGGTTTTTTGTGAGGTGTTTTGCGGCCACGATGGAGCGTAGCCCTCCTTCCGTATGCGATTTTCAGCAAGACCGGCGATGGGAGAATTGCCGTTGCGTGCTTCGGACTAGAGGGGTAGACTTACCCATTCGCCACTTTATCCGGCCTGCGGTATCGGCTGGGGGAGCGGCGAGGCTGGATGGTCCAGCCGCCCCTTGCCGCCGGGGATGACGGCGGGCCGGCGCCCGATCCATGGTGGACCGGGACCGACGCCGGCGGAACATCCGTTCACAACCATTAAGGTAGCGCATGGTCGATTACAATCTCATCAAATCGTTGGGCATCACCGACGAGGAAGTTCAGCGACAAATCTCCGCGGCCCTGGGTCAAGACTACAATCTGGACGCCCTGAGCCGAACCATTCAGGAAAAGGCCTCTCCCCAGCCCGGCACGGTGCTTGCCGGCCGGGTCGTCAGCGTCGTCGGCAACGACGTGGTCGTGGAAGTGGGTCTCAAGAGCGAAGGCACCGTCGACATCGGGGAGTTCGACGACCCCCAGAGCATCCAGGTCGGCCAGGAAGTGGAAGTGCTGCTGGAGGAAGTCGAGAGCGACAGCGGCCTGGTGGTGCTCTCGAAGCGCAAGGCCGACCGCATCCGCGGCTGGGAGCGCGTGCTCCAGAAGAACAAGGAAGGTGACGTCGTCCAGGGCATGGTGACCCGCAAGATCAAGGGCGGGCTGCTGGTGGATATCGGCGTGCCGGCGTTTCTGCCGGCCAGCCAGGTGGACATCCGCCGCCCGGCCGACATCGGGGAATACGTCGGGCAGATCGTCGAGGCCAAGGTGCTCAAGATCGATCAGGAGCGGCGCAACATCGTCGTCTCGCGTCGCAAGCTCATCGAGGAACGCCGTGGCCAGGCCAAGACCAAGCTGCTGGCCGAGATTAAGGAAGGCCAGGTCCGCAAAGGCATCGTTAAGAACATCGCCGACTTTGGCGTGTTCATCGACTTAGGCGGCCTGGACGGCCTGCTGCACATCACCGACATGAGCTGGGGGCGCATCGGCCATCCCAGCGAGATACTCAAGGTCGACCAGGAGGTCGAGGTGCAGATCCTGGCGGTCGACCGCGAGAAGGAAAAAATCGCCCTGGGCCTCAAGCAGCGCACGGCCAGCCCCTGGGAGAAAGTCGGGGAAAAGTACCCCGTCGGCACCAAGGTGCACGGCACGGTGGTCAACATCATGGCCTACGGGGCGTTCGTCAAGCTGGAAGAGGGCTTAGAAGGCCTGGTGCACATCTCCGAGATGAGCTGGACCCGCCGGCTGAACCATCCTTCCGAGATGGTCTCCGCGGGGGACGACATCGAAATAGTCGTCCTGGAGATCGACAAGGACAAGCAGGAAATCTCCCTGGGCATGAAACAGGCCGAGGTCAACCCCTGGACGCTGGTGAAGGAAAAGTATCCCCCCGGCACGGTCATCACCGGCATCGTGCGGAACCTGACCAACTACGGGGCGTTCGTGGAGATTGAGGAAGGCATCGACGGCCTGCTGCACGTTTCGGACCTGTCCTGGACCCGAAAGATCGGCCATCCCAGCGAGATGCTTAAGAAGGGCCAGGAACTCCAGTGCGTCGTCCTGGCTGTGGACGAGGAAAAAATGCGCGTGGCCCTGGGCCTCAAGCAACTCACCGAGGACCCCTGGCTGCGAAGCATCCCGGAGCATTACGTGCCCGGCCAGATCGTCAAGGGCAAGGTCACCAAGATCACCAACTTCGGCGTGTTCGTGGAACTGGAGGACGATCTGGAAGGCCTGCTGCACGTTTCGGAGCTGGCCGACCACAAGGTGGACAACCCCCAGGACGTCGTCAAGGTGGACCAGGAGATCGAGGTCAAGATTCTCCGCGTGGACACCGAGGAGCGGAAGATCGGCCTGAGCCTGAAGCGCGCCCAATGGGCCGCCGAGGAAGGCGTCCCGCCCGAGCCGACCGAGCCGGGCACCCAGCGCCGCGGCGGGCTGGAAGGCCCCACCGAACTGCTGGGCGACGACATCATCCAGACCACCCGCCCGCCGGAAGAGCCGCCCAAAGAGTCGTAAGCGGGCTCAAAAAAACTGATCATCTGAGAAATGAGAAAAGGGTGCGACCGACGCCGTCGGCCGCACCCTTTTGTGCTTAAGGCTGCTTAAGGCCGAGGCCTTTCGACCGGCCCTTACTCAAGGGCCGTCCCCGGCGTGTCGAAGAATCTTTCAGTGGAGGATGCCAAACGCCAAGGGAGGCACGGAATCATGGCCGACGGCTCGCAGACCACGCTGGGTTGGTATCTGGATCAGATCAAAGTCTCTCCCTTGCTGACGGCCCAGCAGGAGCGTGATCTGGCCCGGCGAATCCGCCAGGACGGCGACGCGGACGCCCGCGAGCAGATGATCCGCGCCAATCTGCGCCTGGTGGTCAAGATCGCCAAGCAGTACCGCAACCCCTGCATGACGCTATCCGACCTGGTGGCCGAAGGGAATATCGGATTGATGCGGGCGGTGGAGGAGTTTAACCCCGACGCCGGCGTGCGGTTCAGCACCTACGCGGCCTGGTGGATCAAGCAGGCCGTCAAGCGGGCGATGAACCACACCGGCCAATCCATCCGCATACCGGCCTACCTGGTGAAGATGGTGTCCAAGTGGCGCAAGACCGCCGCCGCGATGGAGGCAGATCTGGGCCGACCGCCCACAGCGGCCGAGATGGCCCGGCGGCTTCGCATCGGCGCCAGAAAGGCCGAGATTATTCGCCAGGGCCTGCTCGCCGTCACCGCGCCTACGCAGATCGGATCGGAAGAGACCTCCGCCATCGCCGAAATGGTCAAGGATACCTCCCAGCAGCGGCCCGATCAGCCGATGATGGACGCCTCCAACGCACCGCTGGTCAAATCGCTGCTGAAGCACCTGGAGCCCCGCGAGCGGAAGATTCTGGAGCTGCGCTTCGGCCTGGACGGCTACCAGGGCCCGCCGCGAACCTTCAAGGAAATCGGCCAGATCATCGGGCTGACGCGCGAACGCGTTCGCCAGCTTGAACGGAAGGCCATCTCCAACCTCAAGCACCTGGCCGACCGCGTGGCCTGACGACAAGCCGGCGGTTGGGTAAGTTCAAAAATCCACACTGGCCGACTGAGGGGCCGTGCTCGGGGACGACGTGGAGGACGGCCCTTTCTGCCCTGACCCTTGGGGTGTCTTCTCGCGGGGGATCTGCAACTTCTGCATGGCCTCCGTCACCCGCTTGGCGGTTTCCGCGTCCGGATGCAGTTCCATGACCCTGGTATAGTCCGCCATCGCCCCGGCCGTGTTGCCTTGCGCGGCCCGGCAATAGCCCCGAAAGTTCCGGTAGATCGGCATGTCGCCCGTGATCGCCAGAATCTGGTCATAGATTTTCTCTGCTCCGGCGAAGTCGCCGCGGTCGATGGCCGCGCAGCCTTGGTCGTGCTTTATGCTCACGAGGGTGTAATCGTTCATCGGCGCCACGGCGGCGACTTTGTCCACCAGGGCGTTGAGCACCGTGTTGACCGTTCCTCCCCGCAGCAGCACGATCAGCACGACAATGTACACCCAGCTGAATTTTTTCCCGCCCGCGGCGATGCGCCGGCCCAGCAGCAGCGGCCAAATCTTCGAGCCGTCCAGCGGCGGGACGGGCAGGAGGTTAAATGCCGCCAGGATCGTGTTGATGATGATGGCCATCAGCAGCATGAAATCCGCCCGGGCCATCCAATACTCCCCCCGTGGGCCGAAGGCATAGGTGTGGCGCGTCAGGTGCATCAGGGCCAGGCACGCCAGGACGACCAGCACGTTGGCGGCCGGGCCGGCCAGGCTGGTCCAGAGGTAATCCCACTTGGGGCGGCGGAAGTTGTACACGTTCACGACCACGGGCTTGGCCCAGCCGAACGGTAGCAGCAAAAGTGCCAGCGTGCCCAGTGGCGAGAGGTGGCGGAAGGGATTGAGGCTGACGCGCCCCTGGCGGCGGGGGAAGTCGTCGCCCAGCAGGCTGGCCGACCAGGCATGGGCGCACTCGTGGAGCGTCAGGCCGATGACAAATCCTGGCAGAAGGTCCAGGATGGTTTGCAGACTCATCAGCGCCAAGGGCAAGGCGGGCGCGGAGAAGGACGGGCAGGCGATCATGAGGCGGCCTCCCGTTGTGCAATGCGGTTTTCCAGACGTTGGGCCAGGTCGGGGTATTCTTGGCGCATGGCGGCTGCGATGTCGCGGGCTTCGCGGTAACGGCCGATGGCCGCGTTGCCTTCGGCCTCCAGAAATTGCTTCACCGAGGGAGGCGCATTCGCCACGGCTGCCAGGTGTGCCTGGGCGGAAGCATCATCGCCGCGAGCTTTGGCAATGGCCCATAGGACCATTTCTGCATCCACATTGGGCTCGATTTCCAGAAGCCGCCTGGCTTGCCGCGAGGCTTCATCCCATTGGCCTGCTAATAATGTATCCCAGCAGACCGCGCTCTGGATCCCCTTGCTGGTTGCGGACGATAGGTCCCGCCGCTTCAAGAAGCGGTGAACCACCTCTTCTTCTTCTTCCTCTATGCCTCGGCGGCAAGCTAGCAGTAGTTCCAGCAACTCCAGCAGGCCGTCGCGATCGTTGCCCAGCTCTCGCCCACGGCGGAGGTAGTCCGCCGCGCCGTCGAGATTGTCCGCGCCGATGGCCCGCAGACCGGCCATGGCCGCCAGGGGCGCAGAGGGGCGCCGCGCCATCCAGTCGGCGGCGCAGGCCATGGCCGCCTGGGGTCCTTGGAGCGCATGGACGGCCGCCAGGGCGATTCGACCCCATTCGCCGTCCCCGCTGACAATCCAGGCGGCCTTGAGAAGGCCGACGGCCGGCGGCATCTTCGCCAAGAGCAACAACTGCCCTATCCACAGCAGGGGCAAGGCCAGGATTTTTCGCAGCCACCGTAGAACGAACATGCATTCACCCGCAGGTGCCTTTGCATCGGCGGGGGGGATTGTACCGCCTTGGAACGCTCCAGAGAAAGACGCGGCGAGAAAAACCCACCGGCGGGCGCGGCCGGCTTGTGCCGGTCCGGTGCTGGCCTTATCCTATGCATCGTGACGAAGGACGGCACGGTTTCGGCGAATGTTCCGCGGTCCGCTTCCCACGCCTGGCGGCGGGTGCAGTTGTTGCTGCTGGGTCCGCGGGTGCGGCCGATCCTGCTGCTGGCCCTGCTGGGCTTCGTGATCTTCGGCGTCTTCCGCGCGGGATTGCTCCTGAGGCGATGGAACGCCATCGAGGACCTCCACGCCCCCGACGTGTGGCGGTGCTTCCTGATGGGGTTGCGGTTCGACGCCGTGCCCATCGGTTTTGCGCTGCTGCCGCTGACGGTGGCGCTGCCGCTGGCGCCGCGACGGCTCTTTCGCAACCGCCTATTCCGCCAGGCCGTCACCGCCTACGCGACCACGCTGGTGATGGTGGCCCTCAGCGTGGAGGTCATCGGGGCGTTCTTCTTCATGCACTTCTGGGAGCGGATGAACTGGATGACCGTCGCGCACCTTCCGCACTTTCACGAGGCGGCCGTGTACATCTGGAACGCCTATCCCGTGCTGACGATCGTGGTGGGCGCCGTGCTGGCGACGCTGGCCGTTCGCTGGGGGATGAGCAAGCTGCTGTGGTCCTACTCGATTCCCTCCCGGCTTTCCTTGCGGCAGCGGATCGTCGTCGCCGTCGTGCTGACGGGCCTGGCGGCGCTGGCGGCCCGCGGCGGCGTGAGCCGCTCGCTGAGGCAGGGCGACGCGTACTTCTGCACCAACAAGGTCGTCAGCCACCTGGCGATGAACAACTTTTTCACGCTCATGCACGCCGCCAAGGTGATGATCACCGACGTGTGCGATGAGACGGAGTACTACTCCTTCCCGCCGGCGCCGCGCGCGGCGGAGGTGGCCAGCGGCATGCTGCTTCAGCCCGGCGAGACGCCCGTGGGCGGCCGGGCCAATCCCCTCTGGCGGCGCTGTGACACCGGAATTCCCCGGCGGGACCTCAACGTCGTCGTCATCCTGATGGAAAGCATGGCCGGCAAGCCCGTCGGGGCGATGGGCAACACGCCCAGCTTCACGCCGGAATTCGACACGTTGTGCACCGAGGGCATTTTTCTGGACCGCCTGTACGCCGTCGGCCCGCGGACTAGCCGCGGCATCATGGGCGTGCTCTGCGGGCATCCCGACGTCAGCGGCGTGTCCGTCCTGAGGCGCGAGCAGGCCCAGGGGCGATTCCTGACGCTGCCGGCGATCCTGCACGCCCGCGGCTACAACACCGTCATGATCTACGGCGGCGATCCGAATTTCGACAACATGGAGGGCTTCCTGTCCCGCGGCGGCATCGACCGGTTTATCGAGGAGCGGAGCATGGGCGACCCGCGGCAGATCGGCAACTGGGGAGCGCCCGATGAAGTTCTCTTCGACAAGGCCCACCAGGTCTTCCAGGAAATAAACGGCAAGAAACCGTTCTTTGCCTTTATCCTGACGGTGTCCAATCACGAGCCTTTCGAGATTCCCAAGGGCCGCATCGACGGCCTGCCGGGGGAGAGCAGCGAAATCAAATGCCTCAATGCCTACCGCTATGCTGACTGGGCCCTGGGAGAGTTCTTCCGCAAGGCCCGCTCGGCGGATTATTTCAAGAACACGCTCTTCGTGCTGGTGGCCGACCACGGCCGGGACTTCGACAACACGCGCATCGTGGACGTGCCGGGCTATCGCATTCCCTGCCTGTTCTTGGCCCCGGCGATCCTGCCGCCCCGGCGCGTTGATACCGTGGCCAGCCAGACGGACGTCGCCCCGACGATCTTGGCCCTGCTGGGCGGCAGCTACGAGCACTGCTTCCTGGGGCGGAATATCCTGGCCGTGGGCGAGAAAGAGGGCTTCGCGGTCATCCACGACGAGAACTACCTGGCCTTCGTCCGCGACAACCTGGCCCTGGTCGCCCCGCCGCGGCACGCCCCGATCCTCTACGAAGTCTCCGGCAACTCCATGAAAAAGCCCACCCAGGACGTGCCGGACTCGGAAGTCCAGACGCTCAACCTCCAGATGCTTTCGTGCTACATGATGGCCCGGCACCTGTTCATGACCAATGCGTACGGGCCGCCCGTGAACGCGCCTTCTTCCAAACCTTGAGGACGACGCCAAAAAGGAATCGTGCTATGGAACTTCAGAAGTTCATCCGTGACGTGCGTGACTTTCCCAAGAAGGGCATCGTGTTCAAGGACATCACGCCGCTGCTGGCCAATCCGGGCGCCCTGGCCGTGGCGGTGGATCGACTGGTTGCCCCGTACGCCTCTTGCGGCGTGGAGGTGGTGACGGGGATCGAGAGTCGCGGCTTTATCTTCGGGGCGTTGGCGGCCCAGCGGCTGGGGGCGGGCTTTGTGCCCTTCCGCAAGCCGGGCAAGCTGCCGTACAAGACGGTCCGCCAGAGCTACCAGTTGGAGTACGGTACCGACGCCATCGAGATTCATCGCGACGCCATTTCGCCAGGCCAGAAGGTGCTGATGGTGGACGATCTGTTGGCCACCGGCGGCACGATGGCGGCCGCGTGCGAGCTGGTCAAGCAGCTGGGCGGGAAAATCGTCGGCGTGGCCTTCGTCATCGAGTTGAGCTTCCTCCACGGCCGCGAAAAGCTCAAAGACTATCCGGTCCACTCGCTGATCAAGGTCGAGTCAGAGTAACCCTTTTTACCCCTACCCCGACCCCGGCCCCGGCGGTGGGGCGGTGAAGCCCGCCCCGGAGTAGGTCTCCACGACGATCGCGGGCACGGCCTGGCGGATGGCCCCGGCAATGGCGCGGAGCTGCTCGTCGTCCAGCGGGCCGATGGCGGCCTCGGCCGGCGGACGGGCGACCGTGTGCACCTGGACGAGCTTGATCTTGCCCCCCGCGGCCAGAATATCCCGCAGCCGGCCGCAATACGCAGCCAACTCCTCCGGCGGAGGCCCCGCGCCGTCCAGGCGGGCGAACAGGCTCTGGATGACCACCGCCCGCCCGCGGGCTACCTCGGCGATGCCGTCGACGATTGCCGCCAGCGTGACCGCCGGGGCCGGCCTGTTGACGCGGCGGAAGTACGCCTCGCTGCCGGCGTCGAGCTTGGCCCAGATTTCGCCGTTGTGTGCGTCCAGAATCGGCAGCGCGGCCTGGAACTGCCGCGTGCGGAACTGCGAGGCGTTGGTGATGACGACGATCTTGACCGCCTCCAGCCCCAGGCGATCCTTGACCTCCGCGGCGGCGGCCACGGCCTGGTCGAAGTTCGGCAGGCAGGTCGGCTCGCCGTCGCCGCTGAAGGCGATGTCGTTGAGCCGCCTCAGCTCCACCGGCGTGGCCGTGAACCTGGCCTCCTGCCAGATCCGGGCGCTCGTGGCCTCGGTCAGCACGGCCTCCAGCTCGCGGCGCAGCACCGCCAGGTCCACCATGTGGGCCGGGCGCGGAATGTGCCGGTCGATCTGGCAATAGAGGCAGGCGTAGGTGCATCGCTTGTCGTGGTTGAGGTTGATGCCGACACTCAGCCCCTTGCTCCGCCGCGAAATCACGGGATACACGTAGCGGTAATCCCGCCACTGCCGGCGGTGGTCGCTGTGGAGCGGGGCGGGTTTTTTGCGTGCATCGCGGCCCATGGACATCATTCTAAACGGCCGACCGGCGTGGGAGAACCCCCCGCCCGGCGGCTTGGTTGCACAAAGCGCCGACGGTTTGGTGTAAGATACGCCCCGGTTATTGCCGGAGACGATTGATGGACGCCAGACAAAAATTGCGCGTGCGATACGCTCCCTCACCCACCGGCTACCTGCACGTGGGCGGGGCCAGGACGGCCTTGTACAATTTTCTCCTGGCCCGCCGGACGGGCGGGCAATTCATCCTGCGCTTCGAGGACACCGACCGCCAGCGCCACGACGAGGCCGCCGTCGGCAAGATCATCGCCGATCTGCGATGGCTGGGCATCGAATGGGACGAGGGGCCGGACGTCGGCGGGCCTTACGGCCCGTATCGCCAGAGCGAGCGCCTGGACACGTACGCCCCCGTCATCCGCCGCCTGCTGGAGGAGGGCAAGGCCTACTACGCCTTCGAGACGGAGCAGGAGCTGGCGGCCCTGCGGCAGCAAGCCATGGCCGCCAAGAGGGCCTTCCGCTATCCCCGGCCGGAGAAGTTTCCCACGGCCGAGCAGGCCGAGGCCGCCCGCCAGGCCGGCCGCCCCGTCGTCGTGCGGTTCTGCTGCCCGAGCCGGAACGTGACCGTTCACGACCTGGCCTTCGGTGAGGTCACCATGCCGGCGACGGAGATGGAGGACTTCGTCATCCAGAAGGACGATGGCTTCCCGACCTTTTACCTGGCCAACGTGGTCGACGACGAGGCGATGAAAATCAGCCTGGTGATGCGCGGCCAGGAATTCTTGGGCCAGACCTGGCGGCAGGTGCTGCTGCGGGAGGCGCTGGGCTTCCCCGAGCCGCAGTATGCCCACCTGCCGCTGATTATGGACATGCAGGGGCGCAAGCTCTCCAAGCGCGACGGCGACGTGGAGGTGCACGCCTTCCGCGTGGCCGGCTACCTGCCGGAGGCGTTGGCGAACTTCATCGCGCTGCTGGGCTGGGGGCCCGGCGGCGACCGCGAGAAGCTCACGCGGACGGAGATGATCGAGCTGTTCAGCATCGAGCGGATCGGCAGGACCAACGCCAAGTTCGACCGCGCCAAGCTGCTGGCCTTCAACACCGACGCCGTCGCCGCCGCTACGCCGGACCGCCTGCTGGCGGCCTTGAAGGATTATCTTTCGCTCAACCAGACCTCCATCCCCACCGGCGACGAGGAGCTGCTGCGTCGGTTGCTCGTGGCCAACGCTGGCTTCCGCACGTTTGCGGACATCCCCGCCAAGTGCAACGTGCTGTTCGTGGCGGACGACGCGTTTGAGTACGAACCGGAAGCGGTGAAAAAAGTCCTGCAAAAAGACGACGCCCGCGGCCTGGCTGTGCTGGCTGAGCTGCGCGGGCAGTTGGCCGGCTGCCCCTGGACGGCCGGGGACCTGGAAGCCCTGCTGAAGGCCTATTGCGAAAAATCCGGCCTGGGTATGGGCAAGGTCGCCCAGCCGGTCCGCGTCGCCGTCACCGGCGGGATGATCAGCCCGCCGATCTTCGACACGCTGACCATCCTGGGAAAGGAAAAAGCCCTGGCGCGGATCGACCGCTGCTTGGCGGCGTTCAAGGGGAAGTAGGGGGCGGAAACTTGCCGCGCCGGCGTGCTATTTGCCTCGGCGCTTAGGGGCAGCGGACTTGGCCTTCGGCTTGGCTGTTTTTTCTGCGGCCTTGGGAGCTTGGGCGGATTCTCCGCCGGCCTGGGAGGCCTTGAGCATGTCGAGTTTGTCCAGGCTCATGGCGTTCCGGCATCGCGGGAAGCCGCTGCACGCCAGGAACTCTCCGCGGCTGCTGTAGCGAATGAGCATGGCTTTTCCGCATTTGGGGCAGTTGACGCCCGCGGGCTTGGGCGCCGGGCGCGGCGGCGACTCGACGTGAATGCCGTCCGGCAGCGGCATGGTGGTCTTGCACTCCGGATAGCCGCTACAGCCAAGAAACGACCGCCGGCCCTTCCACTTCACCGTCATTGCCTTACCGCAGGCGGGGCAGGATTGGTGGATGTCCTCAGCCTTGACGAGCTTGAGTGGCTGGCCGGTCTCGTCGCATCGCATCGTGCCCTTGCAGTCCGGATATCCGCTGCACCCCAGGAACGTGCCGAAGCGGCTGCGGCGGAGGACCATCTTCTTGCCGCACTGCGGGCAGGGCACGTCCACCTCGCGCCGCTCCAGTTTCTTGCCCTCGGCATCCACCGGGGCGGTGGTCTTGCACTCCGGATACCCGCTGCACGCCAGGTATCGGCCGGTCTTGGAAAGGCGGTACACCATCGGCCGGCCGCAGACGTCGCAGGTGTACTCGCTGGGCTGGCTGTCGGCCTGGGCGTGAGTCATCTCCTCGGCGGCCTGCTTGAGGTGCTTGCTGAAGGGACCGTAGAATTCCTTCAGCACGGCCACCCAGTCCTTGTTGGCCTCCTCGATCTTGTCGAGCTGGTCTTCCATGTGGGCGGTGAAGCGGACGTCGAAGATGTCCGGCAGGTGCTTGACCAGCTTTTGCGTGACCACTTTGCCCAGCTCGGTGGGCCGGAAGGATCGGTCAGCCAGCTCCACGTAGCCGCGGTCCTGGATGGTCTGGATGATGGTGGCGTAGGTGCTGGGCCGGCCGATGCCGTCGGCCTCCAGGGCCTTGACCAGCGAGGCCTCGGTGTATCGCGGCGGCGGTTGGGTGAAGTGCTGCGTGGGCGCCAGCTCGACGGGCGTGACCGCCTGGCCGTCGTGCAGCTCCGGCAGCACCTGGTCGCCGGATCGCGGCAGGCCCGCCACGGCCAGGAAGCCGTCGAACGCCAGTTGCCGGCCCATGGTCTTGAAGACGGCGGTCCCGGCCGGCGTGTCGGCGACGACGTCCGCCTCGGTGACCTTCCAGACGGCCGAGGCCATCTGCGAGGCGATGAACCGCTGCCAGATCAGCGCGTAGAGCTTGTATTGCTCGTCGCTGAGGGCGTCGCGAATGTCCTGGGGCAGCCGGGCGGCGCGGGTGGGGCGGATGGCCTCGTGGGCCTCCTGGGCGCGCTGGGCGACGGCGTAGACGTTGGGGCGTTCCGGCAGGTACTGCGGGCCGAACTGGCCGGCGATCAGCTCGCGGGCGGCGGCGGTGGCGTCGGCCGACAGGTGCGTGCTGTCGGTCCGCATGTAGGTGATCAGGCCGACGCTGCCCTCGCCGGGCACCTCCACGCCCTCGTAGAGCTGCTGGGCGATCCGCATGGTCCGGGCGGCCGAGAACCGCAGTTGCACCGACGCGGCTTGCTGCATCGAGGCGGTGGTCAGCGGGGCCTGCGGGCGGGAGCGGCTTTCTCGCTGCTGAAGGTTGCGGACGGCAAACCATGGCGCGCCGGTGCCGCCGGCCCAGCGGCCGACGACGGTGACGCGCTGCTGCGCCGGGCCCTTGGCCGAGGGGTCCTGCTGGCGCTGGACCTGCTCCACCGCCAGGCCCAAGGCCTTGGCGATCTCGACAGCCTCGTCGGCATTGGCCGTCTTGAACCGCTGGCCGCACCAACTGGCCAGCTCGGCGCGGAAGGCGCGATGGCGGGTGAGAAACAGCTGTTGGGCGGCGCGCGTGGCGCCGTCCTTCTCGCCGTCGCCGGCCGTTAGGCTCGACCACTGCTTGGCTAATTCCGCGGCCGCGGCGCCATCGACGGTGAACACCGCCGCGATGCGCCAGTATTCCTCGGGGAGAAAATCGCTAATGTCCTGCTCGCGGTCCACGATGAGCCGCACGGCCACCGACTGCACGCGGCCGGCCGACAGGCCCCGCGCCACCTTGCGCCACAGCAGCGGGGAGACCTCGTAGCCCACGATGCGGTCCAGGATCCGCCGGGCCTGCTGGGCGTTGACCTTGTTCATGTCGATGCGCTGCGGGTGGGCGAAGGCCTCGCGGATGGCCGAGGGGGTAATCTCGTTGAAGATCACGCGGCGGATGCGGTCGCCGCGCACGCCCAGGCTTTCGGCCAGGTGCCAGGCGATGGCCTCGCCTTCGCGGTCCAGGTCGGTGGCCAGGAAAATCTCGGCTGCGTCGTGGGCGTACTTCTTCAGCTCGGTCAGCACCTTTCGCCGCCCGGCCAGGGGTTCGTACGTGGGGGCGAAATCGTGTTTGACGTCCACGCCCAGCACCTTGGGGGGCAGGTCGCGGACGTGGCCCATCGAGGCCCGCACCACATAACCCCGCCCCAGGTAGCGGTTGATGGTCTTGGCCTTGGCGGGCGACTCCACCACCACCAGTTTTTTGCCGGAGCCAGTGCCGGTGCCGGCGGTGGGGGCGGCGGGCGTCTTTGGGGAAGACGCCTTGGCGGATTGCTTGGCGGTTTTCTTTACGGTCTTGGCCATCGGTGGTGCGGATTGCATGCCTGCCGCGACTTCCGCAGACTGTTTAGACAACGTCTTTGGGCTATCCGCGGCACATGATGTGTCCATGATAGGGACGTTTGTCAAGCCTGCTGGGACTTTTTCGGAATCCGTCGAGAGGGAGTTTACGGAAAAGCCGAAAAATCGGATGGGCGGAAACGGCCGACTGGACGGTGAGAAAACGGCCTTATCGCCGAAGAGCCTAATGGGGCCTGCTGGCTGGCATGCTTGCCGCCTGGCGCATCGCCTGGCGGGAGATGATGACCCGCTTGACGTAGATTAGATCGCTCAGTTTCCCGCCCAGCGGTCCCTTATCGCGTTCGTGGAGCACCAGCGGTCCGACGGTTCGGCCGTCCTGCTCCACCCACAGCGGCTGGCCCTTGACCGTGCCGGTGACCTCGCTGCCGTCGATCAGACGGAACCGCCACCTCAGCCGCCGGAAGGGGTACGCCTGGCCGGTATAGACGCGCTCCGGCGTGCCCATGGCCTCCCACCGCCATTGCGGCTCAGTGGATTCCTCATCGACGACGGCGGTGATGCTCAGCACGGCCAGCGGCGGCAGGAGGCGCCAGCGTTTTTCAGTGTCGACGCCGTTATCGACATCTTCGACAAAGACTTCCCAGGACTTGTCGCGCGTGGTGTAGATGTACCCGGCCATCACCTGGCCGTTGCTCAGCTCGACAACCCCCGGCAGGGCGTCCTCGCGCGAGGGAACTTGGGCCGCGGCGGGCTGGTTTTGAGCGGCCTGATTGGCCGGCTGGGTGACGACGGGCTTGGCCTGATGGAGCCAATAGTCCACGTTATCGCCCGCCCCCGCCCCGGCCAGCAGGCACCCTAGCACCGCGATGGCTCGCAGCGTCCTACTCATGGGCCTGATTCATTTCCTTTGACACTTTTCGGAACGTCTGGCAGGCGCGGTCGTCGAACAGGACGAAGGTCACTTCCGTCAGCGACGTTTCCCCCGCCACGTGCCGGGCGACTTCTCCCAGCATGATCCGGGCGCAGGTCTCTATGTCCATGCCGCCTATCCCTGAGCCGGTGGCCGGGAAGGCCAGCGTCTTGACGCCGTTGGCCTCCGCCAGCTTCAACGCGGCCGCGGTGGATTGGCGCAGCGTCTCCTGGCTCGTGTAGCCGCCCAGGGGCATGGAGGCCTGGTGAATGACGTATCGGGCGGGCAGGTGCCCGGCGCCGGTGATGGCGGCCTGGCCGACCTCGACGGGCCCGTGGCGGTCGCATTGGGCCTGGATGTCCGGCCCGGCTTTGCGCAGGATCGCCCCGGCCAGCCCGCCGCCCAGGATCAGGTCGTTGTTGGCCGCGTTGACGATGGCGTCCACGCGGCAGGCGGTGATGTCGCCCTGCTGGATGGTAATTTTCGTCCGGATCATGGCCGGGGGGCATGATACCGCGCGGCGGGCCTGCCGCGGCAAATGGAAAGCGATCCGCCAACCGCCTCCGGCGGGGCGGCATTTGGGGTTGATTGTCCCTGTGTTCACTGCTACGGTGAAAGACCCGAACAGTGTGGCAATCGAACTGGGAGTTTAGCCAATGCCCCCCAAACCTTTGTTCGACGTTTCGCGGATCGACACGGCCAAGGTCCTGGTGGACCGCAAGGGGATCTACCGCGTCAATCCGCACCGTTTCGAGTTCCAGCAACTGGACGGCATCTGCATGCTGGATCGCGTCAACGGACTTCTGGTCGGCTACCGGGACGTGCGGCCGGATGAATTCTGGGTGCGGGGGCACATTCCGGGCCGGCCGCTTTTTCCGGGCGTGTTGATGATCGAGACGGCCGCCCAATTGGTGGGCTACTTTGTGATGAGCGGGCCGGAGAGGCATGGGGACTTTTTGGGGTTCGGCGGGGTGGACGGCGTGAAGTTCCGCGGCACGGTGCAGCCGGGGCAGCGGATTATCATGATGGGCAAGATCGTCGAATGCCGTCCCCGCCGGTGCGTCGGAGCGACGCAAGCCTTTGTCGACGGTCAGATGGTGTACGAGGGCCTGATCACGGGCATGTGGCTGTAACGGCCCGGTTGCCTGCGGGCGGCGCAGCGCCTTCGGCCGACGCGGTCCGGCCGCTATAATGCGGTTCGGCCGAATTCCGGGCCAACGTCCATGGACAGACTTCTCCAAGCCTATCGACGGGTCTTTCCGCGCCGCCGGCGACTGTGGCGATACGTCTCGCCCAGCCGGCGGGGCATCAGCCTGGCGATCCTGGCGATGCTGGTGGTGGCGGTTTACAGCTACGGGCGGCTGACGCAGGACGACCGCGTCCGGCGGCTGGCTCGCTCGTCGCTGCACGACTTGACCGGCGGGCGCGTTCGGATCGGCGGGGCGCACTTCGACCTGTTCAGCGGCGTGCGCCTGGCCGACGTGCGGGTGTACACCCCCGGCGATCCGGCGACGGCGGAACCGTTCCTGCGGGCCAAGACGGTCATCCTGCGGTACAAGCCGGCGGCGATGCTCTTCGGCGGCGCGATTCAACCGGCCGAGGTCATCTGCGTGGAGCCGGTCGTGACGCTGGAGTACGACGTCCAGCAGGACCGCTACAATTTCCAGAAATTCTTCGCCGCCGGCGCCGCCCTGGCGGCACAGAGCGGTGCCAACGCCGCCCTGCCGCCGATTCGCGTGCGCCAGGGCCGCCTGCGATGGGTGGATATCGACCACGGCCTGCGCGTGCCGTTCGAGGAGATGCCCATCACGCTGTCGATGACGCCCGGCCAGGCGGGCGAATACCTCATCACCTTCGAGGAGCAGCATGAAGGCAGCGCCCCAGCCATCGCGGGCAGCCTGTCCCTGGACGTCCGCACCGGCCAGGCCCGGCCGCGGAGCGGCACCGTGCCGATTCCCAACCTGGACAAGGCGCTGCCGAGCAAGTATCGCCAGTGGCGCCAGCGGTACGGCATCCAAGGCGAGGTGCGCCTGGCCGTGGCGGTGGAGCCCTCCAGTCGGGGGGCGGCTTCCACCCAGGCCGCCAACCAACCTCAGACGAGCCCCTCGGCCGAGCCGATGGCGTGCCAACTGGTGGACGTGTCGATGAAGCTTCCGCCCGAGGAGGGCGGGCTGGAACTGGCCCATGTCGCCGGCACGGTGCTGCTCGACGAGACGGGCATCACGCTCCGCGACGTTCGCGGCCAGCTTCCCAGCGCCGGCGGAAGCGAATTTAGCCTCTCCGGCCGATACGAGGGCTACGAGGCCAACAGTCCCTTCCGGCTGAAGGTTTTCTCAACGTCCATGTCCTTGCCGGACTCGCAAGAGGTGAGTGGAGGTCTGTCGGAATTGTTCCACACGCTGCGGCGCGATTACGAATTCATCGGCCACTGCGCCGTGAACGCCGAGCTGTGGCGCGAGCCGAACGAGGAGGTGGATTACCGCGCCATCGTCGAACCGCAAGGCATGAGCGCCACCTACCGCGGCGTTCCCTATCGCCTGGACGACATCCACGGCACGGTCGTCGTCACGCCCGCCGGCGCGGAGCTTCGCGACGTCTGGGGCCGGCGGAACGACGCGCGGTTCGACATCGGCGGCGTCGTCGTTCCCCAGGGCGTCACGGGCGCCACCGTGCTGACCATCTCCGGCAAGGATGTTCTGCTGGACGGCGAACTGCACGACGCGATGCCGGCCTCCGTGAAAAGCGCCTGGGACGCGGTGAACCCCTCCGGGCGGCTGTCCGTCAGCGCGGAGGTGGCCTGCGACGGCGACGGGAACGTCGCCCACGTCAAGGCGGCCATCGAGATGACCGGGCGGGCGTCCGTTCGGCTGCGGACCTTCCCCTACCGGGTGGACAACCTCGTGGGCAAGGCGACGGTCAAAGATTGGGACATCGTCGTGGAAGACGTCCGCGGCAGCCGTGGCGTGATGAGCTGCCTGGGCAGCGGCAAAATCACCGGCGCCGGCCAGGAAGACGGCACGATGGACTTGGCCGTCGAGGCCCGGCAAGTGACGGTGGACGACGAGCTCGTGGCGGCCTTGCCCGAGTCGGTCCGGCGGATGATCGCTTCGTTCCATCCGGCCGGTTCCATCGAACAGATGCACTGCCGCCTCACCCAGGCCGCCGGCGGCACGATGCAGTGCGAAGGCCAGGCGGCGCTGGCGGGACTTTCGTTCCAACCCGAAAAACTCCCCTGCCAGATCACCGACGCTCGCGGCGAAGTCCAGATCGCCGGGGGTCTGATCACGGTCAAGGACCTGATCGGGGCGTGCGGCCGGGGGCAGGTGGTCGTCAATGGCACGATGCGGCTGGGGGACAAGGACACCGGTTTGGACGTGACCGCCAAGGCGACGGGCGTGCCGGTGGATGAAAAGCTCCTGACGGCGCTGCCGACGGGCGTGGCGGGGTTGGGCAAAAAACTCTCGGCAAGCGGCCTGGCGGACCTGGACCTGACGATCCGGGGCGATCCGGAGCGGACGCCGGACTACCAGTTGCGGTTCTACCCCCAGGCCATGGACATCCGCTACGAGGGCTTCCCCGTGGCCTTAGGCGGCGTGCGGGGCACGGTCCTGGCCACCCCAGGCCGGATCGAGATGGACAACCTGACCGCCGAGCAGGGGTCGATGCGGATGCGGATCAGCGGGACGATTACCTCGGACGCCGACGCCACCAAGGGCGACATCTCCCTGAACGCCACCGACATGCCGATTACCCGCGAACTGATCGCCGCCATGCCGCCGGAGATCAACGGCCTGATGGGCCGCCTGGCCGGCGGCGGAAGCTGCGACGCGAACGTTCAAAAATTGTCGTGGGTTTCACCCAAGCCCGCTGCGGCGGCCTCGGCGCCGGCATCCTCCGCACCGGCGACCTCCTCGCCGGCGGCCTCCGCGCCGGCTAGCCAACCGGCCCGGCGGGCCACATGGGAATTGGATGGGGACATCTCCCTCAAGGACGCCGTGGTGAATCTGGACTTCGGCCGGCGGACCGTCTGGGGCGGTCTGAGCGGCCGGCTCGCCTCCGTCGACGGCGATCTGGCGATAGCGGCGAACATGTCGCTGAGCGAGATGGACCTTGGCCCGCACGTGGTGCGCGACGTCAGCGGCCGGCTCGTCAAGGCCGCCGGGGCCTCGCGGATGCGGATCGACGACCTCTCCGCCCGCGTGCACGGCGGCCGGGCGGCGGGGTTTGCGGAGATCGACCTGACCGATCCGCCGCGGTACGGGCTTCGCCTGGCGGTGGAGGACATGAATCTGCACGAGCTGTTTCGCTCCGCCTCCACCCAGCCCACCAGCCGGCCGGTCTTTGACATGCAGGGCCTGCTGAAGGGCAACCTCCAGATGACCGCCACGGTCGGCCAGGCGCAGACGCGCCAGGCCTCCGGCGTGCTGAGGATCAGCCAGGGGAGGATTCGCCAGTTGCCCGTGGTGGTGGGGTTGGTCAACGTCATTTACTTGTGGCTGCCCGGGCAGGACACGTTTACCGACGGAGACGTGTCCTATCGCCTCCAGGGGGACAACCTGATCTTCGAGGAAATTTCCCTGCGCGGCCCGGCCATGTCGGTGCTCGGCTCGGGCCGGGTGAATCTGAAAAACGAGTCGTTGCGTCTGACGTTTCTCACCGGCCCGCCGGGGCAATTGCCGCGGCTGGCCGGCATCGAGGAGCTGCTGAGAGGCCTATCGCGCGAGGTGGTCGAGATTCGGGTCACGGGCACGTTGAGCCATCCCATGCCGCAGACCGTTTCGCTGCCTGGGCTGGACGATGCGGTCCGTCGGTTGCTCAGTCCCGAGCGGCCGAGCGAAGAGTAACCCCATTCATTTAAATGAAGGAGACGAACCGATGGCCAAGGTGAAGGTCGCAGTGATCGGAGGCAGCGGACTGGGCGAGGCGCTGGGCGCCGGCCTCGAAGGCCGGGCGATGAACGTCCAAACGCCTTTCGGCGAGCCCTCCGACGGCATCGTCGAGACGAACTGGCACGGCATCGACGTGGCGTTCCTCAACCGCCACGGTCCCGGCCACGTGCTGTCGCCGTCGCGGGTGAATTACCGGGCGAACATCTACGCCCTCAAGGCCATCGGCTGCACGCATGTCATCGCCTCCGGCGCCGTCGGCTCGCTGCGGGAGCACGTCCACCCCCGTGACCTGGTGATTCCCGACCAGATCATCGACAAGACCTATAAGCGGGACAACACGTTCTTCGACGGCCCCTTGGCCGTCCACGTGGAATTCGCCGCGCCGTTCTGCCCCCTGCTGCGCAAGCACCTGATGGACTGCGCCGACGCGGTCAAGACCACCGTCCACGACGGCGGCACGTACGTCTGCATGGAGGGCCCGGCCTTTTCCACCCGCGCCGAAAGCGAAATGCACCGCAGTTGGGGCGGCGACCTGATCGGCATGACGGCCATGCCCGAGGCCAAGCTCGCCCGCGAGGCCGAGATGGCCTACGCCATGGTGTGCCTGCCCAGCGATTACGATTGCTGGCGGCCGGCGCCGGCGGACCTGGACAAGCACCAGCTCCTCAAGGAGATCATCGGCAACCTCCAGGAGGCCACCGCCAACGCCATCACGCTCATCCGCGCCGCCGTGGAGCGCTTCGGGCCCATCGCGGCCACCCCGTCGGCCGCCCACGGCGCGATGGAACTGGCCATCTGGACCGACCGCAAGAAAATCACCGCCGCCGTCAAAAAACGCTACGGCGTGCTGCTGGAGAAGTACCTCTAGGATGTATCGCACGGCCCCCGCCACGGATGGTACGATGGATATTTCAGGGGTGAGCGGAACCGCCCCCGGCTAAGCGAGGACATTTGGCCTATGAGTCTGCTGGTCACAGGCAGCATCGGAATCGACACGGTGGAGACGCCCTGGGGCAAGGTGGAAGGCGCCATGGGCGGCTCGGCCGTGTATTTCGCCTACGCGGCCAGCTATTTCTTCTCACCGGTGCGCCTGGTGGGCGTGGTGGGGGGCGACTGCGATGAGGAGTTCCTCCGCCCGCTGCGGCAGAACACGCGGATCGACCTGGCCGGCCTGGAGGTCCGCCCGGCCAGCAAGACCTTCCGCTGGCACGGCCGCTACCACGCCGACGTCAACCTCCGCGACACGGTGGCCGTCGAGCTGAACGTCCTGGCCGAGCACGGCCCGAAGGTCCCGCCCGCCTTTCGCGACAGCACGTACGTGTTCCTGGCCAACAGCCACCCGGCCCTGCAACTGGAGCTGCTGGGCCAGTTGGACCGCCCCGCCCTGGTCGTGGCCGACACGATGGACCTGTGGATCAACAACGAAAAGCCGGCGCTGATGCGCCTGGTGGCAAAGCTGGACGGCCTGGTCCTGAACGATTCGGAGGTCAAGGCCTTCACGGGCCTGGCCAACGTCGTGGAGGCCGGCCGGGCCGTCAGTAAGCTGGTGCGCCGCTTCGTGGTGGTCAAAAAGGGCGAGCACGGCAGCCTGCTGTTCGCCGACGGCTGCGTCTGCCCGATGCCTAGCTACCCCACGACGCGCGTGGTGGATCCCACCGGCGCGGGCGACAGCTTCGCCGGGGCCATGATGGGCTACCTGGCCGCCGCCGACCGCCTCGACGCCGCCACGCTCCGCACGGCCATCGCCTACGGCACGATCACCGCTAGCATCGCGCTGGAGGATTTCTCCATCCACCGGATGCTCCAAACCACCCGCGAGCACATCGACGTGCGGATGGACGAGCTGCGGCGGCTTGTGGGGTTCTAGCCATGCCGACCCGGACCTTTCTGGCGCTGGACGTCGATGAATCCATTCGCACCGGCCTGGCCGAGGCCCAGCACGCCCTGACGGACTGCGGCGCCAAGTGCCGGCTGGTCGCCAAGCCCAACCTCCACGTCACGGTGCAATTCCTGGGCGACGTGGCCGACGAGCAACTCCGCGAGGTCCTGGACACCGCCGCGGCCGTGGCGGGGGAGATCGCCCCGTTTGATTTCCACATTCGCGGTCTGCTGGCCGTCCCGCCCACGGGGCTGCTTCGCATGGTCTGGGCGATGGCGACCGATCCCACCGGCCGGATGGGGCAGTTGCAGGAGCACCTGGCCGAGGCCTTGGGCGCCCTGGGATTCCGAGCGGAAGAGCGGTCCTTCAAGCCGCACATCACGTTGGTCCGAATCAAATTCGCCGCCGACCCCGCACGCTTTCGCCAGGCGGTGCAGCAGATGGCCGAGCGGGATTTCGGCCTCCAGCACGCCGCCGAGTTGGTCGTCTATTCCAGCGACCTGCGTCCCGGCGGCCCCGTCTATACGCCCCTGGCCCACTGCCCCCTGGGGCGGTAGGGGCGCGGATTTTTTAAAGTTGGGGGCTTGCCTTGACCGAACAGATACCGTACATTCATCACACGATGAATGTTGGCATCGACCGGCGGCTGTGGTAAAGGAGCATCACCGCCGGCGCCGATGGCCGGGAAAATAACGGCTCGCAGATCAAGGAGACACGCCCATGGCCAAGTCGCCAGGCAAGGTGCAGGAGACCAAGGAACGGGAAGCCGCGATGGACCGCCGCGAGAAGGCCCTGGACGCCGCGCTGAAGCAGATCGAGAAGAACTACGGCGCCGGCAGCATCATGAAGCTGGCCGAGGACCAGATCGTCTCCGTGCCGGGCATCGCCACCGGCGCGATGAGCCTGGACATCGCCCTGGGCGGGGCGGGCGTGCCGCGCGGGCGCATCTGCGAGCTGTTCGGGCCGGAAGGCTCGGGCAAGACCACGCTGGCCCTGCACGTGATCGCCGAGGCCCAGAAGGCCGGCGGCGTGGCCGCGTTCATCGACGCCGAGCACGCCATGGATCCCACCTGGGCCCGCCGGCTGGGTGTGAACCTGGAGCAATTGCTTATCTCCCAGCCGGACACCGGCGAGCAGGCGCTGGAAATCTGCGAGCTGCTGGTACGCTCCAACGCCGTGGACGTGATCGTGATCGACTCCGTGGCCGCGCTGATCCCCAGGGCCGAGATCGAGGGCGACATGGGCGACCAGCACGTCGGCCTCCAGGCGCGGCTGATGAGCCAGGCCATGCGCAAGCTCGTAGGCGCCATCAGCAAGTCGCGGACGTGCGTGATCTTCATCAACCAGATTCGTATAAAAATCGGTGTGATGTTCGGCAACCCCGAGACCACCCCCGGCGGCAACGCCCTGAAGTTCTACAGCTCCGTCCGCATCGACGTCCGCCGCATCGGCGCGATCAAGGAGGGCGAGGTGACCGTCGGCAGCCGCATCCGCGCCCGCGTGGTCAAGAACAAGGTCGCCCCGCCGTTCCGCACGGCCGAGTTCGACATTATGTTCGATTCCGGCATTAGCGCCTTCGGCGACCTGGTGGACCTGGCCGTCACGCACGGCGTCGTGGAACGCCAGGGGGCGTGGTTCAGCTTCGGCGACGTCCGCCTGGGCCAGGGCCGCGACGCCGCCAAGAACTTCCTAGCCGCCAACGCCGACGTGACCGGGGCCGTCCGAACCGCCATCCTGGCCAAGACCCGCGCCGTCCCGCCGGCCAAGTCCTAGCCGCCGCAGCCGCGAGCTAATGGGAAGTGCTTTGGGTCTTCGCCCCGCCGCGATGGGATTTCAGGATCTGCATCAGCTCCGCGGCCGCCGCGTCATTGGGCCCTGTCAAGCGAACCGACTCCTGGAATGCCTTCTCGGCCTGATCGGTTTGGCCCATCCGGGCCAGGACGAACGCCAGGCGCAGGTAGGCTTGCCCGCTGTCCGGCGCCAGCGCCAGGGCCTTCCGGTAAGACTCCTCCGCGCCGGCCAGGTCGCCGGCGGTTTCCAGAACGGTGCCCAACGTGTACTGGGCGTCGAAGAAGTCCGGCCAATTGGCGACGGCTTGGCGACAGACCTCCGTGGCTTCCTGGAGCCGGCCCTGATTTTCCAGGAGCATCCCCAGATTGATGTAGGAATTCTTGATGTGCGGAGCCAGGCGGATGGCCTCGCGATAGTTCACGATCGCCTCGTCGGGGTTGCCGGCTTTTTCCGTGGCCACAGCCAACCGGAAGTGGAGGATGGCTTGGAAATCGGGAACCACCAGCTTGGGCTCCATCGCCAGGGCCCGGCGGAAGGCGTCGGCGGCCTCGGCGTATCGGCCGGCCTTCATGCATCCCAGACCCAGGCTGTAGAGCAGCTCGGGATAATCCGGCTGCAACCGTGTGGCTTGGGTGTAATGCCGGATCGCACTGTCTAGGTCATCGCGGGAGGCGGCGGATTCGTCGTTGGCCTTGGCGTAATAAACATTGCCCAGGTTGTTGTGCGCCATCCAGCAATCGGGATTCTTGGTCAGCGTGTCCAGCCAGAGGCTCTCCTCTCCGTGGTAGACCTTCGTCTGCTGCCACGTCGTCGCCCCCAGGGCGATCACCAGGGCCGCCGCGACTGCGACGGCCGC
>JBEKZI010000021.1:0-53474 GCA_049510055.1 Phycisphaerae bacterium | reverse complement strand
GGCACCGGCGGCCAGGGGGTGGCTATCCCGTCGGAGCGCCTGGGCTGCAACATCGGGGCGGGGCTGATTTGCAGCGACCTGGACGAACTGGGCGCCGCCATCCACACGGCCGTCACCGACGGCAAGTTCGACATCCGCAAGTGGGGCGCCGTCGGCATGAACAACCTTACGCCGCTGTGGCTGCTGAAATACCTGCCCAACATGCTCTCCTGCCACGTGACGATCATCCACCAGGCCAAAGGCCCCAGCAACACGATCACCTGCGGCGACGCCTCCGGGCATCTGACGGTGGGCGAGGCCGCCCGCCTGGTCGCCCGCGGCGAGGCCGACGCGGTCGTCGCCGGCGGGGCCGAGAGCAAACTCAATCCGATGGGCCTGCTGCGGCAGAATCTGCTGCGGCGGCTGTGCACCAGCCGAAACGACGCCCCCGGGGCGGCCTGCCGGCCGTTTGACGCCCAGGCCGCCGGCACGGTCATCGGCGAGGGCGGCGGGCTGCTGATCCTGGAAGCTATGGAACACGCCCAGGCCCGGCGGGCCAAGATTTACGCCGAGGTTGCCGGATTCGGCGCCGCCTGCCATCCGGACGGTATCGACGTGCTCCAGGCCACCGACGGCGGGCTGAACCTGGCCGCGGCCAAGGCCGTAGCCGACGCGGGTATCCAGGCCAAGGACGTCGGCGGCATCGTCGCCCACGGCACGGCTGTGCCGGCCGAGGATCGCTGCGAGACCGAGGCCTGGCACAAGGCCCTGGGCGGGGCGGCGGTGGTTGAGAAAATCCCCGCCACGGCCCTGACCGGCGTGGTGGGGTCGCTGTTCGCCGGGGCCGGCGGTGTGGAGCTAGCGGTGGCGGCCATGATGCTGCACACCGGCATTGTGCCGCCGACGGTGAACTTCCAAGCCCCCGCCGGCGGGGGAGGACTAAACCTTTCGGCCCAGGCCAGGCCGGCTAAGCTCCGCTACGTCGCGAGCGCAGCGTTCGGCATCGGCGGGCAGAGTGCGGCCTGCGTGCTCAAGAAATACGAACCATGACGGGTAAACGCGTCGTCATCACGGGCATGGGAACGATCAATCCTCTCGGCCACGACGTCGAGAGCACCTGGGCTGCGCTGCTGGCCGGTCGCAGCGGCATCAGCAAGACCGAGTTGTTCGACGCCTCCACGTATCCCACGACCTTCTCGGCCCAGGTCAAGAGCTTCGACCTGGCGGCCTGGCTGCCGAACGCCGAGCGGCATCGTCACGCCGGGCGGCATTGCCGCTTCGCCCTGGCCGCCGCGGCCCAGGCCTGGAAACAGGCCGGTCTGGAACGCGACGGCAGCCTGGACCGCTCCCGCCTGGGCCTGTACCTGGGCAGCGGGGAGGGCAGCCTGGACTTCGACCACTTCACGTCGCTGTCGGTGGACAGCTGGCGCGACGGGCGGATGGACGCGACGGTCTGGGCGGAGCTGGCCTTTCAGCGGATGGACCTGAACCGCGAGGTGGAGCAGGAATCCAACATGGTCGTGGCGCACCTGGCGGCCGAGTTCGGTGTTCGCGGCCCGGCCTTCAACGTCCTGACGGCTTGCGCCGCCAGCACCCAGGCCCTGGGCGAGGCGGCCCGGCAGGTCCGCCGCGGCGACGTGGACGTCGTGCTCAGCGGCGGGGCCCACAGCATGATCCACCCCTACGGCATGACGGGGTTCAACCGCCTCACGGCCCTGTCCGTGCGGAACGACCAGATTCCCACCGCCAGCCGGCCCTTCGACCTGACGCGTGACGGCTTCGTCCTGGGCGAGGGCGCCAGCGTCCTGGTCCTGGAAGACGAGACCCGAGCCCGCCGCCGCGGGGCGAAGGTTCTGGCGGAGATCATCGGCTACGGCGCCAGCGCGGACGCCTTCCGCATCACCGACCAGGATTCCCAGGGCGCCGGGGCGGCGGCGGCCATGCGGGCGGCGCTGGCTGACGCGGGCGTGGGACCGGCGGACATCGACTACATCTCCGCCCACGGCACCGGCACCAAGCAGAACGACCAGGTGGAGACGCGGGCGGTCAAGGCCGTGTTCGGCGCCCACGCCGCCAAGGTCCCCATCTCCAGCGTCAAGAGCATGCTCGGCCACCTCATCGCCGCGGCCGGGGCGACCGAGCTGATCACCTGCGTGCTGGCCATCCGCGACCAGGTGCTGCCGCCTACAATGAACCTGAACGTCCCCGACCCGGATTGCGACTTGGACTACGTTCCCAACGCCGCGCGCAAGGCCAAAGTTGAAACGTGCCTGAGCAACAGCTTCGGCTTCGGCGGGCAGAACAATACATTGATCATCCGCCGCTGTTCCTGAAGGGCGACAGGGACCGGCGGGCTTGATTTTTGACGGCGCCGCTGGCATACCATCGTCCATCCGCCGGCAGGCCGGTGGACTTGGCAGCGGTCGTCTGGCGGACACAAGACATGATCGAGCTGACTGGACCATTCTCGATGATGTTGGCCTCCACGTGGCTAGGGCGGAACTGGGCGGCCCTGGCCATCGGGCTGACATGCCTGTCGCTGATCCTGTTCGTCGTGCTGCTGTTGACCAAGTACGTCCGCATCTGCCTGAACGTCTTCGTGGACACGCACCCGCCGCTGGCGATGGGCCCGGTGGACTTTCAGCCCGTCCAGGGCGAGATCGTTCGCTTCCGCAGCTTCGACGGCGTGTCGCTGCGCGGCATGCACCTGGTCACGCCCCGCCGCGACGCCTGCAAGGGGACGATCGTGTTCTGCCACGAGTTCAAGTCGGACATGTACAGTTGCGCCCGCTACGCCCGGCCGCTCATCGAGGCGGGGTTCGACGTGTTCACCTTCGATTTCCGCGGCCACGGGGACAGCAGTTGCACGCCGGACTACCGCCCGCTCCAGTGGCCCAGCGACAAGGAAGTCGGCGACGTGCTGGGGGCGTGCGCGTACGTGCAATCGGTCCTGGCGGCCGAGGGCCGCAGCCCCAAGATCGGCCTGTTCGGCATTTCGCGCGGGGCGGGGGTGGCGCTGCTCGCCGCGGCCAGCGACCCCAACGTCAAGGCCGTCGTCTGCGACGGGGCCTTCAGCACCGCCGAAACCCTGGCCACCCTGATGAAGCGATGGGCCTACATCTTCGCGACGGTGCGGCTGGTGTACGAGAACCACCCCGAGGCCTTCTGGCGGTTCCTAGTCTGGCTGCTGATGCACTTCGCCCAGCCGCGAGTGCACCGGCAGTTTCCATCCGTCCGCAAGGCGCTGCGGGATATGCCGCCGCGGCCGGTGCTGTTCATCCACGGGCAGCGCGACAGCTACATCCGCACCGACCAGGCCCAGCTGCTGTTCGACTCGGCCTCGTCGCCCAAGTACCTCTGGATCGTCCAGGACGCCAAGCACAACCAATCGGTCATCACCGAGCCGCGGCAGTACGCCGCGCGGACCATCGCCTTCTTCCGCAAGCACCTGGCCGACGAGGCGGTGAGCACGCAGGAAATCACCTCCCCGGCCGGCATCGAAGTGGCCTAGCCGCCTGCGGCTTCACGGGGACGCATCGGGGCGGAGGACTATGATCGAAAGCCAACGGCTGCGGGCGCACCTGAAACTTCACCTGGCCGACGGGGTGGGGGCGGTCCTTTTTAAACGATTAATCGAGGCCTTCGGCGACGTGGAGTTGGCCGCCGCCGCAGGGTCGGCGCAGTGGCAACGCGTCCCCGGCATCGGCCCCAAAACCGCCGAGGCGCTGGCCGCCGTGGGCGACGAGCAGGTGGACGCCGAGCTGGCGGCCGCGGAAAAGCACGGTGCGACGATCCTTTGCCGCGCCGATGACCGCTACCCGGCCGCCCTGGCCAACATCCCCGATCCGCCGGCCGTGCTCTACGTTCGCGGGACGCTGGAGCCGGCCGACGCGATCGCGATGGCCATCGTGGGCAGCCGCCGCTGCACCTACTACGGCCTGGAGCAGGCCGAGCGGTTCGGGCAATTGCTGGGCCGGGCGGGCTTCACGATCACGAGCGGCGGGGCACGCGGCATCGACACGGCCGCCCACCGCGGCGCTCTGGCCGGCGGCGGCCGAACGGTGGCCATCATGGGCTGCGGCCTGTGCCACACCTACCCGCCGGAAAACGCCAAGCTCTTTGAGCAGATTTTGGCCGAGCGGCGCGGGGCGCTGCTCTCGGAGCTGCCCATGCAGACGACGGTGCTGGGCGGCAGCTTCCCGACGCGGAACCGCATCATCTCTGGCCTGTCGCTGGGCGTGCTGGTGGTGGAGGCCGGCCAACGCAGCGGCTCGCTGATCACCGCCAACGAAGCGGCCGAGCAGGGACGCGTCGTCTTCGCCGTCCCCGGGCGCGTGGATAGCCCCCTCAGCCAAGGCGCCAACCAGCTCATCCGCAACGGGGCGATCATGGCGCAGGACTTAGACGACATTCTGGAGCACTTAGGGGAGGTCGGCTCGAAGATGATGGCCGCGCCGCTGCCGGTGGCGGAGACGGCCGCGGCGGTCGCGCTGGCCGGCCACGAACGGCTGCTGTTCGATGCCCTGGCCGCCAATCCGCTGAGCCTGGACGAGCTGGTCCGCACCACAGGCGTCGAAAGCGGTCCGGCCGCTTCAGCCATGACGATGCTGGTGCTCAAGGGCTTGGTGGCGCAGCAACCGGGGAACGTCTTTGCACGCAAGAGCTGGCCGGAGGGAAAGCCGTCGAGCAGGCCGTCAGCCGGCCTTTAGAATTGGTGCAGGAATCGCACGTCGTTCTCGAACAGCAGGCGGATGTCGGGGATGTGGTATTTCCGCATGACCATGCGCTCGATGCCGAAGCCGAAGGCATAGCCGGTGTATTTCTCGCTGTCGTAGCCGACGGCGGTCAGCACGTTGGGGTCCACCATGCCGCAGCCGCCCAGCTCGATCCAGCCGGTCTGCTTGCACAGCGTGCAGCCGGCGCCGCGGCAGAACGGGCAGGACAGGGCCACCTCGCCGGACGGTTCGGTGAACGGGAAGAAGCTGGGCTGGAAGCGCGTCTTGACGTCCGGGCCGAAGTAGGCCTTGCAGAACTGGTCGATGCACGTCCGCAGGTCCACCATGGTGATGCCTTCGTCCACGGCCAGGCATTCCAGTTGGTGGAACATGAACATGTGCGTGGCGTCGACGGTGTCGGGGCGGTAGGCCCGCCCGGCCGTGATGATGCGGATGGGGGGCTTGCGGCCTTCCATGGCGCGGATCTGCACGGTGGAGGTCTGCGAGCGGAGCATGGTGGTTTCGTTGATGTAGAAATTGTCCAGCACGTCGCGGGCGATATGCGCGGGCGGAATGTTGAGGGCGACGAAGTTGTGCCAGTCGTTCTCCACCTCCGGCCCATAGACCATCGTGAAGCCCATGCGTCCGAAGATGGCGGCCAGCTCGTCGATGGTCTGGGTGAGGATGTGGGCGTGGCCGATCAGCGGCCGGCGGCCGGGGAGCGTGACGTCCGCGGCCGGTCCCTTTTTGGCGCCGGCTCCGGCTCCGGCCCCGCCCGCGGCGGTCACGGTGGCGGCTTTGGCGTCGTAGGCGGCCTGGAGGGCGTCCTTGACGTCGTTGGCGGCCTTGCCGGCGGCGGGCTTGTCGGCCTTGGGGACGTCCTTCAGCCGCTGCATGGCGGCCTTGACGGCGCCCTTCAGCCCCAGGTACTTGATCCGCCAAGCCTCCAGGTCCTGGGGCGAGTTCGCCCCGGCCAGCTCGGCGTTGGCTTGGGTTTGGAGTTTTTCGAGGTCTTGCAGGAAGCTCATGGCGCCCTTCCCGCGGTGCGCTGGGCCGCCGGAAATGTTCCTTACGACTTGACCGTCGCGGCGACCAGGCCGGTCTTGGCTACGATGGCGTCAAACGCCGCCGGGTCCGCGATGGCCAGGTGGCTGAGAATCTTGCGGTTCAGCGTGATGCCGGCGTCGTCCAGGGCGCGGATGAATTGGCTGTAGCGGAAGCCCCGCTGGCGGCACGCGGCTGACAGGCGGGTGATCCACAGGCGGCGAAAATCCCTTTTGCGCTTCCGGCGGTCGCGGGTGGCGAACGCGCCGGCACGCAGGATCGCGGTGATGGCCAGCTTCTGCCGACGGGAGGTCGCGCCGTAGTAGCCGCGAACGGCCTTCATGGTCTTTTTGTGCTTGGCGTGCCTTGCGGCACCTTTGCGGGCACGTGGCATGAGGGCAATCTCCTGGTTCGGCCGTTACATTCCCAGCAGCCGCTTGGCGTGCTTGGCGAACGTCAGCGTCAGCGGGATTTCCTTGCGGAATCGGCGGATTTGGCCTGGGGTCTTGCGCGACTTGAGGTGGCCCGATCCGGGCATGTGCCTCATCACCTTGCCGCGGGCGGTTATCTTGACCCGTTTGGCGACGGCTTTTCTGGTTTTGGCCTTGGGCATCGAACAAACCTCGCGAGGGTCCCCCGGCTTCGCCTTCGGCTACGCCGTGGCAAGCCCAGAGGCCCGAAAGAGCGGCTATTCTAACGCGGGGCACTGGGCTGTAAAGGGCATTTGACGGCATTTGGCAGAAATCCATCCCTCGTGGGGGCTTGCCGCCGTGGTAAACTTGGATATTCTAGGACAGCTCATTCTGCCGAAAGAGCCTAGTGGAAGTCGTAGACCCCCGACGGTCGAGGTAGTGAATCATAATGTCCACCCGCAAAGTTCCATCCATGGGCCCCTGGTTGTCGCTGATGTGGGCGGCGGTGCTGCCGCTGCTGGCCGGCTGCGCCGTCACGCAGCCCCAGAACACGCCCGTCTCGGAGTTCCTGGAGGTCGATCCGACCACCGGCCGGAGCTATTACATGTACGTCCCCAGCACCTATCGCCACGATCGGCCCTGCCCGCTGATCATCACGTGCCACGGCACACCGCCCTACGACGTGGCCGAGTATCACATCCGGGAGTGGAAAATGCTGGGCGAGGTCAATCGGTGCATCGTCGTGGCCCCCAATCTGATCGCCACCGACGGGCTGATCGGCGACGGCCCGCTGATGGGCATGTTGGCGGATGAGCGGTACATTCTGAGCATCATCAGTCGCCTGTCCTACCGTTACAACATCGACCGGGCCAACATCATGATCACCGGCTTTTCCGGCGGGGGGTTCCCCACCTATTGGGTGGGGCTGAGGCATCCGGACATCTTCAGCGTGGTCGTGGCCCGCAACTGCAACTTCAGCGAGCCTAACCTGGACGGCTGGTTCTCCCAAGACGCCAAGGGCACGGACATCATGATCTATTACGGGGAGTACGATCCGGCGGCGATCCGCCTCCAATCCCAAGCCGCCGTCCGCTACCTTCGCTCGCAGGGCTTCAACGTGACCAACCGCGTCATCCCCGGCATAGGGCACGAGCGCCGGCCCGAGGTGGCCATGGACTTCTTCCGCAAGCACTGGCGGCCCTCCCAGCCGACGATAGGATCGTAAGTCCGTCCCCGGCGACGGATATCCTCGACAGGACTTTAGCCTACGGTTTATTTCAGTCCAACTGAATCCACCGTAGCTTTAGCGAAGGTGGATATCCCCGACAGGACTCGAACCTGTAACCTCTTGCTCCGGAGGCAAGCGCTCTATCCAATTGAGCTACGGGGACGGCTGTCTGTGCTCTTTGTGCTTTTTGTGTTCTTTGTGCAAAAAGCCATTGTCGATGAGGCGGGGGGGCAAGTCAACGGCCGTTCGGGCGGCCCTTGACGCGGCTGGGGGGGAGGGCTAGACTTTACCGTCAACTGTCGGGCCATGCCCTGAATCTGCCCGGCATGGAGACGGCCAGTGGCCCAGCGGTCTTTAACCGATTCCAAACAGTTCCTTTTTTGCAGCTTGGCAGCCGTCTTGCTCACAGGACTAACCCCGGTCATGACGTGCGCTGCTGGGGCCCGGCCGAGGGCTTTCCGGAAACGTATGGAGTTCGCGCCCGGACCATCGCAAGCCGGCCAGGCCGACCGTGGCCGGCGCCAGGGAAGGAGATCGTGACGTGAACATTCTGGTCAAGTCGCCGCACATGGCGGTCACGGAAGCCATCCGGCAGCAGGTGGAAGGCAAGGTGGCCAAGCTGCCGCGGTTCTACGACAGCGTTCAGACGGTCGAGGTCACGCTGAATCAAGAGGCGGAAAAGTCGTCCGTGGAGATTGTCGTCACGGCCAAGCGAAGGGCGACGTTCGTCGCCCGCCACCGCGACGACGACATGTACGCCGCCCTGGACCAGTGCCTGCATAAAATCACCGAACAATTGAGGCGGCATAAGGATAAGGTGCGCGATCGCCAGGGACCGCCGCACGGACAGAGGATGACTTAAAGCACCGGACGGTCCCCCCGGCCGCCCCGGGACCTCCGGCAGGAGTAAGGCATGAAGCTATCGGACATCATGGTCAAAGACGCCATTATCCCGGAACTGAAGGCCCGCTCGCGCGACGAGGCCATCACGGAACTCATCGAGGCGATGGCGTCGGCGGGGGCCATCACCCGCAAGAGCGTTCACGAGGTCGCCAAGGCCGTCCTGGCCAGGGAGTCCAAGGCCACCACGGGCATCGGCAAAGGCGTCGCGCTGCCCCATGCCAAGGTCGCGGGGATCAAGAGCCCCGTGGGCACCATCGGGCGGTCCAGCCGGGGCATCGACTTTTCCGCCCTGGACGCCAAGCCCGTCTATTCGGTCATCCTGCTGCTGTCCAGCCCCGATAATCCCGATGAACACCTCCAGGCCATGGAGGCGATCTTCAAGCACGTGCAGCGAGACATCTTCCGCAAGTTCCTCCGTCAGAGCGAAACCAAGGAAGCCATCATCGACCTGATTCAGGAAGCCGACGAACTTGGCTAGAGCCGCAACCAGAACGTGAACTAAAACTATCCGGGGACGGCGGGCTTGAACTTAGGTCCGCCGGCAGGACGAACGAAAAACGTGGCGACCATCGAACAGGAAGTGACCGTGGTGAACAAATACGGCCTGCATGCGCGTCCCGCCATGCAACTGGTCGAGCTGGCCAACCGCTTCGGCAGCAAGATCGAGATTTCCAACGGCGTGCTGACCGTGGACGCCAAGAGCATTATGTCCGTCATGCGGCTGGCGGCGACGCAGGGCACGGTCTTGAAAATGGTCATCGACGGCCACGACGCCGATAAGGCCGCCGTCGCGATCAAGCAGCTCATCGACGCCGGGTTCGGCGAGATGGACGAGCAGGGCTCCTAAGATCGACGTTACCCGCCCCGAGGGCGGCAGGGAATATTCGGCCATGAAGATGAAAAAGGGCATCGGCGTCTCTCCGGGGGTGTCCATCGCTCCGGCGGTGATCCTTGACACCGAGGAGTTTGACATTCCCGAGCGCCACGTGCCCGTGGACCACGCCCAGGCGGAGCTGTCGCGGCTCCGCAAGGCCATTGCGCTGAGCAAAAAGGAAGTCCAGGACCTCCGCAAGCGCACGGCCGACCAGATCGGCAAGGAGACGGCCAGCATCTTCGACTTCCACCTGGGGCTGCTGGACGACAAGGTGCTCACGAAGAAATTTTCCGACACCATCCTGGGCGGCCACGTGACCGCCGAGTACGCCGTGGCCACGGTGCTGCGGGGCTACGCCAAGGAATTCCTGGCCATGCCCAAGTACCTGGCCGACCGCGTCAAGGACGTCTACGACATCGAGCGGCGACTGCTGCGGAACCTCGTCGGCCAGCGGCACCAGTCGCTGGCGCACCTGCGGCGCGAGGTGGTCGTGCTGGCCCACGACCTGACGCCCAGCCAGACGGCCGGCATGGACCGCGAGCACGTGCTGGGGCTGGCCATCGACGCCGGCGGGCAGACCAGCCACACGGCCATCGTCGCCCGGGCGCTGGGCATCCCGGCCGTGGTGGGGCTCAACGACGTCACCTCCGACGTGGCCGGCGGCGACATGGTCATCATCGACGGCCACCGCGGCGTGGTCATCGTCGATCCCGACGAGCGGACCGTCGAGGAATACGAGCAGTATTCCCGCCAGCAGGTGGAGTTCATCCACAGCCTGGACGCCCTGCGCGACCTGCCGGCCATCACCAAGGACGGCCACGAGATCACGCTGTTGGGCAACATCGAGTTCCCCTCCGAGGCCGCCGCCGTGCTGGACAAGGGCGGGTCGGGCATCGGCCTGTACCGCACCGAGTTCCTGTACCTGTCCGGCGACACCGAGCCGACCGAGGAAGACCACTACCGCGCCTACCGCCAGGTGGTGGAAGTGTGCCGCAACCGCCCGATCGTCATCCGCACGCTAGACCTCGGCGCCGACAAGTACACCCAGAGCCGCGCCCGCACCCCCGAACGCAACCCCTTCCTGGGCTGCCGCAGCATCCGCTTCTGCCTCCAGCACCTGCCGATGTTCAAGACCCAGATCCGCGCGATCCTGCGGGCGTGCGTCGATTCGCAAGCCTCCATCCTCTTTCCGCTGATCACCACCATCGGCGAGCTGCGCCAGGCCAAGAGCATCGTCAGCGACGTCATCGAGGACCTGGAGGAAGAAGGCGTCGAGCACCGCAACGACATGCCCACCGGCATGATGGTGGAAACGCCCTCGGCGGCGATTCAGTGCGAGGCGTTCGCCCAGGAGGTGGACTTCTTCTCGATCGGCACCAATGACCTCATCCAGTACACGCTGGCGGTGGACCGCGGCAACGAGAAGGTGGCCTCGCTGTTCACGGCCGCGAACCCGGCGGTGCTGCGGCTGCTGAAGGAGGTCCTGCGCACCGGCCAGCGGTTCAACGTGCCGGTCAGTTGCTGCGGCGAGATGGCCGGCGACGTGCAGTTCACGTTGCTGCTGCTTGGCCTGGGGCTGCGCGTGTTTTCCTGCGCCCCGCCGGGCATTCCGAACCTCAAAAAAGTGATCCGCTCGGTCACGATGGAGCAGGCCCTCCAGGTGTCCCGGCGGGTGATGAACTTCGATTCCGACAAGGAAATCCTTAATTATCTCCGTGTGGAGACGCGGCGGATCCTGCCGGAGGCCTACGGCAGCTAGGCGCCCCGCCGAGGCGGGAACCCTAGTGGATTCGCACCGTCGACCTGCCCTGCCGGCAGGCCGATCCGATGGGCTTCGACGCAGAGCCCGGATGAAGCGGGCTCGCCGAGGCCGGCCGCTACGGCCAGGGTCGTCCGCACGGGCACAGGACGGAACAGACATCGCAGGCAGTGCTGGACAACGATGGGCGGTCCGATTCGCCGTCAGTGGGGATGTGCGGTTCCTCTCGCACCACGAAACGGTGCACGCGCTGGAGCTGGCCGCCGCCAGGGCCGCCGTGCCGCTGCGGTATACCCAGGGGTTCAATCCGCATCCGATCCTCTCCCTGGCCGCTCCACGCCCCGTCGGCGTCTCCAGCCGCGACGAGTTGCTGGTGATGTCCCTGGACTCACTCGTCCAGCCGGCGGACCTCCTGGCCGCCCTGGCGGCGCAGGTGCCGGAAGGGGTGCGATTCCTCCGCGCCGAGCCGCTGGAATCCCGCGGCTACCCCCGGCCACTGTGCATTGGATATGAGTTGGCCCTGGGCGAGGCGGAACTCGGCGGCGTGCGGGATCGCCTGGCGGTGCTGGCCGCTGAGCCGACCTGGCCGGTGGAGCGATGGACCCCTCCCAAGGGCCGCCGGCGGGGCGAGGCGGCGACGACGAGAATTTTCGACGTCAAGCCGATGATCGCGGACCTGAGGCTTGAGGGGAGTTTGCTGCGATGGTCGGCTGTGCCGGCGGGGGACGCCTGGCCGCGATGTGGGGACGTCCTGAAGTTGGTGGGGCTGGATGAGCGCGTGAAATTGGCTGATGTCGTGCGTACGGCCGTGAATTATGCTACGGATGACCGGGCTGAGCCCAGTCAACACAATGAAGGCTCGCCGCCGCAACCTCCCCAAGGCCGCGACGATCGAGCCGAAACGGAATGACGGTGAACTTTTATGCAGAAACAAATGCTGATTAACACGGTGGAAGGTGTGGAGTGCCGCATCGCGGTCGTCGGCGACGGCAAGCTGGAGGAGCTCTACGTCGAGCGGACCAGCAGCGCCAGCCGCGTGGGCAACATCTACAAGGGCCGCATTACCAACCTGGAACCGGCGATCCAGGCCGCCTTCGTCGATTTCGGGATGGGCAAGAACGGCTTCCTCCACATCTCCGACCTGCACCCCCAGTATTTCCCCAAGGGCAAGGCCCCCACCGAGCCCGTCGGGCGCCGCCAGCGGCACCGCGACCGCCCGCCCATCCAGGAATGCCTGCGCCGCGGGCAGGAGGTCATCGTGCAGATGACCAAGGAGGGCATCGGCACCAAGGGCCCGACGCTGACGACATACCTGTCCATTCCCGGCCGGTACCTGGTGATGATGCCGGGCATGAGCCGCCTGGGCGTGTCGCGCCGGATCGAGGACGAACAGGCCCGCGACAAGGCCCGCGAGGCGCTGGCCGGCCTGAGCCTGCCGCCCGACATGGGCTTCATCGTCCGCACCGCCGGGCTGAACCACTCCAAGCGCGACCTCCAACGGGACCTGAACTACCTGCTGCGGTTGTGGAAGTCGGTCAAGAACCGCATCAAGACCGCCAAGGCCCCGGCGGAGATTTACCAGGAATCCGACCTGGTCATCCGCACGGTCCGCGACGTGTACAACATCCAGATCGACCGCATCATCTGCGACCGGCCCTCCGACGCGATGAAGATTAAGGAATTCCTGGACGTGGCCATGCCCCGCGGCAAGCACGTCATCGAGCTGTACGTCGGCAAGGAGGGGCTGTTCCACGATTACGGCCTGGAGGAGGAGATCGAACGAATCTACTCCCGCCGCGTGGAGATGCCCTCCGGCGGCTCGCTGGTCATCGACCAGACCGAGGCGCTGGTGGCCATCGACGTCAACTCCGGGCGATTCCGCGAGCACAGCGACGCCGAGACCACCGCGACGCAGATCAACATTCAGGCGGCTGAGGAAATCGCCCGCCAGCTCCGCCTGCGGGACCTCGGCGGCGTGATCATCATCGACTTCATCGACATGCGCGAGGAAAAGAACCAGCGGGCGGTCGAAAAAGCCCTGCGCGACGCGACGAAGGACGACCGCGCCAAGATCAAGATGCAGCGGATCAGCCTCTTCGGCATTGTCGAGATGACCCGCCAGCGGATGCGCCCCTCGCTGAAGGACAGCGTCAGCGTGCTGTGCCCCGCCTGCAACGGCACCGGCCACATCAAGAGCGAGGAATCGCTGTCGCTGGAGATCATGCGGCTTTTGCAGCGGCTGTGCCACGTCGAGGCCATCGCACACATCAAGCTCACCGTCGCCCCGCCGGTGGCGCATCACCTGTGCAATTACCGCCGGCGGCAATTGGGACACCTGGAGGACGAAAGCGGCAAAACGATCGTCGTCGAGGCCGACGGGCTATTGCGTGGCGATGAGGTGAAAATCACCTGCACGAACAATCGCGGCGCCGAGGTGGCCTGGGAGCATCCCACCACGCCTGTCGGTCCCCAGCATCCCGCGGCCACCGTGGACATCTCCAAGGTTCCCGCGGCGGCCAGGCATGCCGGGGCCGTCCCGGCCGCCCCCGCCGGCGCGACTCCGGCCCTGCCGGCCCAGGGAGGCGCCCCAGGCGAGGCCGGGGCGGGGCAGCCCAAGAAGAAGCGCCGCCGTCGTGGCCGTCGCGGCCGAGGCAGAGGTCGCCAGGCGGCCCAGCCGCAGGGTCCTGGTGGCTCGCAACAGCCGCCGCCCGTCGCTCCGCCCGCCGCGGGGCTGCCCCAGCCGCCCTCCGGTGGTCAGGGAAGCTCCGGCCCCAGCCAATGACAATGACACCGTCGCGGCTGCCGAGGCGTGGGGAAGGCCGGGCCAGGTTAGAAGCGACGCGCTACGCCGCGCAGTAGTCGATCAGGCGGGCCAGCTCGCTGCGGAGGTCCTTGCGAGGCACGATCAGGTCGATGAAGCCGTGCTCCAGCAGGAACTCCGCCCTCTGGAACCCCGGCGGCAGCTCGGCCTTGATCGTGTTGGCGATTACCCGCTCGCCGGCGAAGCCGATCAGCGCGCCCGGCTCGGCTACGGCGATGTCGGCCAGCATGGCGAAGCTGGCCGTCGTGCCGCCGGTGGTGGGGTCCACCAGCACGGCGATGTAGAGCCCCCCGGCCTGGTCGAACTTGGCCAGGGCGGCGGAGGTCTTGGCCATCTGCATCAGGCTCAGTGCCCCCTCGTGCATTCGGGCCCCGCCGGACATGCAGACGATCAGCAGCGGCAGGCTCGACGCCGTGGCGTGCTCGATCAGCAGGGTGATTTTCTCGCCGACCACCGAGCCCAGCGAGCCCATCAGCCAGTCGCCGTCCATGACGGCCAGGGCGACGCGCCGGCCCTTGATGTAGGCCACGCCGGTGAGCACGGCTTCGACGTTGCCGGTCTTGGCCTGCTCGGCGCGGATGCGGTCGGCCAGCGTCTTGCCGGCCCACTTAAATTGGAGCGGGTCGGCCGGGGCGATGTCGGCGAACAGCTCCTCGAAGCTGTCGGGGTCCACCATCTGGCGGATCCGCTCGCGGGCGCCCATGCGGAAGTGGTGCTGGCACTGCGGGCAGACGTGGAGATTTTCCGCCACCGTCTTGCGGTAGAGCATGCCTTCGCAAGCCGGGCAGCGCATCCACAGGCCGTCGGGCACCTCGCGCTTCTTGCGAAACGCCGGGCCCTCGAAGGCCGAGGGGTCGTAGGGGCTGGAGGTTTCTTTTTCGTTTTCCGCCATGGCTTATTCGCCGCCGGGTCCGCCGACGGCTTTTTTCATGAAGTTGTAGGGGCCGGAGGTTTACTTTTCGTTTTTCGCCATGATTATTCGTCGTCGGGGCTGCTGACGGCTTTTCTCAGCGCCCGCACGGCCGCGGGGATGTCGGGGGCGCCGAAGATGTTCTCTCCGGCCACAAAGACGCCCGCGCCGCACTGGCGGCACATCGCCGCGGTGGCGGGGTTGATGCCGCCGTCCACCTCGATGCGCTGGTGCGATTGAAGCATACCGCGCAGCGCCCGGATTTTATCCAGCATGTCGTGCATGAATTCCTGGCCGCCGTAGCCGGGCTCGACGGTCATCACCAGCACCATGTCCACGGCCGCCAGGACGTCGCGAAGGGTATCGACCGCCGTACCCGGTTTCAGCGTGATGCCGGCCCCCAGGCCCAGCTGCCGCAGGCGGTCGATGAGCTTGGCGGGGGTGTTGGTGGCCTCGATGTGGAACGTGATGCTGTCGGCCCCGGCCCCGGCGAACCGCTCCAGGAAGTACCCCGGGTCGGACACCATCAGGTGCACGTCCAGGGGCATGTCGGTGGCCTTGCGGATTGATTTGACGAATCCCGGCCCCATGGACAAGTTGGGCACGAAATGCCCATCCATGATGTCCACGTGCAGCACGTCGGCCCCGCCGGCGACGGCTTGGGCGATGTCCTGCCCGACGTGCGCGAAGTTGGAGGCCAGCAGCGACGGCGCGATCAGCGCCCCGCCGGGCAGTTGCGTCCAGGGATTTCCGCGTTTGACTTTTTTCGCCTTTGCCATGGCTGCGCGATTACTTTTGGTCCAGCACTTCCAGCGGCGGCATGGAGCGGCCTTCCAGGTATTCTAGGCTCGCGCCGCCGCCGGTGGAGATATGGGTCATTTGGTCGTCCAGGCCCATTTCCTCGACGGCCGCCGCGGAGTCGCCGCCGCCGATGACGCTGACGGCCCCGGCCGCCGTCGCCTTGGCGACAGCCTGGGCGATGGCCTTCGTGCCGGCGGCGTATTCCGGCCGCTCGAACACACCCATCGGCCCGTTCCACACGATTGTCTTAGCCTTGGCGATCTCGGCGCCGAAGGCCTGAATCGTCTTTGGCCCGATGTCCATGCCCAGCAGGTTGTCGGGGATGTTCACGTCTGGCACGGCGACGGGCTTACCGGCCTTGAAGTCGTCGGTGGCCACGTGGTCCACCGGCAGCATAATCTTCCCGCCGGCGGAGGCCAGCAGCTTGGTCATTTCCGCCACCTGGTCAGCCTCGATGAGGCTCTTGCCGACCCCGGCGCCGCGAGCCTTCAGCAGTGTGTAGGCCATCGCCCCGCCGATGAGGATGCGGTCCACCTTAGCGAGCAGGTTGGAGATGAGCTTGATCTTGTCGCTGACCTTCGCGCCGCCCAGGATGGCGACGAACGGCCGGCGGGGGTTGGCGACGGCCTCGTGGAGGTACTTGATTTCCTTCTCGACCAGGAAGCCCGCGACGGCCGGTCCGCCCTTGGCGCGGATCGCCTGGGCCAGGCCGTACATGCTGGCGTGCTTGCGGTGGCAGGTGCCGAAGGCGTCGTTGACGTACACGTCGCCCAGCTCGGCCAGGCCGGCCACGAAATCGTCCAGCACCTTCTGCTGCTCGGCCGTGAGCTTCTTGTCGGGGTTCTTCTTGGCGTTGTCGGCCATGGTCTCCCCGGCCGCAAAGCGGACGTTTTCCAGCAGGACGACCTCACCCGGTTTCATGGCCGCGACCAGCTTCTTGGCCGCCGGGCCGACGACTTCCGGCGGGCCGACCTTGACGGGCTTGCCCAGCAGCTTGGCCAGGCGGTCGGCAGCGGGCCGGATGGAGAATTCCTTCTCAAAACCCTTGCCGGCCGGGCGGCCCAGATGGCTCATCAGCACCAGCTTGGCGCCACCTTTCAGCACGGCCTGGATCGTCGGGGTGGCCTGGACGATCCGGCGATCGTTGGTCACCTTGCCGTCCTTGACCGGCACGTTGAAGTCCACGCGCATCAGGACCGTCTTGCCCTTCACGTCGATGTCCGCAACCGTCTTGGTAGCCATGAATTCAATCCTTCCTGAAAGGGAACAAAAAATCATACGGTCAAGGCCTGGAATTCGCAAGACCGCCGCGGCCGATGCCGAAGGCGGCGGAAAGCAAAGGGCCCGCCGCGATGGGCGGGCCCTGAAGTTGGTCAGGTCAGGTCCGGCTCGTGGCCGGGGTGCGGTCTAAAGCTTGGCAATCCGCTCGATGAGATCGGCGGTGCGGCAGCTATAGCCCCACTCGTTGTCGTACCACATGGTGACCTTCACCATGTCGCCGTCCAGCACGATGGTGTTGGTGGAGTCGAAGATCGAGCTGTGCGGATTGCCGATGACGTCGGTGGAGACGATCGGGTCGGTGACGAACTCGATGATGCCCTTCATGGGTCCCTCGGCCGCGGCGCGCATGACCTCATTGATCTCCTCCACGCTGGTCTTCTTGGCGACCAGGAGGGTCAGGTCCGTGATCGAGCCGGTGGGCACCGGCACGCGGAGGGCGTAGCCGTGCAACTTGCCCTTCAGGGCCGGGATCACTTCGCCCAGGGCCTTGGCGGCGCCGGTGGTGGAGGGGATGGTGTTGATCGCGGCTGCCCGGCCTCGGCGCTTATCCTTGTAGGGCATGTCCAGGATGGCCTGGTCGTTGGTGTAGGCGTGTATGGTGGTCATCAACCCCTTGACGATGCCGATCTTCTCGTGGAGCACCTTGCAGGCCGGCGCCAGCGAGTTGGTCGTGCAGGAGGCGTTGGAGATGCACTTCATGGCGGCGGTGAGGGTTTCGTCGTTGACGCCGAGCACGATCGTGGCGTCGGGCTTGTCCTTGGCCGGGGCGCTCAGCAGCACGCGCTTGGCGCCGGCGGTCAGGTGGCTGTCGTAGCCTGCGCCCTTCTCGGAGGCGCGGCTGGTGAATCGGCCGGTGGACTCCACCGCCACGTCCACGCCCAGCTTGCCCCAGGGCAGCTTAGAGGGGTCTTTTTCGTTCAGGATGGGCACTTCCTTGCCGTTGACGACGAGGGCGTCCTGCTTGACGACGACCTTGCCGGGGAACCGGCCCTGGGTGGAGTCGTACTTCAGCATGTAGCCGAGCATGTCGGCGTTGAACATATCGTTGATGGCGACGACGTCGAACTTTTCCGGCTCCTGCGTCATAACGCGATACACCAGCCGCCCGACGCGCCCAAACCCGTTGATGGCCACCTTTACTGCCATGGTCCTATACTCCTTGTCTTGAGGGTTGATGGCTTTGGTTTGCGTTGCACCGCCGAGGGAGTCCGGCATGCCGTTTCCTCCTGACCGGCGGAGCAAAGCACTTTAAGGCCGCGGGCCGCGATTGTCAACGGCATTTGCCCCGGCGGATTCCCTCCGGCGGCCCAGCAGGCCTGGAATGCCGCACAAACCGCTTGGCAGGCCGGACCGGATGAAGTAACCTTGCCGCGGTATCTGCCAACCACGGGAGACGACCGTCCATGAACGATGCCGAACAATCCGCCGCCGGCCGCGTCATCTGTCCAGCCGCCAAGGACCCCGCCGTCCGAGTGCTCATCGGCGCCGCCATGGCGCTGGGCCTGGGCCTGTGGATGGGCTACGACGCTTATGTCGCCAATAAGTATCCCTATCCCCATCCCTACAATATCAATGATTACGCCAAGTACGTGCTCAACCACTACGGCCCGTTTGTCCTGGTTCCCATCGGCTTGGCGCTGGTCGTCTGGGCCGTCGTGATGCTGCGTCGCGTCCTGGTCGCCGACGGCGAAGGCCTGGGCTACGAAGGCGGCGCCAAGCACCTCTGGGCGACGGTGACGTCGGTGGATGCCGCGCTTCTGGCGTCCAAGGGGATATTGGTCCTGGGCCTGCAAGGGGGCGCCAAGCTGGTCTTGGACGCCTGGAAGCTGAGGAATTTCAAGGAACTGGTGGCCTTTGTCGAGGCCCATCTGCCGCCCGGCGTTAGCGTCGGCACGTGAAGTCATCATGAGCGAAGGCAAGAGCGATTACAAAGATACCCTGAACCTTCCCCAGACCTCCTTCGACATGAAGGCCAATCTGGTGGCCAAGGAGCCGGCCATCCAGGCCCGCTGGGCGGCCCGCAAGCTGTACCAGCAGATTCGCGCCGCCCGCAAGGGCGCCCCGCGGTTCATCCTGCACGACGGCCCGCCGTACGCCAACGGCCCGGTCCACATGGGCACGGCCTTGAACAAGGTGCTGAAGGACATCGTCGTCCGCGTCAAGAACATGACCGGCTTCGACGCCCCGTTCGTGCCCGGCTACGATTGCCACGGCCTGCCCATCGAGCAGAAAGTGACCGACGAGCTGGGCGCCAAGGCCGATGGGCTGCCCGTCACCGACCTCCGCAAGCGGTGCGCCGCCGTGGCCGGGAAGTTCATCCCGCTCCAGAGCGAGCAATTCCGCCGCCTGGCCGTGATGGGCGATTTCGAGAACCGCTATGCCACGATGGACCCGGCGTACGAGGCCGCCGTGCTGGAGGTCTTCGCCCGCCTGGTGGAGCAGGACTTGGTCTACAAGCAGCTTCGGCCGGTGCATTGGTCCATTGAGAACCGCACGGCCCTGGCCGAGGCGGAGCTGGAATACCAGGACCGCACCGACCCGAGCATCACGGTGGCCCTGGCGGTCAGCGACGCCTGCGCCGCGGCCGTGCCGCACGAAAAGGGCGAGGAGGTGTACCTGCTGGTTTGGACCACCACGCCGTGGACGCTGCCGGCCAACCTGGCCGTGGCCGTGCACCCGGAGTACGCCTACGCCGCCGTCCACGCCGACACGGCCGACGGCCCCGTCACGGTTGTCCTGGCCGAGGAGCGCCTGGAGGCGGTCGTCGGCGCCATTCACGCCGCCCGGCCGGGCTGGCTGAAGAGCCACAAGGTCGTCGGCAAGCTCACCGGCGCCGAGCTGATCGCCGCCAAGCTGACGTACCGCCACCCGATTCTCGACGGCAAGACCTGCCCGGTCGTCCCGGCTGAGTACGTCACGCTGGAGGACGGCACGGGTTTGGTCCACACCGCCCCCGGCCACGGGCTGGAGGATTACGGCACGGGCCTGAAGTGCGGGCTGGACATCTACTGCCCCGTGCGCGAAGATGGCATGTTCGACGATTCCGTCCCGGCCTGGCTGACGGGCAAGGGCGTCTGGCAGGCCAACGCGGAGATCGTCGCGCACCTCCGCCAGCACGGCACGCTGGTGGCCGAACAGACCGTGACGCACTCCTACCCCCACGACTGGCGCTCCAAGACGCCGACCATCTTCCGCGCCACTGAGCAGTGGTTCGTCGCCGTGGACCGCCCGATGGCCAAGGGCTCCGGTGCGAAAAAGTCGCTGCGCGAGGGGGCCATGGAGATCTGCCGCCGGGAGGCCGGCAAGGGCGGCGTGGAGTTCATCCCCGCCTGGGGCCGCAACCGCATGGCCGGCATGCTGGAGAGCCGGCCGGACTGGTGCATCTCGCGCCAGCGGGCCTGGGGGCTGCCGATACCGGCCTTCTACAACCGCGCCGGCCAACCGCTGCTGACGCCTTCCAGCATCCGCGCCGTCGCGGCCGTAATCGCCAAGGAAGGCTCCGACGCCTGGTACAAGCACTCCCCGGCGGAACTGCTGGCCGGCTACAAGCCGTCCGCCGACCGCCGCCTGCGCGAGCCGGCGGCCTTTGCGATCGAGGAGCTGACCGCAGGCCGCGATACCTTCGACGTGTGGTTCGAGTCCGGCTCCAGTTGGTTCGCCGCCGCCGGGGCCAAGAATCTCGCCTCCGGGTCGCCGGCGGACATGTACCTGGAAGGCAGCGACCAGCATCGCGGCTGGTTCCAGGTGTCGCTGCTGTTGGCCCTGGGCGCCGCCGGCAAGGTCCCTTACCGGGCGCTGGTGACGCACGGCTACATCGTCGATGAGCAGGGCCGGACCAAGATGAGCAAGTCGCTGGGCAACGTGATGAACGTCGCGGACCAGATGAACAAGCGCGGCGCCGACATCCTTCGCCTGTGGCTGGCCTGGCAGAATTATCCCGAGGACATCCGCTGCGGCGAGGGCCTCATCGCCCAGGCCGACGACGCCTACCGCAAAATCCGCAACACGCTGCGGTATTGCATGGGCGCCTGCCACGACTTCGACCCCGGCCACCACCTCGTCCAGCCGACGGCGCACTCGGTGGACCTGTGGATGAAGATGCAGACGCACCTGCTCATCCGCGACGTGCGCGAGGCCTACGACCGCTACGAATTCCACAAGGCCACGCGCCGGATCCACGAGTTCTGCACAGTGCAGGCTTCCAGCATCTACATGTCCGCCGTCAAGGACCGCCTCTACTGCGAATCGTCGCACTCGCCGCGCCGCATGGCCACGCAGACCGTCCTGCACGAGATGCTTGTGGCGCTCGTGAAGCTGCTGGCGCCGATCCTGCCCCACACGGCCGAGGAGGCCTGGGAGCACATTCCGTTCCGCCCGCCCCAGGAACCCGACAGCGTGCACCTGGCCTGCCTGCCGGAGGTGGACGCCGAGATGCTTCGCATGGCCGAGGAGCTTCGGCCGGAGGCGGTGGACCTGACTAGCTTCGCCGGCGACGTCCTCCAGGCCGGGCCGGCCTGGGTGTGGGACCGCCTGCTGGACCTTCGCGGGGCCGGACTGGTGAAGCTGGAGGCCCTGCGAAACGCCGGCGTGAAGAATCCGCTGGACGCCGAGGTCGTTTTTCACGTGGCCGCGGGCAAAGACGCCGTCGAGCGCATGATCCAGACGTATCTGAAGGAGATGGAAGACCTGCTGGGCGCCGGCTACGCGCGGATGGAAGGGGGCGCCTCGCTGCCGGCCGGCGAGGTGGTGGACGTGGAGGTGCTGGACGCCCGCGACCGCTACAAACGGTGCGCCCGGAGCTGGAAGCGCCGCCCGGACGTCGGCAGCGATCCGCAATACCCGGACCTTTCGGCCCGCGACGCGGCCGTCATGCGTCAGTTAGCTCAATCGGGATAAGGTGCCGCCGCATCGACCATAGTCCCGCCACCAACCCTACCGCCAGGCCGCCCAGGTGCGCCAGGCTGGAGACGCTGCCGGTCCCGTGCATCTGCTGCCAAGCCCCGATGAACTGAAGCACCACGTAAAACGCCAGCCACGCGATGGCGGACATGTGGAACCAGTAGAGCCTCCACCACCACCACAGGAACCGCAGCTTCGCGTGCGGGAAGGCCAAGGCATAGTACGCGACCACACCGCAGATGCCGCCGCTGGCGCCCACCAACGGGACGGTGCCGTGCGGATCCAGGGCCGCGTGGAGCAGGTTGCCCGCCAACGTTGCGGCTGCCAGCAGCAGGAGGTATCGCCACCGGCCCAGGAGCACCTCGACGTGCTCGCCGAAGATCATCAGAAAATAGACGTTGACCGCCACGTGGAATATCCCGGCGTGGACGAAGAAGCTGGTCAGCAACGTCAGCCCACCGTATCGCCAGAACTCCTTGGGGATGAAGCCCCACTGCTGGACCGCCCTGTCCAGGGCGTTGAGGGGTTGGACTTGGGCGGCCCCGTCTTCGGCTGGCGGAATCCAGGTCGTGGCGTTGAGGCCGCTGCTGGCCAAAAACGGAATCAGTGTCATGATGATCAGCAGCGCCGAGATCGTCCAGGTCGCCCACGGGCGTGCGTCCAGATCCGGCACCTCGCCTTCCACCGGCAGGCCGAGGATGGCCGGGAGGTATTGCCAGTTGGCGTCCGGCCCATCTTCATCGTCAATGATTGTCAGTGGCGATGGGCGTTGGCTGAGTTCGAACGCGGCGATGGCCTGGCGGGCCTGGGGGGAAAGGCTGGGATCCATCTGGCCGGGGAGGGCCGCGGCCTGCGGCGAGGGCTTGGCCGGGATGCGTTCACGCTCCTGGGCGTCGAACCACACCATCTGGCAGCGCGTGCACACCTCCAGCGTCAAGGGGGCCTGGCCGGCCGGGATGTCGTAGCTTACCGCCGCCATCGGATGGGCGCAATGCGGGCAGGGCCGGCCGTGTGGCGGCTCGTCGCCCCTGGCCGCCAGCCACAGCCGGCGAAGGAACGATGCCCGGCAATCCCGCCGCAACACCGCCAGGGATACCGATTGGCCGCCGCAGCCCCGGCAGACGTACCGCACGCCTATCGGGGTTCGCTGGCGGGCCAACGGCTTGCGGCAATTGGGGCAGCTGATCATGGTCGTATCCCATTTTCCCCGCCGCGCGGCGGGGTTACCAGTCGTTGCGGACGACGATCCGGCAGGCACCGTGGAGATCCTGTGGCACGGCGCTCAGGACGGCCCGGGCCTCGGCCAAGTCGTCACACAGGGCGAATAGCGCGCTGCCGCTGCCGGTCAGGCAGACGGGCACGGGCAGCGCGCGGCTCAGCCGATCGTGCGCGGCGGCAAGCTCCTTGGCCACTTGGCCGGCGGCGGCCAGCAGATCGTTGCGCAACAAGCCCCGCCATCGCGACGGCGGGCCGGCTAGGATAGCGGGATCAAGCTGCGGCTGGGGCGTGCGGGGCAGGCGGTCATACTCGCGGTACACCTCCGCCGTGAAGCAGGAGAAGCTCGGCAGGTACAGCACGGCGCAGAATGCGTGCACGGCCAGGGGCTGGATAATTTCTCCGCGGCCCGTCAGGCGTGCCGCGGGCGGTCCCAGGAAGAACGGCACATCGCTGCCCAGCCGCCCGGCCAGCTCGGCGAGGCGATCGGCCGCCAGGCCCAGCCCCCACAGGTCGTTGAGGCCGGCCAGTACGGCCACGGCGTCGGCGGATCCGCCCCCCAGCCCGCTGCCGGGTGGGATGCGCTTGGTCAGTTCGATGGTTGCCCCCGGCGAGCTTCGCCCCTCGGCCAGCAGGCTGGCGGCACGGAAGGCGACGTTCTGCTCCGCCCGGCCGCAGTCGGCACCGGTGCATCGCAGGACGATCCGCCCGTCGCGCCGCGGCACAATCGCCACCTCGTCGTAGAGCGTGATCCGGGTCACGAAGGAATCGATGGGGTGGTAGCCGTCCTGCCGCCGCGGGCCGACAAGCAGGTTCAGGTTGATCTTAGCGGCGGCGGCCAGAATCATCGCCCCGTCAGGCCGCTGCCTCAGCCGCGGGGCAGGCGGCAGCTCGACGGCGGGGCCGCTGGAGGGCGAATCGGGAATAGGGTCATGTTCGGCCACGGCGGCGATTATACGTCTGCGGGCCGGACTATCCCAGGTAAGGCCGCCGGCCGCCAAGACCGGCCGCGGCGGCGGGGCGAGAGGGTCAAAAACAGCGGGCAGGAACGGTTAAAAAAACAAGCCCCCAAATGGAGATACCGGCGCCCTCCCGGTACGCCTTCCATCAACGGCGACACGAGCTCGTCGTCGTACGACACGCCGGACAACAGGCACATCGACAGCCTTACAACCGCAACGGTACGCCGGACATCAACCGCCGGCGACGACCCTCTTGACTACCGGGTGGCTCAGTTGGGGGACGATACTGCCAAAAAGCGGCAACCCTTCCTGAGCGCGCTGCGCGTAGACTCGAAGATTGTCCTGCTTGGCCCTATCGGCGTCTTCGTCGTAGTCCTCGTCTTGCGCGAAGTGACTAGGCCGGAATGCCCGCATGAACGGACCTCCGTCGGAAGCCTCCGCGGCCTATGCAACATTACAGCAACGGCCACTGCCTTCGTCGGGAACCCGACTCGGCGGAAATGCTACTCCTTTTGTCCTCGCTGGACCTCCTGTCCAGATACGCACGATGTGACACCTATATTATCTCAACCTGCCGGCGGGGCAGGCAAGGGGAAAAATCAACCTTTTTCGTCGCCGGCGTTTTCCCGTCGGCCGCGCAGGACGTTCATCCGGCACTCGGCGGCCAGGTCCAGGAATTCCTGGTGCTCCAGGTCCTCCAGCTCCTTGCCGCGGGCGGAGAGCTTCTCGTTGAACTTGATGCACTTCTCCTGCATGGAGCGGTGCGTGTCGCGCGAACCGCCCACCAGATGGAAGTTCTTGCCCCGCGTGACGCGAACGGTCTGGTCGTCTTGATCCAGGCCTAAGCCCAGCAGCCTCGCTTTGCGTTGACGGCACACCACGGCCTAATACTCCTGTGCGGTTTCCTTATTAATCATATTCTTTCCACCGGAACCAAGGCAAGTCGTCTCGGCCCGCCCTTGCCCTGCCTTAGGGGACGTAGTCCTGCGAAGTCCCGGCGCGCCGGGACGAAGCAGGATGCCGGAGGAGGGAGTCGAACCCTCACCAGGGGTGAACCTGACAGGATTTTGAATCCTGCGCGTCTGCCAGTTCCGCCACTCCGGCCTGCGTGCGACTGCCGCGCACGATACCGCATGAGGAATAAATCGGCAAGCCAAACGCCCTCGGGCAAGGCGTCCGTTAGAGGTCCAGCGGCGAGACGTAATCACCCTTGGTGGTGCGGAGGTCTTCCAGCCGGCGGCGCTGAGCGGCTAGGACGTCCAGGACGATCGGCGGGGTGTCGCTGACGTCCTGGCGGTAGATCCGCTCGATGCGGTCGATCTTGGCCAGGTTCTCCGGGATGCGGATGGTGAATTGTTTGACGTAGTCTTCGCGGCCATAGTCCTTGTTCAGCACGGCTCGGAACAGCCGCTGGAGGTCTTCGTAATGCGGGATCCGCCCGGTGGGGGCGGCGATGGCCTGGGCGTCGCCGTGGACGCGAAGCTCCATCCACTTCATCCACACGGCCTTGTCCAGCCGGTCGGTGAGAAATTTTCCGTCGGCGTCCTTCTGGAAGTAGTTCACGAAGAACACCGCCGGCGGGGCGGCCAGGGCCTTGGCGAAGTCCAGGTTGTTGCGGATGTACTTGCCCAGCGGGATGGCCAGGAAGTCCAGGTTACTCATCAGGTTGAACGTGCGGACGCCGGTGGCCCCCAGCGTGGCGGCCGTGGTCTCGCTCTCCAGCGAGGCCCCGTAGGCGATGATGCCGTGCGCCCAGTCGAAGCTCTGCTGGACGGGCACGGACGTGTCGCTGTCGCGCCCGCCGTAGATGATCCCGCCGACGGGCACGCCGGAGGGGTTGTCCAGCTCGGCGTCCAGGTTGGCCAGCGCCCGCAGCGAGATGGTGTAGCGGGCGTTGCCCTTGTTGGCGGGGGGAATCTCGTTACCGAACTGGTCGATCTTGCCCACGTGCCAGCGGCCGGCGGCGTTGACGCCCTCGGAGGGGAACGGCTCGCCCATGCCGTACCAGTAGGGCTTGTCGTCCTTGACCAGCACGTTGGAAAAGATCACCTCCCCGGGACCGGTGAGCACCTTGTGGATCAGCGGATCGTCCTTGGCGTTGACGTCGGAGATGATGCCGAAGATGCCCACCTCGACGTTGACCGCCCGGGCCACCCCGCCAACCGGACGGAAATAGGCCAGGTCGTCGCCGACGATCGTCTCGCCCGGCAGCATGGCCGTGGAGGTCTTGCCGCAGGCGCTGGGGAAGGCGCCGGCGAAGTAGGTCACGCGATTTTTGGGCCCGTGCACGCCCATCAGGAACATGTGCTCGGCCAGCCAGCCTTCCCGGTCGGCCTTGCGGATGGCCAGGCGCAGGGCCAGCTTCTTGAGACCCACGGTGTTGCCTGCGTACTGCGTGTTGACGCTGTAGATTTGGTCCTGCGTGTAATCGATGTAGATGCGCTTCTTGTCCATCTCGGCGCTGACTTTAGTTTCCGTGAGCTTGCCGGATGAATGCAGGAAGCGGAAGAACTCACCCTTGGGTCCCAGCCGGCGGAATTCCTCGTACCCCGGCCGATAGAGCAGGTCCTCGCTGTGGGCGACGTAGTAGGAGTCGGTGATCTGCACGCAGGGGATGGCGAAGGCCGAGTTCGTCGGCCCCAGGCAGAAGAACCGCACGAGCATCGCCCGGCCCTTCATCGCCACCGCCAGCAGGCCGCGCACCTCGGTCAGGCCCTCCAGGCGATCAATCTGGTTGAGGTTCTTGCTGAGCGGCTCCTCGGCTGGGACGAGGTACTTGGTGACTTCCTTATCGCGGCCCTGGTCGCCGGGGTAGCTGTCGAAGTGGACGGTGTGCCCTTCGATCGTCAGGGCAATTTCCTCGCCGTTTTCGATCGCCCCGCGGCGGGTGGCGGCGATGTCGGCCGGGTCGTCGCCGAAGACCGTCACTGTCCGTGGCCGGCAGAGCTTGACCGCGTCGGCCACGAAGGCGTGGAGCCGGTCGTTGCGGATGGCCGAAAGCTTCGTGAAACTGTCGGCATCCATCTTGCTCTTGAGTGTTTTGGCGTAGACGGCTCGCATGGCGGGCGACGGCTTATAACGGATAACGGCCTGGGCTGTCAAGGTCCCGCGCGCCGGCGCCCGGCCGGTGACGGCGCTTGACGGAATTGCCGCCGCGGCGTAGGCTTTCCGGGGAACGCCGGGAGTGTGCCCGAGTGGCCAAAGGGAGCAGACTGTAAATCTGCCGGCTCAGCCTTCGGTGGTTCGAATCCACCCGCTCCCATCCTGCTTCGCTCGCCGAAGGCGAGCTTCGCAGGACCTTGTCCTGCGAGGACGAGCGAAGGAGGGTCTCCTGCTCTACTTTCTCCTGCTCTGCTGTTCTGGAAGCTTGCCCCCCGCCGTTTGAGAAGTTATGGAATGGTTTGAGGGTAACGCGATTATGGCCAGCGGCGTGTGTTTATTCGGCGGGACGTTCGACCCGGTGCATCACGGGCACCTGATCGTCGCCCGCGCCGTGGCGGAGAAGCTGGGCTTTTCCCGCGTCGTGCTCATCCCGGCCAATACCCCGCCGCACAAGCCGCCCGCCTGCGCCTCGGCCGCCGACCGCCTGGCCATGGTCCACCTGGCCGTGGCGGGCGATGAGCTGTTCGAGGTCAGCGACCTGGAGCTGGATCGCCCCGGCCCCAGCTACACGCTGGAGACGCTCCAGGCCATCCGGCCGCGAGTGGGGGCAGGCGAAAAGCTGCACTGGCTGATCGGGCTGGATTCCCTGGCGGACCTGCCGCACTGGCACCACGTCGGGGAGGTGCTGGAGCTGGCGAGCATTCTCGTAGCCGCCCGGCCGGGCAACGGTGGGGCGGAGACGGCCCTGGCCGGTCTGGCGGGCAAGCTGGAGGATCGCCACCTCCACCGCCTGCGGGAGGGCCTGGTGGCCACGCCGCTGATCGACATTTCCTCCACCGACATCCGCCGCCGCGTCCGGGAGGGCCAGTCCATCCGCTATCTGGTGCCGGACGCCGTCGCGCGTTACATTAACGACCACCGCCTGTACCGCACTACCGACTCGCATGAACGATAAGCGAGCATAACCACACCTTTGGACTTGCAAGGAGAGCATCGCATGCCGCAGTTATTCCCGCCTTCTCACGGCAAGCTGCTGCTGTGGGGCATCGACGAGCTGCTGGTCTTCCATTATCTGGTGTCCGAGCTGTTCACGGTGGCCCCGCGCGGGCTGACGTACAAGAAGTTCTGGTCCCTGTCCAAGGCCGCCCAGGCCGACTTGGTGTGGGAGCACCTGTTCGTCCGCCACGGGCCGCTGAGCGAGTCCACGCGCGGGGTGCTGACGACGCTGGAGAAGCTGGGCCTGGACTCAGGGCAGCGGGACTTATCCGGCTATCGCCGCTGGTTCGCCGCCCAGAAGCTTCAGGACTACCTGCCGAAGGTGATGAAGCTGGCCAACATGGATTACCTGATCATGACCAACAACCCCTTCGTGGCGGAGGAGGCGGGGTATTGGAAGGCTGGCCTGCCCGTGCAGGCCTATCTTAAGACCGCCCTGCGGATCGACACGCTGATCGTGAATTGGCCGGCGGCGGCCAAGGCCATGAAGGCTTCCGGCTACAAGACCACGCCGGCCGGCGGGGCGGCGTCGTTCGCCCAGGCCCGAAAATTCCTGGCCGAGTGGGTCAAGATTCTCAAGCCCGTGTACCTGGCCGCGTCGCTGCCGCCGGACTTTGCTTATCCTTCGCCTGCGATGAGCTCCAAGGTCATGGACCAAGTCGTCCTGCCGACGGCCAAGCAGTTCGGCCTGCCGGTGGCGATGATGATGGGCGTCCGCAAGGCCGTGAACCCCGCCCTGGGCGACGCCGGCGACGGCGTGGGCGAAAGCGACATGACGGCCTTGCAGAACCTGCTGGTCAAGCATCCCGACGCCAAGTTCATCGCCACGCTGCTGTCGCGGGTGAACCAGCACGAGCTGTGCGTGCTGGCCCGCAAGTTCGGCCACCTGCACGTGGAGGGCTGCTGGTGGTTCACCAACATGCCCAGCATCATCGAGGAGATGACGCGGATGCGGATCGAGCTTTTGGGCACGGCCTTCACCGCCCAGCACAGTGACGCCCGCGTGCTGGAGCAGGTCATCTACAAGTGGGCGCACACGCGGGCGATCCTGGCCGACATCCTGGCCGAAAAATACCGCGACCTGTTCGCCACCGGTTGGCGGCCCACCGAGGCCGAAATCCGCCGCGACGTCCGCGCCCTGCTGGGCGGCAGCTTCGAGGAGTTCTGCAAGAAGTAACCGGCCGACCCCGCGGCTACCTGAGGTGACGCTTGGCACTCTCGCGCCTGCGCGCAGCGTTGGGGCATCGCTTCATGCCCGTTGTGCTGGCTGTCCTGGCGGTGGCGCTGACCCTTCCCTCGCTGGACGCCGGCTTGATCGCCGATGACTACTACCTCCGCTGGACGGTGATGGGATCGCGCGACTACCAGGGAATCGCCCCTGCCCCATGGGACATGTGGCGTTTCTTTGACGGCAATCCCCAGCGCACGGAGCGGATGATGGATCTGGGGTTGTTGCCGTGGTGGACGTTCCCGCAGCTCAAGGGCGCCTTTTGGCGGCCGGTGGCTGCGGCGACACACGTAGTCGATTTCCGTCTTTGGCCCCAGTTCCCGGCCCTGATGCACGCCCATAGCCTCCTGTGGTTCGGCCTGCTGGTGGCCTGTGTCGCGATGCTTTACCGAAGACTTCTGGCCCCGGCGTGGGTGGCGGGGCTGGCGGGGTTGCTCTACGCCGTCGATGACGCCCACGGGATGCCGGTGGCCATGCTGGCCAATCGCAATGCGCTGCTGGCGACCTTGTTTGGGGTCTTGGCGCTGCTGGCGCATGATCGATGGAGGAGAAACCGCTGGGCCTTCGGCATCGTGGCGGGCCCGGCGCTTTTGGCGGCGAGCTTGCTGTCGGCAGAGGCGGGTGTCGGCACCTGTGCCTACCTGCTAGCCTACGCCTTGTTCCTTGACGGCGGAACGCGCGGCCGCAGGTTTGCCTCCCTGCTCCCCTACGCGGCCGTGACGCTGGTCTGGCTGATCCTCTGGAATGCCCTGGGCTACGGCGTCTATGGCATCGAGGAGGTATACAACTCTCCTTTTGCCGACCCGCTGGGCTTTGCGGCCCTAATCGTCAAGCGAGCGCCCCTCTACATCCTGGGGCAGTGGGCCTTGCCCCCGGCGGAAACACACCTCCTCCTGGGCAAGGCCGGGAACCTATGGCTGTGGGTCGGCGGCCTGGCCATGCTGATTATCTTGGCCGTGCTGCTGTATCCTCTGTGCCGCCGCAGCAAGACCGCCCGGTTCTGGGCCGCGGGGATGCTGTTGGCGGTAATCCCTCCTTGTGCCACCGGGCCCATGAACCGTCAGCTTTTCTTTGTGGGCCTGGGGGCCATGGGTCTGCTGGCCCAGTTCCTCCAGGAAGTGTTCTCCACGCCCGCGCAGCCCGCCGGTCGTTCGGCCCTGCGCAAGGCCGCGATGTGCCTGGGTGTGGTGTTCATCTTCATTCACCTGGTGATTGCCCCGCTGGGGTTGGTCGCGTTCTCCAAGTATCCCCTGGGGCCTAAGTCCGTGCTCGCGGGGTTCCACAACGTACCGGGGATGGGCCCGTCGGTGGCTGGGCAGGACTTGGTCGTCGTGAACCATCCCCTTCCCGTACACATGATTCACATGCTCGCAGGCAGGGTCACCGCCGGGCAGCCCGTCCCGCGTCACACGAGGGTCTTGGCCTCCAGCGCGTCCCGGCTTACGGTGTATCGCCCGGATGACCGGACACTCCTGGTGCGCCCGGCGGCCGGATACTGCGCCCAGGTGTCCGACCGACTTGCTCGCGGCCTGAAGCATCCCATGGCTCTCGGCCAGCAGGTGACGCTCACCGGGATGACGGTCACCGTGACGGAGTTGACGGCTGACAACCGGCCGGCGGAGGCGCGATTCGAGTTCTCCGTGCCGCTGGAGGACCGTTCCCTGCTTTGGATCCAGTGGAAAGACGGCGCCTTCCGACCCTTCGTCCCGCCCGCGGTCGGGCAAACGATCACGCTCCCGGCCTTCACGCTGCCTCTCTGAGCTACTTCCCCAGTTCCCGGCTTCGGGCGGCTGCGGCGCGGATAGCGGCGATGAGGGCGTCTTTGACTTTCGCGGCCTCCAGCGTCTCGACGGCCCGCTGGGTCGTGCCGCCGGGGCTGGTGACCTTGGCGCGGAGCGCCTGGGGTGATTCGGCGGTCTCGGTGAGCATTTTTCCGGCCCCGGCACAGGTGGCCGCGGCCAGGGCACGGGCGGTTTTCTCGTCCAGACCCTCGGCCACACCGGCGGCGACCATGGCTTCGACCAGATAGAAGAAATACGCCGGCCCGGAGCCGGAAACGGCCGTCACGGCGTCCATGAGGTTTTCCGCCACGCGGCAGACCAGCCCGCCGGCGGCGAACAGATTTTCCGTCCATTTCAGGTCGGCCTCGGTCGCTCGCGGGCCGGCGGCGATGGCCGAAGCACCGTAGCCGACGAGTATCGGCGTGTTGGGCATCACGCGGACGATCCGCCCGCGGCCGGCTAGGGCCTTGTCGATGGCGGCGGCCGTGACGCCCGCGGCGATGGAGATGACCGTCGCATCGGCCCGCACGGCCTGAGCAATTTCGCTCAGCGCGGCCGGCATCACCTGCGGCTTGACGGCCAGGAGCACGCGAGGGCACGCGGCGGCTGCGGCGTTGTCGGCCGAGCAAGCCACGCCCATCGCCTCAAACGCCCGCCGGCGCTCCGTCGATGGATCGGCCGCCAGAATGCCTTTGGCCTTCAGCACGCCGCCGCGAATCGCGCCGCGCACGATGGCCTCAGCCATCTGCCCGGCACCGATGATGCCCAGTTCGTATTTGCTCGTCATGGCTTGTCCCCTCCGGCCCGCCAGAGTAACCCAACCGCCCGGCGATGAAAAGCCCCTGACATTGAAGCCGGCGGGGGATAGGATTAATCGGCAATCGGCAATAAAGGAGATTGGCCATGATGAGAACCCTTCGATTTGTCGTACCCGTCCTGTTGGCCCTTGCGGTGACAGTGATCTGCCTGGCCCAGGCGACCACACAACCGGCTGGAGCAACGACCCAGCCAGCCCAGGCTACGACCAAGCCGGCCGTGGCCCTGCCTCCGCCGGTGACCAAGGGCACGATGTCGCTGGAGGAAGCCTTGGCCGCCCGGCGGTCCATACGGAAGTTCGTCCCCACGCCGCTGACGATCGAGCAGATCGGCCAGCTCTGCTGGGCCGCTCAGGGCGTCACCGAGCCGAAGCGCGGCCTGCGCACGGCCCCCTCGGCCATGGCCCGCTACCCGCTGGAGCTGTACGTCGTGACGGCCCAGGGCGCCAGCCACTATCTGCCCGCCAAGCACGCCCTGGAGACGGTCATCGAAGGCGACGCGCTGGCGACGCTACGGGCCTCCGCCGGCCGGCAGCCCGCCGTGGCCCAGGCGCCGGCGGTGTTCGTCATCACGGCCGTGCCGAGCCGATTCGGAGGCCGCTCCGGCGGCCGCACGCAGCAGTTCATCGAGCTGGAGGTCGGGCACGCCGCGCAGAACCTGCTCCTGGAGGCCGTGGCGCTGGGGCTGGGCGCGGTGCCGGTCGGTGGCTTCAGCGACGCGGACGTGGCCAAGGTCCTGCAACTGCCGGCCGGGCAGACGGTGTGCTACCTGATCCCTGTGGGCGTGCCGGCGAAGTGAGCCACGGGCCAGACGCCCGTGCTACGGTAACAGCACGGCCGAGAGCGGCTGTGCTGTAGAAAACTATTCCAGGTTGGCGTGGCGTTGGCGGAAGGCGTCCATGTCCAGCTTGAGCCGGTCCGACAGCACGTTGAAGACGGCGTCCAGGCACAGGCTGGCCGCGTGCTCGAAGACCGCCGCGCGAAGCACGATGTCGTCGTCGTTGGCGGGGATGACGACGATCTTGTCGGCCTTTTGGGCCAGGGCGCTTTGAGGCTCGGCCGTCAGAACCACGACCTGGGCGCCGAGCTGGCGGGCGCGCTGGGTGATGTATTCGGTGATGCCGGTGGCGCCGGTGCAGCTGATGGCCACCAGCAGGTCGCCCTTGCCGGCGGCGGGGGTGATGGTCTCTCCGGGCACAAAGGCGGGGAGTCCCGCGTGCATGAGTCGCATGCCGAAGCTGCGGGCCACCAGGCCGCTGCGGCCGGCGCCGGCCACGAACGTCCGCCGCGCCCGCGGCAGCAGGTCGGCCAGCTCCAGCAAACCCTTCCAGTCGGCCTTGTTCATCACGGCCGCGATGCGGGTCAGCAACTCCTGGCCGGCGACTCGAACTGTGTCCCTGTCAGACATTCAACCTATCTCCGGTCCGCCGCCTTTTTGGTCCCAGCGGGGCAGGTTGAGCACCTTGCCCAGCGTGCTGCCGCCGCGAATCTCGGCGCGGATGCGGTTCTCCGCCTCCAGCACGTCGGCGGCGCGGTTGACCATCTCCACGGCCCGGTCGCGGGGCAGTACCATCACGCCGTCGTCGTCGGCCACGATCCAATCGCCCGGGCAGATCCGCTGGCCGGCGATCGTGACGGGCACGTTGATCTCGCCCAGCCCCTTGGGGTCGCCGGCGTGTGAGGTCACCGCCGCGGCCCAGACGGGGAACTTCAGCTTGCGTATGTCGGCGGTGTCGCGGACCGCTCCGTGCACGACGATCCCGGCCAATTTTTTGTTCTTGGCGCTCTCGGTGGCCAGCTCGCCCCAGACGGCCGGCGGCAGCCCGCCGGCGTCCACGACGATCACGTCGCCTTCCTGGGCGGCGTCGATGGCCTGGACGACCTTGGACCAGTCGCCCGGCATCGTCCGCACGGTGACCGCCGGCCCGCAGGCGGCCACGCCGGGCCAGATCGGCCGCAGGCCCGCCAGGCAGGGCTGACGGTGCGTGCCGTCGGAGATGTTGCTGGTGCGGACGGTGGCCAGGATCGCCCGCAGATTCGTCCCATCGGTGCGCTTGAAGTGCTCGCTGGCGACGGGTCGGCCGGTGTCGATGGCCTTGCGGATGGCGGCGGTGGCGGCCTTGGGATCGGCGGCCTTGGTGATCGCCCCTCCGACGATGACCACGTCCGCCCCGGCCGCGGCGACCGCGGCGGCGGTCTCGCTGTTGATGCCGCCGGCCACGGCCAGCGTCAGGTCGGTGGCGCCGCGCAGCGCCTTGAGGATCGCCAGCGGGTCGGCGCCGGCCATCTGGGCGTCGATGGAGCAGTGCACGTCCAGCCGGGCGGCGCCGAGTTCCTTCGCCTTCGCCGCCAGGGCCAGCGGATCGGCCACGCCCAGCAGGTCCACGGCCACGAGCAACCCGTAATGCCGCCCGGCCTCGACGGCCTCGCGGATCGTGCCGCCGACCGCCGTGCCGCAGACGGTCATCATGTTCGCTCCGGCCTTGGCGGCCGCCTCGGCCTCGATCCGCCCGGCGTCCATCGTCTTCATGTCGGCGATGATCGTTTTGCCGGGGAACTCCGCGCGCAGGCGGCGGACGGCCTCGAGGCCTTCGCTTTTGATCAGCGGCGTGCCGGCCTCCAGGTAGTCCGCGCCGGCCTCCGCGGCCGCATGCGCCACGGCCAGCGCCCGCGGCAGCTCCAGGAAGTCCAGCGCCACTTGCAGTTTGATTCGGGCCATCGGTTCCTCCCCGCCTGGCGGCGGGCCCGCCACCTGGCGGGTCGCCCCTCAGCCCATCCAGCATAGCCGTCCGGGGAGCGGGGGGCAAGAAGGCGGGTGGGCGGGCCACTGCTGGAGTTGACTTTTCTTCTCGCCGATCTTAGGGTTAGAGGGTACGGCGGCCGTCCGGGCCGCCGGAGGAGTGGACCATGAAAGCGAGCGCAGCGGGCCTGCTGGCGGCGGCTGTCCTTATCGCCCTTGCCGCCCAGGGCTGGACCGCACCCAAACCGGCGGAAATCCCCCGGTACTGGCAGATCGACATCACCTTCGGGGACATCCTGCCCATCCAGGTGAAGCTGCCCACCGAGGCCGCCCCGCGGACCTTCTGGTACCTGCGCTACAAGGTCACCAACAACACCGGCCAGGACCGCATCTTCGTGCCGGAGTTCCTCCTGTACACCGACAGCGGCCAGGTGCTCCGCGCCTGGCATCAGGTCCCCAGCTCGGTCTTCGAGGAAATCAAGAAAACGTACAACGACCCGCTGCTGGAGGACCTCTCGGGCACGACGGGCAGCCTGCTTCAAGGCGCCGAAAACGCCAAGGAAGGCGTGGCCATCTGGACCGACTTCGACCCCAACGCCAGCGCGTTCGACGTGTTCGTCAGCGGGCTGAGCGGCGAGACGGAGGAATTCCAGCTTCCCAAGCCCATCCACGTGACGGAGACCGACGCGGCCGGCAAGAAGGTCGAGGTCGTCAAGACCACGATCCTCCTGGCCAAGACGCTGGAGCGCCATTACGCGGTCGCCGGGGAGCCCGCGGCCCGGTCCGCCGCGACGGTCCATTTCCTCGACGAGGAATGGGTGATGCGCTGATCGTGCGGGGGTTGTGCCCGACGGCGTTCCAGCCTTCCTTTCATCCTTCCGATTTTCATTGACGGTGCTTCCTGCCTGCCTTTAACGTTCTGGCCGGGAGGTCGGTGCGCAAATCGTGGAAACTAAGGACTGGCACGCGTTGACTGCTGTCGCGGCCGCCCAGGCGGTCGGGAGCGACCCCGCCGTCGGGCTTCAGGACGCCGAGGCCGCCCGGCGGCTGGAGCGGTTTGGTAAAAACGTCCTGCCCGAGGCCGTCCGCAAGACCCTGGCGGGGATGTTCCTGGCCCAGTTCAAGGACGTGCTGGTGGGGGTCCTGGTGGCGGCGTGCCTGGTGTCGTTCCTGCTGGGGGAGTTCACCGATGCGATCACCATCCTGGCCATCCTGGTCATCAACGCCGTGCTGGGCGTCTTTCAGGAGCACAAGGCCGACCGGGCGCTGGAGGCCCTGAAAAAAATGTCCGTCCCGATCTGCCGTGTCATCCGCGGCGGGCGGGAGCTTCAGGTGGCTTCCAACGACGTGGTGCCCGGCGACGTGGTGGTCCTGGCCGAGGGCGACGCCGTTCCGGCCGACATGCGCCTGCTGGAGGCCTACAATCTTCAGATTGACGAGGCCAGCCTCACCGGCGAATCGGCGGCCGTGGAGAAGTCCGCCGACCCGCTTCCGGCCGCCACCGAGCTGACCGACCGGGCCGACATGGCCTACGCCGGCACGCACGTGACCTACGGGCGCGGGAGGGGCCTGGTGGTGGCCACCGGCATGGAACGGCAGATCGGGCACATCGCGGCCATGCTCCAGCAGGCCCCGGCTACCGTCACGCCGTTGCAGCGCAACCTGGCCGGGCTGGGCAAGCTGCTGGGCGTGCTGACGGCGGCGGTCTGCGTGACGATGTTCGCCGCCGGGCTGCTGTGGAACGTTTTGCGGCCGGGGGAGCAGACCTCCTGGCAGTTCGTGCAGCGGATGTTCATGACGGCCGTCAGCCTGGCCGTGGCCGCCATCCCCGAGGGGCTGCCGGCCGTGACGACGATCGTCCTGGCCCTGGGCGTGCTCCGCATGAGCCGCCGCAACGCCATCGTCCGCAAGCTCCCGGCCGTCGAGACGCTGGGCTGCACGACGGTCATCTGCACCGACAAGACCGGCACGCTCACCGAAAACCGCATGACCGTCACGCAGGCCGTCACGGCGGAGGAGATTTTGGGCGCCACGCCCGCCGGGAGCTCACCGGCCCGCGACGACCTGCTGGCCGTCGCGGCCCTGTGCAACGACGCCCGCGTGGATTCCGACGGCCGGCGATTCGGCGAGGCCACCGAACTGGCGCTGGTGGAATACGTCAACACACAAGGGACAACCGCCGAGGCACTCCGCCGCAGGCGTCCGCGCCTGGCGGAGCTGCCCTTCAGCTCCGCGCGGAAGCTGATGTCCACGCTGAACCGTTTTGGCGACGGAGGCGGCACGCGCCTGGCGGTCAAGGGCGCCCCGGACATCCTGCTGCACCGCTGTACGCACGTCCTGGTCGGCGGGGCGGTCCAGGTGCTGTCGCCGCGGCAGAAGGACGCCATCCACGCCCGCCTGACGGCCATGGCGGCCGCGGCCCTGCGGGTGCTGGGCTTTGCCTGGCGCGAGATGGACGAAAAAAATCGAATCGACCCGCAGGACGAAAATGGCCTGGTCTTCGTGGGCCTGATGGGCCTGATCGATCCGCCGCGGCCGGAGGCTAGGGCCGCACTGGAAGAGGCCCGCTCGGCCGGCATCTCCACCGTCATGATCACCGGCGACAACGCCGCCACCGCCAAGGCCATCGCCGAGCAGTTGGGCATGCTGGGCGCCGGCGAAGAGGTCGTCAGCGGCGCGCAGCTGGAGACGATGAACGACGAGGAGCTCCACCGGCGGATCGAACACATTCGCGTCTTCGCCCGCGTGCATCCCGAGCAGAAGCTCCGCATCGTCGCGGCCCTTCAGGACGCCGGGGAAGTGGTGGCCGTCACGGGCGACGGCGTGAACGACGCCCCGGCCATCAAGCGGGCGGACATCGGCCTGGCCATGGGCGTCACCGGCACCGACGTGGCCAAGGAAACCGCCGACATGGTCCTGGCCGACGACAACTTCGCGACCATCGTCCACGCCATCGAGCAAGGGCGGGTGATCTTCGACAATATCCGCAAGTTCGTGCTCTACCTGCTGGCCTGCAACTTGGGGGAGATTTTCGTGGTGTTCTGCCCCATCCTGGCGGGCTTCTCCTCGCCGCTGTCAGCGGTGCAGATTTTGCTGATCAACCTCCTGACCGACGGCCTGCCGGCCCTGGCGCTGGGCGTGGACGCCGCCGATGTCGGTGTGATGCGCCGCAAGCCGCGCCACGCCCGCGAGGGCATCGTCGGCAGCCTGCACCTGAGGGTGATCCTGTTCAACGCTGTCTTCATCGCCGCAGCCGTCATCGCCAGCTTCCTGGCCGGCAAGCAGTGGCACCTGCCGCGCGGCCAGGAGGACAGGGTGGCTGAAACCATGGCCTTTATGACGCTGACGCTGGCGGAGCTTTCCCGCGCGTACAGCTTCCGCAGCGAAACGCGGAACTTCTGGCGGATCGATCTGCGGACCAACCCCTCGCTGCTGGGGGCCCTGCTGATCAGCGGCGCAATCGCCGTCTCCACCGTGCTGGTCGGGCCGCTGCGGACGATGTTCGGCACCGCGGCCCTCAGTGGGCGGCAGTGGGGAATCGCGATCGCCTGCTCGCTGATCCCGTTTGCGGCTTTTGAAACCTGGAAGGCTTTTAACAATAGCAACAATAAGAGCAGCCGCCGGCCCCTCCAGAGCGTAGAGTAGATAAAGGCAACGGGCTCGCACATGAACGACGCCAACAATCCAACGCCAGGACCGCCGGCTTTGCCGCTGAGCGAACTGCTGGTGATCAACCAGGTCGTCGGCCCGCTGAATCGCGAGCTGCTGGAGGACCTGTCCGCCCGCGGCGTGCGGTGCGGTGTGCTGACCGGCTGGGTGGACGCCGAGCCGGGAGCGACGCTGCCGTTTGAGATTCTGTCCGCCACGTCCTTAATCAAGGCCCCCACGTGGAAGCGGCTATGGAGTTGGGGCGTGTTTACGCTGGAGGCCATCATCGCGGCCATCCGCCACCGCCGCACAGGGATGCTGGTGGTCACCAATCCTCCTTGGACGATGCTGGTCATGCCGCTGCTGAAGCACCTGGCCGGCGTGCGGTACGTGCTGCTGGTCTACGACGTCTATCCCGACCTGATGGAGCGGATGGGCTATTGCCGCAAGGGGGGGCTGGTGTCGCGGCTGTGGCGGTGGATGAGCCGGCGGTCGCTTCTGGCGGCCTCGGGCGTGATTACGCTGGGCCGCCACATGGCCGATACGCTCCGCGCCCACCTGCGGCCGGAGGACCATCTGGAAATCGAGGTCATCCCCAACTGGGTCGACACGGACTTCATCCGCCCGCTGCCCAAGGCCGACAATCCCTTCGCCCGCCAGCACGGCCTGGTGGACAAGTTCGTCGTGACCTACAGCGGCGCGCTGGGCGCCAGCCACGACACGGAGTCCATCCTTGTCGCGGCCGAAAGCCTGGCGAATCTGCCGGACATCCACTTCCTGGTCGTCGGCGGGGGCACGCGATGGCAGGAGATGTCCGAGGCGGTGGCCGCCCGCAAGCTGACCAACCTGACGCTGCTGCCGCTTCAACCCTTCAGCACACTGCCTTACTCGCTGACGGCGGCGGACGCGTCAATCGTCTGTCTGGACGAGGGCTACGAGGGCGTGTCCGTGCCGTCCAAGACCTACTACGCCCTGGCGGCGGGGGCGGCCATCCTGGCCGTTAGCCCCGAGGGCACGGAGTTGACCGATCTGGTGGCCGAGTACCGCTGCGGCGTGCACGTTCCGCCGCGTCGGCCTCTGCTGCTGGCCCAGGCCGTTCGGCGGCTGCACGACGACCGCGCAAAACTGGCGGCCTTCCAGGCGGCTGCGGCGGCCGCGGCCAAGCACTTCGACCGGCGCCTGGCCACGGCCAAGTACCTGGCCTATCTGGAGCGGTGCCTGGCGCCGGCGGCCGGCCATTGACGTGCAGAACGCCCGCACCGTTGGCCGATGAATGACGTAATAAAGGCCGTCTTTCCCCCGGAGACGTGAATGGCCAAACGAGCGCTGATTACCGGCATCACCGGCCAGGACGGCAGCTACCTGGCGGAGTTCCTGCTGGACAAGGGATACCAGGTGCACGGCATCATGCGCCGCTCCAGCTCGTTTACCACGCAGCGGATCGAGCACATCTACCGCGATCCGCACGAGCGGGGGTCGCGGCTGCGCCTGCACTACGGCGACCTGACCGACGGGGCGGGCCTGCGCCAGGTGCTCACGGCCGTCCAGCCGGATGAAGTGTACAACCTCGGCGCCCAGTCCCACGTCCGCGTGAGCTTCGACCAGCCGGTGTACACCGTCCAGGCCGACGCCGTGGGCACGCTGCGGCTGCTGGAAGCCATCCGCGACACGGGGCTCAAGACTCGCTTCTATCAGGCCTCCAGCAGCGAGATGTACGGCAAGGTCGTCCAGACCCCCCAGACCGAAAAAACCCCCTTTTACCCGCGCAGCCCCTACGGCTGCGCCAAGGTGTTCGGCTTCTGGCAGACGGTGAACTACCGCGAGGCCTACGGCATGTTCGCCTGCAACGGCATCCTGTTCAACCACGAGAGCCCCCGCCGCGGCGAGACGTTCGTGACGCGCAAGATCACCCGCGCGGCCACGCGGATCAAGGAAGGCCTCCAGGACAAGCTGTTCCTGGGCAACCTGGAGGCCAAGCGCGACTGGGGCTTCGCCGGCGATTACGTCGAGGCCATGTGGCTGATGCTCCAGCAGAACGCCCCCGACGATTTCGTGATCGCCACCGGCCAGACGCACAGCGTGCGGGAGTTCCTCGACGAGGTGTTCGGCCTGCTGGACCTGGACTGGCACACGCACGTCCAGACCGACCCGCGGTACTTCCGGCCCACGGAGGTGGACCTGCTGCTGGGCGACGCCGCCAAGGCCCGCGCCGCGCTGGGTTGGCGGCCCAAAGTCACCTTCAAGGAACTGGCCAAGATGATGACCGACCACGACTGGGCGATTGCCAAAGAGGAGCGCGTCCTGGCCGACCACCGCTCCAAGGCGGGCCGAGGCTAACCCATGTCGATCGTCCGCAGTGCCATCCTGCTTTCCGGCGCCGAATACGTAGGCATGGCCTTGGGGCTGGCTGAGGCGATGATACTCAGTCGGGCGCTGGGCAGCAGCGGCGTGGGGCAGTATTCCCTCGTGCGCCAGACGCTGATCTTCGCCGTGCAGATTGCCAGCCTGGGCCTGCCGACGGCGTCCATTTACGCGATTAACTCCCGCAAGCTGGACCCCTCCCGAACGGTTGTGACCTGTCTGTACGCCTGCCTGGCCACCTCGGCCGTCATGGGCGTGGTGCTGTGGGCGCTGTTTGGCTTGGGGGAGCAGTTCTTCGGCGCCCTGCCCGCCTGGACCATCCTGGCCTGCGTCGGCTACGTGCCGCTGATCCTCGCCCGGCAGTGCTTCAGCCAGCTCAACATGGCCTGGATGCGGGCCCTGCCGCTGGTGCTGGTCCGCGTGGTGCCGGACTTCTGCTACATGGTGCTGGTGGCGGGGATGTTCTTCCTGGCCCGGCGATGGATTCAGGTGAACCTGATGATCGCCCTGCCGATCATGGTGGCCTTCATCGGTCTGGGCATCGCCTACGGTTCTCTGTGGAATCGCATTTCCCTTCGCGCCAAGGCCGACTGGGGCTTCCTGCGGCTGGGCGTGCCCCTGGGCGTCCAGATCGTCGCCACGGACATGCTGACGATCGTCAACAGCTACGTGGCCATGACGATTCTGAAGGCCTTCCGGGGCTTTTCGGACGTCGGGTACTTCAGCCGGGCCTCGCAGGTGGCCATGCTGGTGGCCACGGCCGGCGTGGGGTTCTACACGCTGCTGTATTCCCGCTGGTCCGCCATGGAGGGCGAAGAGCAGCGGCTGCACGTGCAGCATACGTTGGGGCTGACCACGGCGGCCGCGGTCATCGGCTGCGGGACGATCCTTCTTTTCGCCCATTACGTGGTGCTGATCCTTTACGGGCGGCAGTTCCTGCCGGCGGTCTGGCCGACGCGGCTGTTGGTGGGCGGGTCGGTGTTCTTCTTCCTGGCCCGCGCTCTCCAGGGGCTGTTCACGGCCAACGGCAAACCGATTTACAACATCGTGACATTGGGGCTCAGCGGCCTGGTAAACCTCCTGCTGTGCCTGGTGCTGGTGCCGGCGTACGGCACCGGTGGCGCCGCCATCGCGGGACTGATCGCCTGCTTGGCCGGGGGGATCGCGGCGGTCTATATCGCCTGCACGCGGTATAATCTCCGTTTGATGGGCATCCTGCTGCCCAGCCGCCATGCCATCCGCCTGGCTTTCGCCAGCCTGACGAGCCGGAAATCCCGGGCGGATGAAACCGGCGGCGGTCCATGACGGACAGAGGAATCCGATAGCCATGAAATCGGCCATCTGGCGGGACTACGAACGATCCACGGGGCAACAAGGCACGCACCTGCGGCTGATGAGGTGCTTTTTTGTCGACGCGGGTTTCCGGGCCGTCTGTTACTACCGTTGGGCGCATCGCTGCCTGAAGAGCGGCTGGAAGGTCCCGGCCCGCCTGCTGGAAAATTGGATGCAGCATCATTGTTTGGTCCGCATCGCGGCTTCGGCGGAGATCGGCCCGGGGTTCGTCGTCCGGCACGTCGGCGACGTGATCGTCGGCGAGGATGTCCACATCGGACCGGATTGCGAGATACGCCAGGGTGTCACGCTGGGGGGCCGCTCCGGCCGGGTCGCCGCCGACGGCCGAAGTAAGCCCATCCTGGAAGACAATGTGTCCGTAGGCGCCGGCGCGAAGATTCTTGGACCCATCACCATCGGTTCCGGCAGCACGATCGGTGCCAACGCGGTCGTCATGATCGACGTCCCCGCCGACAGCATCGCGGCCGGGGTTCCGGCCCGGGTAATCCGCCGCGGAGGGCAGCGCGTGCCGCTGGTGGACCGGGGCGACGAACTGGCCGAGGTCCTCAAGGACGTTCTCCACCGCCTGGATCGTCTGGAAGATCCGACGGCGGGGAATCGCAAGAAGGGCACCTCCCGCCCCCAGCCGCCTGCCGAGCCGGGCGGATGAGTTTTTCCAAGTCGGGCCGGACCCGCCGAAAAAATATCCACGCCGTAAGACCCCCCGAAGGCTGAAGGTACTTGGATTTCACCCCCTCGTTGGTCGATAGAAATACTGTCGCCACGGAGGGCTTTTTTTGCCTTCGCTTGCGCCTTCGTGGGCGCATTTGTATTGGCGCGGGCGGGAACTTTCCGCACCGCCCGGCCGTACACAAAAGAAAGAGGCAAAGGTGTTATTGTTTCCCCGGCCTATACTTCCAGCGGCACGACGAGAGGGTCAAGCGGCCCGATGAGCACGCTCAGCCACGTTCAACCGTACGACGACGGGCTTTCCGTGGACTATCCGGAAACCCACCGGGTTCTCACGCAGCGCCTGGGGATTGTGGATTGGCTGTTCGCCATCTACCTGGCCGTTTATCTGACGACGGGCAAGTATTACTTCATCGCCAACTACTATTTCATTTTCCTGCTGGTGCTGCTGGTCGTTTCGGGCAGGAGCTACGGCGTGGAGAAGTTGCCGGAGTTCTGGGTGATCGTCGGCCTGGTGTTGTGGGATTACGTGACGGCCTTTCTCTCGGAGTACTTCGCTCTGTGCATCAGCATGGCCTGGTACGAGACGAAGATCTACGGCGGCTTTTTCGTGTTCCTGCTCATCTGTAATTCCCTGCCCAAGCTGAAGGCGTTCATGCTCATGCAGATTGTGGGGACCTTCATTGTGGCCGTCATGGGCGCGGTGGCGGGCTTCTCGGTGGTGGAAAGCGGCGGGGAACGGACGACCGCCCTTCAGGCCGAGCCCAACGCCTTCGGGTGGATGATTACGTACGCCGTCATTTCCGCGCTGATTATCCGGCCGGTGACCAAGGGATTCTGGAAGACGGCCACGTTGGTGTTTTTCGGCTTTGCGGCGGTCGCCCTTCTGGCCAGCGGGTCGCGAGGTTCCGCCATCGCCGCATTCTCGGTGGCCGTCTTCTACTTTCTGTTGGAGCACGTGGGGTCTTTCCGGTCCAACTGGAAAATGTTCCTGCCGGCGGCCGCCGCCATGATCATTCCTTTGATCGTCGCCGTCATGTTCTTCCCGAACAGTCCCCTGGTCGTTCGCATGAGGACCACGCTGTCCGGCAGCAGTGAAGACGTGGCCATGGCGGGGCGAGACACGCTGATCATCGAGGCGTTCGATTTCTTCAAGGCCCATCCCATTTTCGGAATCGGCGTGGGGGCCTACGCGGGATATACCGGCGGCCGGGCCGTCTCGGCGCACAACGCGTACATGGAGCTTCTGTCGAATACCGGCCTGGTCGGCTTCTCGCTGTACTTCCTGATGGTGGGCTTGGCGTACATGCGAATGCGACGGCTGAGCAAGTATTTTGCCGCGGACAATGCGATGCGGAAAATGTTCAAGGCGGCGCAGGCCGGCATTTTGGCGCTGCTGGTGCTGGGTCTGTTCAATGAGATCAACCGGCGTCTGATACCCAACATGGTATTGGCCATGCTGATCGGCTTTTCCGCGCGTCTGATGTGGGCGTTGCAGCACGATGCCGCCTACCAGTTCTACCGACATGAGACGGCCGAAGAGCAGGCGCCGCCTCTGCCGGCGGATTCCCCCCTGCCCAAGCCGGTCCTGCCTTCCTGAGGGGACCGTCCATCTTGCGGCGCCTTCGGTGCCGCCATTAACATGGGGGGAAACCCGGCGGCGAAAACAAGGGAACGGTCATGCGCGTCGCGTTTTTTGATTTTGTCACGCACTTCGGCGGCTCGTCCCGCACGACGGTGGACCTGGCCGGCAAGCTCCGGTCGATGGTCGACATCGCCGTGGTGGACCCTTACGGCTGCTGCGAGCCTTACGCCGACGCCGTGCGGCGGTTGGGGGTGGACTATCGCGTCCTGTGCTCCCAGGCCCGCGGCCTGCACGTCGGCGGGCAGGGCCGGCCGCTGCTCCGCCTGTGGCGGGTGGCGGCGTCCCTGCCGGAACTGCTGGCCGTCCGCCGCCGCGCCGCGGACGTCATGGAGGAGCTAGCCCCCTCGCTAATCTTCACCAGTAGTTTCAAAGCCGCCGCGGTGATCGGCATGAACCGCCGCATCCGGCACATCCCGTTGGTCATCTACCTGCAGGGCTGGTACACCCCCGACATGATGCCGTGGTACGCCCGCCGCCTGTGCCGGCGCCGCTGCCAGGCGGTCATCGCCGTCTCGCGGGCCACGCGGGCGGCCGCCATCTGCTCGGGCGTGGAGCCGCGGAAGCTGCACGTCCTGCACAACGCCCTGGACGTCGACGAACTGGTCGCCCTGGCCGCCCGCCCGCTGGAGGCCCCGCTGCCGCAGGACCACCGGCCCATTCGGCTGCTGTGCCCCGGCGCCATCATCCGCACCAAGGGCCAGCACACCGCCGTCGGGGCCATGCGGCATATCCTGGACGCCGGGCATGACGCGGTGCTGTGGATCGTCGGGGATTACTCGCCCTACGGGCCCAATCGAACCTACCTGGCGGACACGCAGGCCCTGGCGCAAAAGCTGGGCGTGGCGGATCGCGTGGCCTGGCTGGGCCTGCGCCACGACCTGCCTCAGGTCATGCGGGTCGCGACGGCCGTCGTGATACCCACTCACACCGAAGGCCACCCGCGCGTGCTGCTGGAGGCCATGGCGCTGGCCAAGCCCATCGCCGCCACGCCGGTGGGGGGCATCATGGACATGATCGCCCCCAACCTTACGGGGCTGTTCTTCGACCCCGACGACGCCGCGGGCCTGGCCGACTGCGTGGACCGCTTCGCCCGCGACGCCGACGGCGCCCGCCGGATGGGATTGACCGCGCAAGACTACATCCGGCGAAGCTTCACCCCTCGCCAGCAGATTGACCACGCGATGGACATCCTCCGCCGCGTGGCGCAAGAGCCTGCCTGCCGGTAGGCAGGCATGACCGGCCCGCACGCCCCTAGACGTCAGCGTGCCAATGCCGATAAAGTGAGACGGCATGGCAGAGCGCAACGATCTTCGCGTCGTCCACGTGGGGATATCCATTCAGGGCGGCATCGGCGGCCCGGCGCGGTCCATCACCGCCCTGGGCGGGGCCCTGACCCGCCATGGCTGTCGCGTGGACCTGGTGACCGTGGATTGGGGCCGCGCCTTCGGCCAGGCCATCCCCATCGATAATCGCGCCCTGCACGTCCACGTGGCCCGCGGGTTCTTCTGGAAGTACCCGCGGCTGTGGCTGTCGCCGGGCTTCGGGCGGTTCCTGGGACAAATCGCCGCTGGGGCTGACCTGATCCACAACGACGGCATCTGGCTGGGCATGGCCAGGGCCTCCGCCGCCGTCTCCCGAAAGTTGGGAATCCCGGAGGTCGTCTCCATCCGCGGCGAGCTGACGCCGGCCAGCCTGCGAACCTCGGCCTGGAAGAAGGCCGTCGTTCGCCGCCTGTACGCCGACCGCAATCTTCGCCGCGCCGCCTGCCTGCACGCCCTGACCGAGCGAGAGGCCGCCGACATCCGTGCCTATGGCCTGACCAACCCTATCGCCATCATTCCCAACGGGATCGACCTGGCGTCCTTCGACGCCCTTCCGCCCCGCGGCCAAGCCGCTCAGTGCTGGCCGGGGTTGGCGGGAAAAAAGCTGGTGCTGTTCCTGGGGCGCATTCATCCGATCAAGGGCCTGGATTATCTGATGCACGCCTGGTGCGAGCTGGCCAGGCGATTCGACGGCTGGCATCTGGTCATCGCCGGCCCGGACGAAGTGGGCCAGCAGGCGCAGTTGGAAGACACCCTGCGCCAAGGCGGGGCCGGCGGGAGCGTGACGTTCACCGGGCCGGCCTACGGCGCGGACCAAAAGGCACTGCTGGCCGCGGCGGACGTCTTCGTGCTGCCGAGTTTTTCGGAGGGTTTCAGCATGTCGCTGCTGGAGGCCCTGGCCTGCCGGCTGCCGGCGGTGTTCACGCCGGGCTGCAATTTCAATCAAGCGGCCGACGCCGCCGCGGGACGGGTTGCCGCCCCGACGGCCGAGGCGTTCGGGGCGGCCCTGGCGGAGCTGATGAGCCTGCCCGACGCCCAGCGGCGCGACATGGGCCTGCGCGGGCGGAAACTGGTCGAGGAAAACTATTCCTGGGATCACGTCGCCGGGCAGATGGCGGCCGTGTACCGCTGGCTGGTCGGCGGCGGGCCGGCGCCGGCCTGCGTGAAACGCGGCGAGTAAGAGGACGGCGGACATGGACCGCAAGACGAGAATTCTTTTTATCAACCGCTGGCGCGGGACCATCGGCCCCAACGTCTGGCTGGAGCAGGTGGCGGATCAGTGCCTGCAAAAGGGCCTGGCCGTGCACGTCGCCTCGCCGTGGCGGGATGCGTTTCTGGACGGCCTGGCGGCGCGCGGGGCGGGGATCCACGTCGTGGACGGCATCGAATGGATGCCGCGGTCGTTCAATCCGCTGCGCCACGCCAGTCACGTCTGGGGGGGCTTGCACGCCGCCGGCGACCTGGCCGCCCTGGCACGGCAGATCGGGGCCGGGGCGATATGCTTCAACGGTCTGAACGCCCTGTGGCTGCCGCGGGCGGGGAGGCTGGCCGGCGTGCCAACCGGCGTCGTCATGCACGGCACGCGGCTGGCGGGACTGGGGGCATGCAACCGCCTGTTCTTTGCCCTCCAGAGCCGCTGGGTCAGCCGCTACCTGACCGTGGCAGAAATTTCCCGCCAGATGCTCAGCGTGGCGGGCGTGGACGCAGAAAAAATCGACGTCATTCCCAACGGCGTGGATACTGAGCGTTTCCGCCCGACCCGGGCCAAAACGGCTGTGGCGAAGGAGTTCGGCATCGCCGCCGGCTCGCCCGTCGTCGGCGCCGTGACGCACCTGGAACCCCGCAAGGGCGCCCATCACCTGGTGGCGGCCATGGCGCAGGTCGCCGCGGCCATGCCGGCCACCCGCTGCGTGATCGTCGGGGCGGTGACCGACGGCCAGGACGAGCCCTACGCCCAGCGGGTGCGGGAAGACATCCACCGGCTGGGTCTGACCGAGCGGGTCATCCTGGCCGGGCGGCGGACGGATATTCCCAAGGTCATGAACGCCTTCGACCTGGTGGTTCACCCCTCCCAGACGGAGGCCTGCCCCTACAGCGTCCTGGAGGCCCAGGCCTGCGGCAAGGCCGTGGTGGGCTTCCGCGTGGGCGGCATGACGGAAGTGGTCCAAGACGGCCAGACCGGCGTGCTCGTGCCGCCGTACGACGAGGCGGCCTTGGCGGAGGCGATGATCGGTTTGCTACGAGACCCGGCCCGCTGCCGGCGGCTGGGCCAGGCCGGCCGGCGACGCGTGGAGCGGGAGTTCAACCTCCAGGTCAATGTTCAGAAAGTCGTGGTCTGGCTGGAGGGCCTGTGCCGCGGCGCGGGCCTGCCGTCCTGAGGGGGGCAGGCCCAGTCAATCGCCCGGCTTACTGGCGGGGACTTCGGCCCGGCGGTACTTCAGCAAGAGAACCTGGCCCTTTCCCTGGCTGGGCCATTGCCAGGTTTGTTCCAACCGATAGGGACCCGCCAGCAATTGCTTGACCTGTTCCAGCACCGCCGGAGCGTCGCGGTATTCGCCGGTCGGCCGCAGGTCGCAGTAGAACCACAACTCATCCGGCAGGCCGCCGGCCAGCATCGTCGAGAGCTTCTGCCGCGGCGTGGGATAGGTCTTGACGTAGTCGGTGGGCGGGTTGGGGTAGATCGCCACAACCACGTCGGGCTTGGTCTGCATGATCCGTACGACCGTCGGTTGGCTGGAGGACTGGAGGATGATCTGCCGCTCGCCCGTCGGATACAGGACGATCCCGTAATGCGGCCCGCCGTACGCCTGGAGGGTGGGGTAAAGGAAGGCCGGGTAGTCCTCGGCGAATCGCGCCGCGTAGCCGGCACAGCCGAGCAGTTCCATCGCCAGCAGCAGCACGAAGGCGGCAGCCCGGATTCGCGGGCCGAAAGAATACAGCCCCAGCATCAGCGTCAGGGCGAACATCGGCCACATGAACGCCAGGTAGCGGCTGAAGAAGAACGGCTGGTATAGGCAAAAACCCGCCATGAACAGGAAGGGCAGGAAGAGCATCGCCAGCACCACGCCTCGCGGCTTGACGGTCTTCCACACGGCCCGCAAGCCCGCCAGCAGCAACGGGGCCAGGACGATCAAGGCCGGGACAGCCGTCAGGAGTATCAGCCGCAGCCCCCGTTCCGGCCGGGCCACGGAATTGCCGTAGATGAAGAAGTACGGGAAGCCGAACAGGTGAAACATCCAGGCTCCCCCGCCGCGGGTGAGTTCCTGGTGATGGATTTGCCACCACATCAAGGCCATCGAAGGGGCGAACAAGACCAACACCAGGACGTTGACCGCCACCACCGCCGCCACCTGTCGGCCGCTGCGGCGGCTGTCCCACAGCCACCACAGGCCCAGCGCCGCCCAACAGAACACGGCGCTGTAGTTGGTGTTGACGGCTGCGAACATCGACAGGACGTACACCACGAGCATCCACGGCCGGCGGTCCCGCTGCCACCGCAGCGCCGCCCACATCGCCAGTGACAGCGTCAGCGCCTGGACCGCCCACGGCCTCAGGTGCAGCGAGAAGGTCAGCTCCATGGGGTTCAGCGCCGTCAGCAGCCCCACGCCCAGCCAGATCGCCGGCCTCGGCGACAGCAGGCGGCACAGCATCATGATGACCGCCACCGCCAGGGTACCGATGATGGCGTTGGCGCTGCGGTATAGCAGGATATTTTCCCCGAACACCTGCCGCAGGGCCGAAAGGAACATGTGGAAGCCCTGCGGATTGCCGATGTCGAAGGCCCGGCCATGCACCAGGTCGGCGAAGCTGGACCGCCCGACCAGGATCGTGTGGCACTCGTCGCCATCGAGGGTCAGGATCGGGGCGACCCCCAGCCGCAGGGCCGCCGCCAGCAGGACGATCCCCACGGCCAGCAGCGCGGCGTGGCGCTCCAAAAAGCTTTTGCCGGTGCTTGAGGGGGATGGCTGCCCCGCCGTTGTGGTAGTGGATTGCAGAAGGTTCACGGGTTGGTCCCTTTGATTTTTGGCCGCATCCCGCCGGCCGATCGGCCCTCGGCGAACCTTGACAATATCGTCCAGAAACGCCACTATACGTGCAGGTTAATCAGTAGCCAAGATGGTTTTACGCAAAAGGCCGGCCTACACAGGCGCCCCCCGGCGGGGCGGATCGCCTCGTCTAGCCCAGCAGTCAAGAAAGTGCGGTTTTCATGGCCTCGACGACAATGGACAGCAAGATCCTCATCACCGGCGCCACCGGCCTGATCGGCACGAATCTCGTTGCCGGGATGCGTCAGGCGGGCTACCGGAACATCGTTCCCACAGGCATCGAGGACGTCGACCTGACGGACTTCCGCCAGACGCAGCAGCTTTTCGAGAAGCACAAGCCGGAAATCGTCATTCACCTGGCCGCGATGGTCGGCGGCATCTTCGCCAACTCCACGCGGCTGTGCGATTTCTACGAGGTCAATACCCTCATCAACACGAACGTGCTCATCGCCGCGCGGAAGTTCGGCGTGCGCAAGGTTCACGCCATGGGCACCGGCTGCGCCTATCCCAAGCGCCTGGAAGGCCAGATGCTCCAGGAGAAGGATTTCCTGGACGGCCTGCCGGAGCCGACCAATTACGCCTACGCCTACGCCAAGCGGAACATGCTGGTGCACCTGATGGCGATGCACGACCAGTACCAGCTGCCCTACACCTGCCTGATCCCGGCCAACATCTACGGCCCCTACGACAATTTCCATCCCAAGTATTCCCACGTAGTGCCGGGGCTGCTGGTGCGGTTCCTCAAGGCTGTGGAGGAAGGCCAGCAGGAGGTGAAAGTCTGGGGCACCGGCCGGGCGGAGCGAGATTTTCTCTACATTCAGGACTGCGTGGAGGCCCTGCTGTGCGTAGTAAATCACCCGGACTCGCTGGGAGTGTATAACATTTCCTCCGGCCGGCGGTATACGATCCGCCAACTGGCGGAGATCATCGCCCGAGAAACTAACTTTCCGGGGCGGTGGGGCTTCGACACCAGCTATCCGGACGGGCAATCGACGCGCGTGATGTCCACGCAGCGGCTGGACGAGCTGGGCTGGCACGCACGATTCACCCTCGAGCAAGGCATAAGGGAGACCGTCGCATGGTGCAGAAAAAATCCAGAACTCTGGAAAACTCGCGGGTCCTGATTACGGGCCTGACGGGCTTCGTCGGCAGCCACCTGGCCGAGCACATCCTGAAGAATTATCCCAAGGCCAAGATCTTCGGCCTGAAGCGATGGCGCTCGCCGATGGACAACGTCGCGCACCTGCTGAGCGACGAGCGCGTGGCGTTCCTGGACGGCGACCTGCTGGACGAGCTGTCGATGCGGCTGGTGGTGGCCAAGGCCGACGCGGATTTCGTCTTCCACCTGGCGGCGCAATCCTACGTGCCCTACAGCTATATCGCCCCGCGCGTGACGCTGGACGTCAACGGCGCGGGCACGGTCAATCTGCTGGAGGCCATCCGCCTGCACCGCGACACGACGGGCAAGGACCCCTACATCCACGTGTGCAGCTCCTCGGAAGTCTACGGCCAGCCGGCTCCCGACGAGGTGCCCATCCGCGAAACCCAGCCGCTGAGGCCCATCAGCCCCTACGGCGTCAGCAAAGTGACCGAGGACCTGCTGGGCCTGCAATACTGGGTGGCCTACAAGCTCCGGACGCTCCGCACGCGGATGTTCACCCATACCGGGCCGCGGCGCGGCGAGGTGTTCGTCGAGGCCGCCTTCGCCAAGCAGGTGGTGGAGTGCGAGAAGAAGCTCCGCAGCGTCATCCACGTCGGCAACCTGGAGTCGATCCGCACGTTCGCCGACGTTCGCGACGCCGTGGACGCCTACTGCCAGCTGGTGGTCACGTGCACGCCCGGGGAGGTGTACAACATCGGCGGGGACCGCACGATGAGCGTCGGGCAGATGCTGGACATGCTCATCGCCCGCTCGAAGCTGACCCGCCGGCCCAAGGTCGAGGTGGACCCCGCCCTGCTCCGCCCGGCCGACGTGACGCTCCAGATCCCCGACTGCTCCAAGTTCAAGACCGAGACGGGCTGGAAACCGAAATACACCTTCGAGCAGACCCTCGACGGGATGCTGGACTACTTCCGGAGAAAAATCGGGTGATCAACCCACACCACTTCACGTACGCCTTCTCCAAGGAAGAACCGTACAACATGGTCATGGTGCGGACGCCACTGCGCATCAGCTTTTTCGGCGGCGGGACCGACTATCCGGCCTACTACCTCCGCGAGGGCGGGCAGGTGCTGGCGACCAGCATCAACAAGTACGCCTACTTCACGATCAACCGCTTGGGCGAGCTGGTGCCGGAAAAATACCGCCTGCACTACAGCCGCTACGAAGGCGTCAACCGCGTCCAGGACATCCAGCACCCCGGCATCCGCGGGTGCTTTCAGTACCTCAAGATCGACGGCGGGCTGAACTTCAGCTACACGGCGGATCTGCCGGCCCAGACGGGGCTGGGGGCGTCCAGCTGCTTCACCGTGGGCCTGCTGCACGCGCTGCACGCCTTCTACCACCGCATGATCAACCAGGAAGAGCTGGCCATGCTGGCCATCCACGTGGAGCAGGAAGTGCTCAAGGAGCGCGTGGGCTCCCAGGACCAGTACATCTGCGCCCTGGGAAACCTGCGAAAAGTGAAGTTCGAGCGCGACGGCCACGTCCACTCCAGCCTTCTGTGCCTGCCGAGGGAGCGGAAGGAGGAGCTGGAGGAGCGGCTGATGCTGTTCTTCACGAACCAGACGCGCTTCGCCGACAAGATTCTCGACGAGCAGATGAAGCGGACGGCGGAAAAGAGCAACGACGCGCTCCTGGCGGACATGGCCGGCCTGGTGGACCACGCCTGCGCCATCCTGGAGGGCAAGGGCAAGCTGGACGACTTCGGCGACGCCCTGCACCAGGGCTGGACGATCAAGCGGGAGCTTTCCTCCAAGGTCGCCACGCCGCTGATCGACGGCATGTACGAGGCGGCCCGGCGGGCCGGGGCGCTGGGCGGCAAGCTGCTGGGGGCCGGCGGAGGCGGGTTCCTGCTGCTGTACGTGCCGCCCCAACGCCAATCCGCCGTCCGAGAGGCCCTCAAGGGCCATCCGGAGATCCGCTTTGCCTTCGACGTCACCGGCACGACGCTGCTGTACGTGAACTAAGCCTCCCAAAAGAAATCACTCGGATCACGAAGAGTACGAAGTTCACAAAGTAAACCGCATTTTGCAGTGACAAAAACACTTCCGGAAGGCGGTCCTGGATCGTGGCCAAGGCCAAAGCTAAGGTTAAAATCCCGTTGCAGGTCTGCATTCTGGCCGGGGGGCTGGGCACGCGGCTGCGGAGCGTGCTGCCCGATCTGCCCAAAGTCCTAGCCCCGGTGGGGGACAAGTCGTTCCTGGAATACCTGGTGCGCTACCTGTGCGGGCAGGGCTTTTGGCGATTTGTTTTCCTGCTGGGCTATCGGCACGAGGCCGTCCAGGAGTGCCTGGAGCATAAGATTCGTCCCGCCTGGCCGGGGGCGGAGTGGGTGGTGTCGGTCGAGCCGGAGCCGCTGGGCACCGGCGGGGCGGCCAAGTTCGCCCAGGCGATGCTGGGGGAGCAATTCTTCCTGGTCAACGGCGATTCGTACCTGGAGTTCGACGCCGCCGCCATGCTCCGCGTGCATCGCGCTAGCAACGCCGAGGCCACGTTGGCCGTCCGCCAGGTTCCCGACGCCGGGCGGTACGGCTCGGTGGAGGTCGATGCCGGCGGGCGGGTCGTGGGCTTCCGCGAGAAGGTCGCCGCCGGAGGTCCGGGCCTGGTCAACGGCGGGGTGTACGTGCTGAACCGCTCCGTGGTCGAGTCGATGCCGGCCGGCCGGCCCGTCTCCATCGAGCGCGAAACGTTCCCCGCGATGCTGGCCGCCGGGCGGGTGATGATGTCCAGCCGCCAGGACGCCGGGCGATTCAGCGACATCGGCACCCCTGAGAGCTACCGCCAATTCCAAGAGATGGACTT
>JBEKZI010000020.1:0-29132 GCA_049510055.1 Phycisphaerae bacterium | reverse complement strand
GTCAATGTCGCCGGTTTAGCGCCGTCGGACCTGGCGGCGGCGCTGGAGGCCGACTTCGGCCTCCTGACGCGCCCGGGCGTGCACTGCGCGCCCTTGGCGCATCGGACCATCGGCACGCATCCGGCGGGGACCTGCCGCTTCAGCTTTGGGCCCTTTACCACCGAGGAGCACGTCCGCAAGGCCGCCGCGGCCCTGGCGACCATCGCCGAGCGAGCGACCGTGGGAAAATAGCGACCCCGATGGGCCGCAGAATCACCCTTCGCGACACCCAAGGGTTGGTCAATCTGGTTAGCGGGTCCTGATTGGGAAGAAATGCGCCTACAATGATTCAGGGAATCAAAGCCGCCAAGAGATAAATCCGAATATCGAAATCCGAAACTCGAAACAAACTGCAACAAGACGAAAGGCAATCGACACCAGCGAACATGAACTGTTTTGCCTGCGATTTTTGGATTTGTTGTATGGGTGTTTGTTTCGGATTTCGAGCTTCGGATTTCGGATTTTTCCAGGCAGCGCAATCTTTGTGAGATGAGGAGAACGATTAATGAATGTTGAGCTTGCCAAAGGAGTTTACTGGGTGGGCGTCGTGGATTGGGGTCTGCGGCATTTTCATGGCCACGAGCTGTCCACCCATCGCGGCTCATCCTACAACGCGTACCTGATTCTGGACGAAAAGACCGTGCTGGTGGACACGGCCTGGAGTCCGTTCCAGGAGGAGTTCCTCCAGAACGTCCGCCAGCTTGTGGACCCCGCCAAGATCGACATCGTGGTGGTCAACCACTCTGAGCCGGATCACAGCGGCTCGCTGCCGGCAGTGATGCGGCACTGTCCCAACGCCACCGTGGTGGTCTCCAAGCGCGGGGCCGACAGCGTCCCCGGCCACTATCATCAGAAGTGGAACTTCAAGGTCGTCGGCACCGGCGACAAGATCTCCATCGGCAAAAGGGAACTGACGTTCGTCGAGGCCACGATGCTCCACTGGCCCGACAGCATGTTCACCTACCTGGCGCCCGACGGCATCCTGATGCCCAACGACGCCTTCGGCCAGCACTATGCCGCCAACTTCCGCTTCAACGACCAAGTCAACCCGCAGGAGCTCTATGAAGAGGCCCTGAAGTACTTCGCCAACATCCTCACGCCGTACGCCAACCGCGTGGGCCCCAAGATCGACGAGTTGCTGGCCATGAAGGTGCCGGTGAACATGATCGCCCCCAGCCACGGGATTATCTGGCGGAAGGATCCGCTCCAGATCGTGGAAAAGTACCGCGACTGGGCCGCCCAGAAGGGCAACCCCACGGCCGTGGTGCTGTACGACACCATGTGGCAGGCCACGCGGCGCATGGCCGAGGCCATCGGCGACGGCCTGACCGCCGAGGGTGTCAGCCACAAGCTGTTCCACGTAGCCATCTCGGACCGCAACGACGTCCTGACGGAGATTTTCCAGGCCCGCGGCGTCGTCATCGGTTCCCCCACGCTCAACAACGGCGTGCTAGCCAGCGTCAGCCCGATCCTGGAGGACCTGCGGGGCCTGCGGTTCCAGAACAAGGTCGGGGCGGCCTTTGGGTCCTACGGCTGGAGCGGCGAGGCGGTCAAGCTCATCGAGGAGCACTTCGCCAAGTGCAACATCCCTCTGGCGAGCAAGGGCGTCGGGGCCAAGTGGCAGCCTACTGAGCAGGACCTGCAAGCCTGCATGGCCCTGGGCCAGGAGGTCGGCCGGCGGGTCAAGACGGCTTGACGTTCCGGGCGCGTCCCCAAATAGGCCGCGCTGCACAACAAGGAGACAGACATGAGCATGTTCTGCTATCAGTGCGAACAGACCGCAGGCGGCAAGGGCTGCACGGCCGTGGGCGTCTGCGGCAAGGATCCCCAAACGGCGGCGCTCCAGGACCTGCTGGTCCACGCCGTCAAGGGCATCGCGCAGTACGCTCACCGGGCCGGTCAATTGGGCGTCCGCGATCGTTCGACGGATGTTTTCGTCCTGGAGGCCCTGTTCAGCACCGTGACCAACGTAAATTTTGACCCCAAGCGGATGGAAACGTTGCTCCGTAAAGCCGCGGCCGTGCGAGACAAGGCCAAGGTCGCCTATGAACAGGCATGTCGCAAGGCCGGCAAAACGCCGGAAAAAATCTCCGGCCCCGCGCAGTGGCAACCGGCGGCTGACCTGGAGGGCCTCCTGGCCCAGGCGGCGGAGGTGAGCATCCTGGGCCGGCTCAACAAGCAGGGGGCCGACGTCACCGGTTTGCAGGAACTGCTCATGTACGGGCTGAAAGGCATGGCCGCCTACGCCGACCACGCCCAGATCCTCGGAAAGGAAGATGGCCACGTCTATGCCTATTTTCAGGAGGCCTTGGACTTCCTGACGCGCGACGGCGCCGACGCCGAAAAATATCTGGCCATGGTCCTGCGGTGCGGCGAAGTGAACCTGGCGGTCATGGGAATGCTGGATGCGGCGCACAACGGCGCCTTCGGCCATCCGACGCCGACGGCCGTGCGCATCACGCCGGTGGCGGGCAAGGCCATTGCAGTTTCCGGCCACGATCTGAAGGATCTCCAAGAGCTGCTCAAGCAGACCGAGGGCAAGGGCATCCATATATATACTCACGGCGAGATGCTGCCCGCCCACGGCTACCCCGGACTGAAGAAATACAAACACCTGGTCGGCAATTATGGAGGCGCCTGGCAGGACCAAGCCAAGGAGTTCGACGCGTTTCCCGGCGCGATCCTGATGACCACCAATTGTCTCCAGAAGCCGCGCGACAGCTACAAAAATCGTATCTTCACATCCGGCCTGGTGGCCTGGCCGGGGGTGCGGCACATTGCCGACCGCAATTTCGCGCCGGTGATCGAGGCTGCGATGAAGGCGCCGGGCTTTGCCGCCGACGCGGAGGCCAAGACGATCCTGGTGGGCTTCGGCCACGACGCCGTGATGAACGTGGCCGACAAGGTCATCGCGGCCGTCCAGAGCAAGGCGGTGCGGCACTTCTTCCTGATCGGCGGCTGCGACGGCGCCAAACCGGGCCGGAATTACTACACCGAATTCGCCCAGCAGGTGCCGAACGATTGCGTCATTCTCACGTTGGCTTGCGGCAAATACCGCTTTAACAAGCTGGACTTCGGCGACATCGGCGGTATCCCGCGCCTGCTGGACGTCGGCCAGTGCAACGACGCCTACTCGGCCGTCCAGATCGCCCTCGCCCTGGCGAAAGCCTTTAATTGCGACGTCAACGACCTGCCGCTGTCGCTGGTGCTGAGCTGGTACGAGCAGAAGGCCGTCGTCATCCTGCTGACGCTGCTGCACCTGGGCATCCGCAACATCCGCATCGGCCCCAGCCTGCCGGCCTTCCTGTCGCCGGCGGTACTGAAGGTCTTGGTGGACAAGTTCAACATTCAGCCTATCTCCACTCCGGCGGCGGACCTGAAGGCGATCTTGGGATAAATGTAGAACATTAGAAGTTATGACTTGTAAATGTGGAATGGGCTTCGTATAGTTCCTCCTCCCGTGTGTACTTCGTAATTAGTGAATCAGCCAAACAGGAGAACACGATGCCCCCCAAGAGCAAGACGATTGCAGAGTTGAAAAGAGAGCTTCGGGCCAAGGAACGGACGCTGAATCGGCTGGCGTCGCGCCGCAAAAAGTTGTCCGCGAGGTTGGCGGCGCTGGACCGCAAGATTTGCGCCCTGGGGGGCGAAGTTCCGTCGGCCGCCGGCGGCGCGGGACGCAAGGCCAGGCGCGGAGCGAAAAGACGTCGCCGCGCGACCGGCAAGCCGCTGGCGAACTACGTCGCGGCCGTCCTGGGCAAGGCCAAGAAGGGCATGCGGGCCAAGGACGTGATGAAGGCGGTCCTGAAGGCCGGCTATCCCACCTATAGCAAGGGCTTCTACGGCATCGTTGCGGCCGCCCTGAGAGACACCTCCAAGTTCAAGCGACTGGGCCGCGGCGTCTATGCGCTGAAATAAGTTCGCCGCGAGCCTTGAGGCAACTGACGGCCTGGTGAGCGCGGCGGGTCGGCTCGGGCAACCGGGCGGCCACGGCGGCGCGCAGGGTCCAGGCGACGGCCTCGTCCAGCCGGATGCGATGGCCGACGGAGACGTAGAGGGGTTTGACCCCGTCGCGCGTCCGTACCACCGCGCCGATGGTCTTGCTTTCCAGGCGAAGCGCGCTGCGGCAGCCGCGGCGTCGGCCGACAGACCGGTGTTGGCCACACAGGCGGCTTTTGGCAACGCCGATGGTCGGAATGCCCAGATGAAGCCCCACGTGACTGGCCAGGCCCAGCCCGCGCGGATGGGCCAGGCCCTGGCCGTCGCACATCAGCAGGTCCGGCCGGCGGGGTAGGGCGCCGACGGCGGCGATGACCGAGGGGGCCTCGCGGAAGCTCAGCAGTCCCGGCACGTAGGGGAACGCGCACCTCCGGCGGTCGGTGGCGACGGCCAGGACTTCCCACGTTCGCGCATCGCACAGCACCGCGGCCGTCAGGATCGCTTTCCCTCCCGCCGCGAACGCACAATCCACGCCCGCCACCGTGCGGATGGGCTTTTTGGCACTGAGGCGCACCTGGCGCACCAGGCGGGCCAGGCGCTCCTGAAGCGCCATGGCCTGGCGGGGCGTGATGTCCCAACGATGACTAATCATAATTGAATCGCGAATGGCGGATTGCGAATCGCGAATTGCAGATTCGTTCACGGGCGGGACGCTCGTGCCACCGCTACAAGCCCAGCACGTCGGCCATGGTGTACAGGCCGGGCTTTTGCCCCGCGACCCATTGGGCCGCCCGCAGCGCCCCTCGGGCGAACGTGGTGCGCGTGTGGACCGAGTGGCCCAGGCTGATCGTCTCGCCCAGGTTGCCGAAGTGCACCGTGTGCTCGCCCACCGTGTCGCCGACGCGCAGGGCGTGCAGGCCGATCTCGCCCGGTTTGCGGGAACAGGTGCCTTGGCGGCCGAAGACGGCCACCTTGCCGTACTCCTTGCCCAGGGCGGCGCAGATGCTCTGGGCCAGCGCCACGGCCGTGCCGGAGGGGGCGTCCTTCTTGAAGCGGTGGTGCGTCTCGGTGATTTCGACGTCGTAGTCGGCCCCCAGCGCCTTGGCCATCTGGGCGACGACCTTCAGCAGCACGTTAACGCCCACGGACATGTTGGGCGAGGCGACGATGGCGATCTCCTTGGCCGCGTTGGCCACCTCGGCCTGCTGGGAGTCCGTCAGCCCCGTCGTGCCGATGACCATGGCCGTATGCGCCCGCCGGCAGGCCGCCAGCCGGCTCAGCGTGCCGAGGGGGGTGGAAAAGTCGAGCAGCACGTCCGGCTTGGCGACCAGCTCGGTGGTGACCTTCACGCCGAACGGCTTCGTCCCGGCCAGCTCGCCGATGTCCTTGCCGACGGTCTCCTGGCCGACGGCTTCCAGCGCGGCGACGATGTCGAACTGCTCCGACTCAATCGCCAGCGCCGCGATCCGCCGGCCCATCAGCCCACCCGCACCGTTGATGGCTATCTTGATCATGTTCCGCCCTCGCAATTCGCGGCAGTGGCTTACGTCTGCCGCTCGATAATGGCGCAGATGGCCTCCAGGTCGTCGGCCACCGGGATGGGCATGTTGGCGAACAATCGCCGGCCGGCGACTTCCTTGCCCGCAGGATATTTTCCGGTGTGGTAGCCCACGGTGGCGTCGGGGTCCTTTAGCGCATGGCCCGTGAGCACGCAGACGACCCGCTCGGCCGGGTCGATCACGCCCCCGGCGACCAGCAATTTTGCGCCGGCGACCGAAGCCGCCGAAGCCGGCTCGCATCCCAGGCCGCAGCGGCCGACCTGCGCCTTGGCGTTCAGGATGTCCTCGTCGCTGACCGACCTTACCACGCCGTGGCAGACCTCCAGCGCCCGGAGGCACTTGGCCGCGTTCACCGGCCGGGCGATCTCGATGGCTGAGGCAATGGTGTGCGGCGGGCGGTTTGCGGTGTCCTGCCACTTCCAATCGTCCAGGATCGCCTGGCGGTCGTAGCGGCCGGCGTTCCAGGTGAGTTTCTTCTGGTTGACCAGGCGGTCCAGCGTGTCGGCGCCGGTGGCATTGATGACGGCCAGGCGCGGCACGCGGTCGATCAGCCCCAGTTCCTTCAGCTCCGCGAACGCCTTACCGAAGGCCGAGCTGTTGCCCAGATTACCGCCGGGGGCGACGATCCAGTCGGGCACTTCCCAGCCCAGGCCTTCCAGGATGCGGTACATGATGGTCTTCTGGCCTTCCAGGCGGAAGGGGTTGACCGAGTTCACCAGGTACAGGCCCAGCCGGGCGGAGGCCTCCTTCACGCGGCGCATGCAGGCGTCGAAGTCGCCGGCGATCTGGAGGGTCCGGGCGCCGTAGTCCAGCGCCTGGGCGAGCTTGCCGAAGGCGATTCGGCCGGAGCCGACGAACACGATGGCTTGCAGGCCGCTGTGGGCGGCGTACAGTGCCAGCGAGGCGGAGGTGTTGCCGGTGGAGGCGCAGGCGACGCGCCGGGCGCCCACCATCCGCGCGTGGCTGAAGGCCGCGGCCATGCCGTTGTCCTTGAACGAGCCGGAGGGGTTCAGCCCCTCGTACTGGAGGTGCAGGCCGCCCGCCCGCAGGCCGACGTAGTTCGCCAGGGCGTCGTTTTGCTGGAGGATGGTCTGGCCCTCCCCCAGCGTGACCTTCAGCTCATCGTCGCAGAAGTCCAACAGCTCGCGGAACCGCCACACGCCGGAAAAGTCCAGGCGGTTGTTGCGAGACGCCCAGCGCTTCTGGAACGCCGACAGCTTCTTGGGGACGCGGACGCGGGACCAGTCGTAGGCCACGTCCAGCAGGTCGCCGCACTTGGGGCAGGCGACCAGAACCTCCCGCACACCGAAGGTCGTGCGGCAGGCGGCGTTGATGCACTGTTGGAAAGTTTTTTCGGACTTCGACTTCATGGCATCCTCAAAGCGACAGGGAAAACCTGAAACAGGGATGATACCTGATGGGCTTGCGAAATGAAATCGGCTGCACTCAGGGCTGCTCGAGTCGGTTGTCGCGACGCCGCCGGCTGTGGGAAGCGTTTTGAAGCGTGTGGCGCTCCTTGCCGGTCAGGCTGCCCAGGCCCTGGTCGTGGATTTTTTGGAGGATGCGGTCGATTTCTTCCTGCTCGGCCTGCTGTTGCTTCATCGCCCGTTCCCAGGCGCCTTGGCGCAGGCGGCCGCCGAACGCAGAGCCCGCTGACCGCAATCGTGGCAGGACCCAGATCCACACCGCTGCGGCCGCGGCCCCGCCCAAGTGGGCGACGTCGCTCATGGCTTCCGCGGCGTGGCCGGCGCTCAGCGAGGACAGCACCGTCAGCACCATCCCGCCGAAGACCAGCGCCGCCGCCAGGCGGATGGGGACGAAGAAGAACAGGATGATGAGCCGGAAGTGCGGCATCAGCACGGCCGCGGCCAGGAGAATGCCGTACACCCCGCCGCTGGCGCCGATGATCGGCAACGTGCGGTCCAGGCCCGTCAGCAGGCCGAGGATCACGTACGCCACGCCGGCGACGACCCCGCACGACAGATAAAAGACCACAAACCGCCGGCCGCCCCATAGCTGTTCCAGCGGCGCGCCCAGCATGTACAGGCCCAGCATGTTCAGCGCCAAGTGCCACAGGTTGCCGGTATCGTGCAGGAATTGGAACGTCAGGTACCGCCACACTTGCCAGGCATCGCCCACGGTGACCCCCAGATAATCGTCCAGCGTCCATGTCCGGTTGTGCCGGGTGGCGGCGGCGAAGATGAGCTGGGCGACGAACATGGCCAGGTTCGCCAGCAGCAGGATCCCCACGACCCGCGTCGGGCGGGGCAGGCCGAAGCTGTAGCCGCCGCGCGGGGCGCCGGCGGGGCTGTCGTCCTGCATGTAGGGCCTGTTTTCGATGGGCATGGGCTAGGTGTTTCTCAGCCAGTACAGGGTCAAGGTGGCGATGGTCTTGGCGTCGCGGATGGCGCCTTCGACCACCATGCGGCGGACCTCGGCGTCGGGGTGCACCTCCACCGTGATTTCCTCGTAGTGGTCCAGGTTTTGATGGCCGTCGGTCAGGTCGGTGGCCAGATAGGCGTGGATGAATTCATCGCTGACCCCCGGGCCGGTGTAGAACCCGCCCAGCTTGTGCAGCTGGCCGGCGGTGTAGCCGGTCTCCTCGGTCAGCTCGCGGGCGGCGCAGACGGCGGGGTCTTCGCCTTTTTCCAGCGTCCCGGCCGGCAACTCGTGGAGGGTCTCCTCGACGGCGAACCGCCAGTTACGGATGAGCACGATCCGGCCGTCGGCCAGGACGGGCAGGACGATCGAGGCGCCGGGATAATGGATAAAGTCCCGCTGGACGAGCTTGCCGTCGTGCATGGTCTGGTGGACCTTGTGCACTTCCACGATGGGGCCCCGGAAGACCACCTCGTCGCGGTCGAACCGTTTTTTGTCGCTTTCGCTCTTAGCCATGGTCGTGAGTATAGGCCGCTGCTTTGGCCCATACAATGATAGTGGCGGCGGAGGGCCGGCGTCGCTTTATCCTTGTCCGCTGGGCGATATTGACTAAGATGGGCCGCAGTTTGGCCCTTTTTGGAGTCTGGAGTCGAAGACACCCCGTGGCCCCCAAGCGAATCGCCATCCTGGGATCGACCGGCAGCATCGGCCAGCAGAGTCTGGAGGTCATCTCCGCGACGCCCGACCTGTGCGCCTGCGCCCTGGCGGCCGGGTGCAACTGGAAGCTGCTGGCCGAGCAGGCCAAGCGGTTCCGGCCGGCGATCGTAGCCATGAGCGACGAGCAGGCGGCAGGGCGGCTTTGCCCGTTGCTGCCGGCGGGCGTGGAGCTGCTGACCGGCCCGGAGGCCATGACCGAGCTGGTCCGCCGCAGTCGCCCGGATGTGGTGCTCTCGGGCGTGGTCGGCTCGGCCGGGTTGGCGCCCACGCTGGCGGCCATCGAGGTCGGCGCGACGCTGGCCATGGCCAACAAGGAAACGCTGGTCATGGCCGGGGCGATTGTCATGCCGGCCGCCCGCAAGGCCGGCGTCCCCGTGCTGCCGGTGGACAGCGAGCACTCGGCCATCTTCCAATGCCTGGCCGCCGGCAAGCGCCAGGAAGTCGCCCGCGTGGTCATCACCGCTTCCGGGGGTGCCTTGCGCGACTGGGACGGCGAACGAGCTGAACAAGCCACAGTCGAAGAGGCGCTGGACCATCCCACCTGGCGGATGGGGCGAAAGATCACCATCGACTCGGCGACGCTGATTAATAAGGCCCTGGAGATTATCGAGGCCCACTGGCTGTTCGGCCTGGCGGCCGAGCAGATTCAGGTGGTGCTGCATCCGCAGTCCATCGTGCATTCCTACGTGGAGTTCCGCGACGGTTCCGTCATCGCTCAGATGGGCCCGCCCGACATGATGCTGCCCATCGCCTACGCGTTGACGTATCCGGACCGTCTGGAGCGTCGCACGCCGCCGCTGGACCTCCCGGCCGTGGGGGCGCTGACCTTCTCGGCCCCCGACGGTCGATTCGCCCGCGCGGTGAAGCTGGGCTACCAGGCCGTCACCCGTGGCGGGTTGACCGGCGCGGTGCTGAACGCCGCCAACGAGGCGGCCGTGCAGGCGTTTTTGGACAAAAGAATCCGCTTCGGGCAGATCCTGCCTCTGGTGGAGGACGTCTTAAACCAGCCTCCGCCGGCTTCGGCGGTCACGCTGGAAGCGATCCTGGCGACCGACCGCTGGGCCAGGGCACGCCTTGAAGAAGGCATCGTGGCCGCGGGTCCGGTCACTGCGGCCAAGGCAAGCAGGCCCTAAGTGAGAGAGTTATGGGACAGTTGTTGACAGACCTGTCGGCGATGTGGTCGCAATGGCTCTGGCCGCTCCTGCTGTTTGCCTTCGGCCTGGGGCTGGTGGTGTTCGTCCACGAGCTGGGCCATTTCCTGGTGGCCAAGGCGACGGGGATCAAGGTGGAACGGTTCGCCTTCGGCTTCGGGCCTCGCCTGGTGGGGGTCGTCAGGAACGGCACCGATTACTGCATCAATCTTCTGCCGTTGGGCGGCTACCTGAAGATGCTCGGCCAGGAGGACGTCAAAGAGGTCCAGGAGATCGCCGACCCGCATGCGTATCAGAACAAGTCCGTCGGCGTGCGGCTGGCGGTGGTCTCGGCCGGCGTGGTGATGAACGTGCTCCTGGCCGCCGCGCTGTTCGTCCTGGTGGCCATGATTGGCAAAAATTATCCCGCTCCTGTGGTGGGGGCGGTGAGCCCGGGCTTCCCGGCCTCCGAGGCCCGCATCGCCTGGACGGGCCAGATCGGCACGCCGACCAGCCAGCCTTCCTCGGCCACGACTGAAGAAGGCCGGCCCAAAGAATCCATCGGCCTGCGTCCGGGGGACCGTATCCTCAGCATCGCCGACGGCGGGGCGGCGCTGGGCCTGATCAGCCAGCCGGTGACGCGGTTCAGCGACATCTACCTGGTGTCCGCCCTGGCCAAGCCGGACCACACCTACCTGTTCACGGTCGAGCGCCACCAGGACGGCCGAACCCTCGTGGGCCGGGCGCGCATCGGTCTGAAGCGGCGCGGCGACGACAACCAATATCTTTTCGGACTGGCGCCGGCTGCCGATACGACCTTCGGCGCCTACGACGACCTGATCACCCGCCAGCCCTTCCAGGACGGCGACAAACTTCTGGCCATCGACGGCCAGGCCGTGGAGCACTTCTGGGACATCGAGCCGGTGGAACGCACCCTGACGGGCGATCCGGTGATGGTGACCGTGCGGCGCAAGGATCGCCCGGTGGACGTCGAGGTCGTGCCGCGCCTGGCGCTGCGCGACAACGTGCTGTGGCTGAAGAACGGTTCGCGGCTTCGGGCGACGCTGATCGGCGGCAAGGACGGGCTGGTCGACTGCCTGACCGCCGATGGCGAGACGGTCGCCATTTCGCAGGACGACATCGCCGGCGGGGCCACGCGCGAACCGGTAGACATCCTGGGGCTGATCCCGCGCGTGCGCGTGGTCGGCGTGTGGCAAAATTCTCCGGCTGACAAGGCCGGCATCCAGCCCGGCGACGTCATCGTCGGCTACGGGGACCGCTCGGCCCCGACGACTTGGGAATTTCTCCAGCTCACCCGCCAATACGCCGGCAAGGGCACAAACATCGTCGTGCTCCGCGGGGAAGAAGCTCACAAGCTGTGGATCGTCCCCAAGGAGCACCAGGACGCCATGATCGTGGAGGCCGACGAAGACCAGCTGGTCGTGGCCGGCATCCGCCCCGGTTCGCCCGCCGCTAAGGCCGGCATCGAGCCCGAAGCCGTCATCAAGGCCATCAATGACAAGCCCGTCAACACCTGGATCGACGCCTACCAGGTCCTGAAGGATTTCCTCGGCCAGGAAATCAAGGTCACCTACCAGATCGGCGCCCGCAAACAGACGGCGGACCTGGGGGTGGTGGACACCAACGTGTTCGATCCGGCCGACTACACGATGAGTGTCTTCGGCGCCGCCGTGGCGTTCCAGCCGCTGGAGGTCAAGATCGTCGAGACCAATCCCCTCAAGGCCCTCAGTTGGGGCGCCAAGGAAACGGGCAAGCTGATTGTCTCGACGTACGTCACGCTGGCGCGGTTGTCGGAAGGCACCGTCTCGGCCAAGAGCCTGGTGGGGCCGCTGGGCATCGGCGCCATCGCCGTCAAGGCGGGGCGGAAGAGTATGATCGATTTTGTCTACTTCATAGCCTTCATCTCCGCGTCGCTGGCGGTGTTCAACTTCCTGCCCATCCCCGTGACCGACGGTGGCCACGCGACGTTCCTTCTGATCGAAAAAATCCGCCGCAAGCCGCTGCCGCCGCGCGTCATCTACGTGGCGCAGATGATAGGGCTGGTCCTGCTAGTGACGGTTTTTCTGGCCCTGACGTGGCAGGATTTCGCGCGGCTGATCGGCGGATGGTGGTGACGGCCCGCGGCGGGCGGGAACGGTTCAGAAGCGTTTTTCTCGGCTGCCTTTGAGGACTGAAAATGCAAAAATACGTCTGCGACGCCTGTGGATGGATTTACGATCCCGCCAAAGGAGATCCCGCCCGCGGCGTTCCGGCCGGCACCGCCTTTCAGGACGTGCCCGACGGCTGGGTCTGCCCGGAGTGCGGCGTCGACAAATCGATGTTCTCGCCGCTGAAAGCGTAGTTCCCGCCGCAGCGGCCTAGCCCTTGACGGCCTCCGCCGCCGCGCGGAGGGCCGCATCGTAGTCCGGCTCGCTGGAAATCTCCGGAACGATCTGCTTGTACCGCACTTTCCCGTCCTTGCCGATCACGAAGACCGCCCGGGCGAGCAGGCGCATCGGGTCGATCAGCACGCCGTAGGCTTGGCCGAAGGACGCCTGCCGGTGGTCCGAGAGTGTCTTGACGGCCTGGATGCCCTCGGCGCCGCACCATCGCTTCTGGGCGAAGGGCAGGTCCATGCTGACGGTCAAAATGACCACATCGCCGCCGAGCTTGGCGGCCTCTTGGTTGAACCGCCGCGTCTCCGTGGAGCAGACCGACGTGTCCAGCGACGGCACCGACAGCAGCAGCACGACCTTGCCGCGGTAGTCGGACAGTTTGACGTCCTTCATGTCGGTGTCCACGGCCACAAAATCCGGCGCTGTATCGCCCACGTTCACGGCGTGGCCGACCAGCGTGACGGGTTTGCCTTTCATCGTTACCGAAGCGGTGGGGGGTGTCATGGGACTCTCCTGGGTTGTTGCGGGTTTGAGCGTATCCAACACGTTGCGATATTCCTCCGCCGGTTGGACGCCTACCCAGCGGCGGATTTCCTTCCCGTCGCGGATCAGGACCACCAGCGGTATGGCCTCGACGTTGTATTGCTTGGCCAGGTCCGGGGCCTTGTCGACGTTGACGCGGACGAAATCGGCCCGGTCGGCGTATTGGCCGGCCAGGGCGACCAACGTGGGTTCCAGCTCATGGCACGGGCCGCACCAATCGGCGTAGAAGTCCACGACCACGGGCCGGCGGGCTTGCAGCACCTGGCTGCGGAACTGGCCGGCGCCGGTGATTTCCGTCAAGGCCCCCGCCTGGGCGGCGGGGCGCGTCGTGATCGGCTTGCCGACGCTCATGGCGATGATAATTCCCACCAGCGCGCCCAGCATCGCACCCGTGTAGGGGTTGCCGGTCAGTGGGCAGACTCCGCTGCGGCACTTGCTCCAATGGCCCAGCACCGCCCCGACCACCAAGCCGATTCCCCCGCCTATCAGGATTTTCATCCACATTTTTGCTCACCTCGTTTGCGATTTCAGCATGACCAGCAGCATCTTGAAGCGCTGGGGCGCCTTGACGGCGTGCGGGACGCCGGCGGGCATGAGCGTCATGTGGCCAGCCGACGTGGGCACACTCTTGCCGCCGATGATCAGCTCCGCCCGGCCATCCAGCACCAGGACCAGGGCGTCGAAGGGGGCCGAGTGCTCGCTGAGGCCCTGGCCGGCGTCGAAGGCGAACACGGTGATCGTCCCGCCCGGCCCTTCGGCGATGGTCCGGCTGACGATGGCCTCGTTGGCGTAGGACACCAGATCGGCGAGTTTCACGGCCTGTGCCGGCGGTATTCGGTCGCCGGGGCCGGCGGAGGGATCGCTATGAATTTCTTTGCTCATGGTTTCGTCTCGCAGCAACCGGCAGGCGTCGGTTCGGCGCCTATTGCGGCCACTTCACAATCGTAGCCCAGGTCCTGCACCACTTTGGCCAATTCCGCCGCTTTGAGGTTTTGTCCGTGCACGAAGGCCCGCTGGCCGGCCAGGTCCACGCGGGCCGCACTGACGCCCTTGCAGGCCAACAGGGCGGCCGTCACCCGCTGGACGCAATGCTCGCAGGTCATGCCGCCGACGTGCAGCTCCACGGCCGCTTTTCTTGCCGTCGCCGCCGCCGGCGCGCCGCGGCGGCGCATCAGTGGGCGCAGCATCGCGACGGCCAGCAGCACCAGCAACGTCACCGCCGCGGCTGAACCCACCCACGGCGGGATCATCGCCGCCGTCGCCGGGGCGGGGGGCGGCATGTGTTCTATCGAAAAAATCGCGTTCAACGTCAGCCCTGCCGCCAGGGCCGTGCCCATGATCGTTATCAGGTACACCACGCCGGTCCGCCAGCCCATGATCTTCCAGACCGTCACGATGGTGGCCGCGTTGGTGGCCGGGCCGGTCATCAGGAACGCCAGCGCCGCTCCCGGCGAGACGCCCTTGGCGATCAGAGCGGCGGCAATCGGCACCGAGGCCGTCGCGCAGACGTACACCGGCACCCCCAGCAGCATCATCACGAACATGCCGGTGATTCCACCGCCCACCGCACCGCCCAGCGCCGTGGCGAAAAAATCCGCCGGCACCCAGGCCGAGATCAGCGCCGCGATCACCAGCCCCACCAGCAGCGACCGGCCGATGTCTTCCGGCAGCGTCACGAAACCGTAGTGCACGATGCGGTACAGCCTTCCGCGGCCGCCGGCGACGGGGGAGTCGTCGGCCCCGGATGTAGGCCCTCGGAAGGCGTCGGGCTCCCGGTCGGCCAGTTCCACCAGCATCCCGCCGACCAGGCCGCTGATCAGGGCCGCGATGGGCCGAAAGATCGCGAACACTCCGCCAAGCAGGCTGAACGTGACCAGGATGCTGTCGGCCCCGGTCTGGGGCGCGGAGATTAAAAAGGCCGTCGTGGCGCCCTTGCCCGCGCCATGCCGCCGCAGTGACGTAGCCACCGGGATCACGCTGCAGGAGCACAGGGGCAGCGGCACGCCGAAGGCCGAGGCCTTGAACACCGACAGCCACCCGCGCCCGCCCAGGTGCCGCTCGATAAATCGCGGCGAGATGAGCACGGAAAGAATCCCGGCGGCCAGGAATCCAAACAGCAGATAGGGCGACATCTCGCTCAGCACGCCCCAAAAGGCGGCCGGGATGTCCGTCATTCTGTGCGCCAGGTGTTCCATCATATTAATTTAATCATCCGTCATCGCGTGGCGACGGCGCCGATCGCGGGCGCCTCTAAACCATTCTAGAAGTCGGGAGGGATTTTATCCCCAGGAAATAGTCCGCAAGAAATGTGACTTGGAGACGGAACTGCGGCGTTTAGGCGTCCACCAGGCCGCGTTCGCCGTTGAGTTCCAGAACCTTCGCAAACTGCTGCTCGAACAGCTGGGCATACAGGCCGTGGTGTTCCATCAGCTCCCGGTGGCTGCCCTGTTCCACCACCTGGCCCTTGTCCATGACCACGATCTTGTCGGAGTGCAGGATGGTCGAGAGGCGGTGCGCGATGATCAGCGATGTGCGGCCGCAGAGCAGCTTCTCCAGGGCGGACTGGATGAGGTATTCCGACGTGGCGTCCAGGCTGCTGGTAGCTTCGTCCAAGATGAGGATCGTGGGATTTTTCAAAAGCGCCCGGGCGATGGAGACGCGCTGCTTCTCCCCGCCCGACAGGCGGAATCCCCGCTCGCCCACGATGGTGTCGTAGCCCTCCGACAGCGCGGCGATGAAGTCGTGGATGTTCGCCGCCCGGCAGGCCTCGACGATCTGGCGCTCGGTGGCGTCGGGCTTGGCGTAGAGAAGGTTCTCACGAACGCTGGCGTGGAACAGGAAGGTCTCCTGCGTGACCGTGCCGACGTGCCGGCGAAGCTCCTCCTGGTCCAGGTCGCGGAGGTCCACGCCGTCCAGGGTGATGTGCCCCTCGGCGGGATCGTAGAAGCGGGGCAGCAGGTACGTGATGGTGGTCTTGCCCGCCCCGCTGGGCCCGACCAGCGCCACGCGCTCGCCGGGGGCGATCTGGAAGCTCACGTCTCGCAGCGCGAACGGCTTCGGCGGCGCTTCATCCGGCTCCTCGTCGGGCGGGGCCTGGGTGGGGACGGTGAAAAGCACCGGGGGCGGCGGATAGGAAAAGCCGACGTTGTGGAACACGATGTGGCCTTGAGTACGCGGCAGCTTGCGGGCGTTGGGTTTGTCCTGCACGTCGGGTTTCATGTCGAGGTATTCGAAGATGCGCTCAAAGACGCCGACGGCGCCCTGGATGTCCACGTACACGGTGGCCAATTGCATCAAGGGCCGGTACAGCAGCCCCAGCAAGCCGGCGAAGGCGACGACCAATCCCACCGACAGTTGCTGGTGGATGACCTGGAAGCCGCCGTACCAGTACACCAGCGCCGGCCCGGTGGCGCTGAAGACGCTGAGGATCATGAACAGCCATCGGCCGACCACCGTTTGCTTAACGGTCAGGTCCCGCACCTGGGCGCTTCGCTGGGCGAAGCCCTGGGCGTCCGGGACGCGCTGGCCGAAGATCTTGGTCAGCAGGCAGCCGCCGACGTGCAGCCGCTCGCTCAAAAAGGCCAGCAGCGACGCCTGGCTCTCCTGCGTGGCTACCGACAGGCGCCGCCGGATGCCGCCCACGATCTTGGAGGGAAGGTAAAAGGCGGGCACGACCATCACCGCCAGCAGCGCGAGCCTCCAGTTTTTCGAGAACATGGCGATGGACGTCACGAACAAGGCCGCGATGTTGCTGGCAATGGCGACGATAGTGCCCGTGGCCACGCCCTGAATGGCGTTCACGTCGTTATTGATCCGCGAAACGATCTCGCCCGACCGCGTGGAGGTGTAGAAACCCAGGGACATCCGCTGGAGGTGGCAGTAGAGCTCGTTCCGCAGGTCGTACATGATGCCCTGGCCCGTTTTGGCCGTGAGGGTCTGCTGAAGGACGCCGACGAGACCTGACGCCAACGCCAGCCCCACCATGGCGCCGGCCAGGAGGCTCAGCAACGTCACGTTGCCGTGGGGGATGGCGCGGTCGATGATGGCCCCGATGCAGAAGGGCAGCAGGACGTTCAGCCCCGCCGTCGCCAGGACGCACATCAGGATGACGACCCAGAACAGCCAGTAGGGTTTGAAGTAGCGGCCGACGCGTTTCAGGCCCGCTCGGCTGATCTTCGGCGGCGGGCCTTCCATCAACGGCCTGCCGAAGTGTCGTTGCAGGCCGAAGGTCCGCGTCACGCCGCCGAGCATGCCCATCGGCCCTTGCCAGCCGCCGCCACCTCCGCCGCGCAAACGAAGCTCGCGCCGCAGCCGGGTGAGCAGGCGGATGATCGTCCGCTTGTCCCGCACGCTGAGGCAGCCGGTCAAGCTGGTCAGCAGCTCGGCGTGCCGCGGGGCCGTCCGTTGGAGCAATTTCGCGCCGGTCCCCGTGAGGCGGACCCGCGTGGCCCGACGGTCGGCAGGCTGCGTCCGGGCGGCCAGGCCCTGGCGTTCCAGGCGATCCACCAGGCCGGTAACGTTGGACTTGGTGACCACCAGCCGCCGGCCGATCTCGCCCATCAGCAACCCCTCGGCCCCGGCCGCGCGGAGCAGCAGCAGGGCGTTGAGCTGGGAGGCCGTCAGATTCTGCCGGCGGAGGCCGGCGTCGATGAAGGGACTCAGGCGGCTGTGGGTGCGCAGCAGGTTGAAGACCAGCATGGTGTCCAGGTCGGCGCCTATGCCGGCCTTGACGTAGGCTAATTCGTCGTCCGCCGCCGTCCGCGACATTCCGGTCTCCAGATAGTTCACATATGAACTGTCGGCTACCGTATTATCGCCCCGGCGGGTCTCCTCGTCAAGGACCCCCGCTTAAAAAAGCGGCCTGGAGTGTTTGGGAGGGCCCAAGGGCCCGCGTTAGGGTTTTTGGCCCGGCCGCGGCGGCGGCCAAGATTCGCTCAGGAGCCAGGGCGGGGCGTATTTTTCGATCAACTGCTCTTGGGTGGCGACGAAGTGCGGCAAGGCGCTGATGCCCAATTCCCGCCGGGTCTGTTCGTTGGTAAGGGGACGCTCGAAGACTTTTGGATAGCTCCGGCTGAAGCCCATTCGCCCGGCCGAGTCGCCGTGCTCGCCGTCGACGTTTCCGAAGGTGGCGGTTCCTGCGTTCAGCAGCCGGTCATCCTTGTTGGAGACGTTGACCACCCCTCGGCGGGTCATCCGCAAGGCGTCCGTCAGGTCGTAGTCCGACGAGATGCTCGCCGACAGCAGGAACGCGCCCTCGACCGGCAGCGAGTCGGGTGTTCGGCCCAGCGCCTCCAGGGTGAACACCGCGATTCCTCCGCCGGCGCTGTGGCCGATGAGAAATACCGGCTTGCCGGGGTGCTTCTGCTGATACTGAACGATCTGTTCTGCCAACTCGTCCGCCATTTTTCGGTTTCGCCCCACGTTGGTCTGATTCAGCAGCATGCCGCCGGGTCCGGGAATGGCCGATCCCCACCGGTAGATGACCAACGCGTAGGGGATGCCCGCCTTGTACAGGCCCTGGCGGATGTCGCGATTGGCTTTGCTCTCGCCCTCGATGCCCGGCAGGATGATCACCAGACCTTGGCCCGCGCGGGCCGAATCGGCGTAGCGGGCGTTCAGGTCATACTTTCCGCAACCGCCCGCGACGAGCGGGAGCACAAACAGCAGCAGGCCGGCAGCCACAAAAGGTACGCTCTTCATCAATTCATTCCTTTTCCTAGTCCTACGACGGCGGACGAAAGGGGTTGGGGCGGTCGGCACAGCCGATCAGGGTTGGGTGGCCGCCGGCTGCGTGGCGGCGTCGGGCCTTTCCTTCATGCCCGGCGGCAGCGGCCGCCAGGGATAGCCGTCGCGGGCCAGGGCGAAGGCCGTGTCAAACAGGCGGGTCATCTCCGCTCGGTCAAAGGCCTCCTTGGCCTTGGATTCATAATCGTCGGGTATGCTTGCCAGCTTGAAGTCGATGCCGTCCCGCGCCGTGATCGCGTAGATGCGGTACAAGTCGCCGACGCCCTGGCTGAACAGCAGGCCCGTGATGGCCCGGGAGGCGATCGGCAGCAGCCGCGGTTTGACCGTCTGCCAGTCCGTCTTAATCTGTGCGTTTCGGATGACGTAGATGCGGGCAGGCGTCTGCCTGTCGGCGCCGGCCTGGCGAGCAGCCGCGGCCAGGTCGACTAAGTCTCCGTAGAAGAACACCTGCGTCAACGTGCCTCCGTCCACGTGCATTTCGTCGTACGTCCGGCCGCGGGCCTGCACGGAAATGTACGTGGGCGGGAACGCCACGGGGATGGAGGCCGAGGCGCGCATGACCGTCCGGAACAGCGTCAGGGCGGTCGGCTGTCCGCTGGCGGCGATGGCGCCCATGTTCCAGATGACCAGGCGGCCGGCGTCCAGGTTCGTCGTGCCGATGTACAGGCGGCGCCCTTGCCGGTGGGCTTGGGCCACAGCCGCCAGAAGCTTTTCATCGACGACCTGGTCAAGCAAGCGCGCCAACGGCGCGGTGTCCGTCAGGCCGTCTGTGCCAGCCAGCACACTAATCAGCGGCCGCGGCGTGTAGATGTCGGCCGTGCTGACCGAGGTGAAAAACTTCTGCAGGACGAAATCATATTCCGGTCCGACAAAGGCGAACGGGGCGATCAGGGCCCCGGTGCTGATGCCCGTGACGAGCTTGAACGTGGGGCGGTTGCCGGCCTGGGTCCATCCGCACAGCAGGCCGGCCCCGAAGGCCCCCTCGGCGCCGCCGCCGGAAATGGCCAGCACGTTGACGTAGCCGTTGGCGTCGACCACGCCCTGGGGGTTGATGCTTCGGGCCTGCCGGACCGACTCGACCAGGTCGGTCTGGAATGCGGGACTGAATTCGCCGCCCCAACTGCGGATTCCGGACATCCCAGCCACCTGGGCCTCCTCGGCCAGTTCCGCAGGTAATGGATGTCGGACGACCCCGCCGCAGCCGGCTAGGAAAAGACCGAATGCCGCCAGAGCGATGCTTTTCGCTGTCGACGTGCGGCTGGGCACCCCGGGGGGACGGCTCATCATGGGTAACTTTCTTTTCAGCATTCGCGCCGCGGCTATCGGCCGGGCGAAGGACTCTGCTCCGGTGGAAGGATTTTGAAACTGGAGGCCAGCTTGTCGGCCAGGGTCTGGGCGTCCTTGGGCTGAGCGTCGCGACAGTTGACGACCAGGGCGTACATCGTTTTGTTGCCGTCCGGCCTGTCCAGGCAGATCAGCCGGCCCACCAGGACCGATGCGGCACCGCTGCCGCCCTGCTGGGGCGACTGGCTGACCACGAACTGGTACCCCGCCTGCCCTCCCAGGCTCGCGGGGCCTTGGGACAGGATCGTTCGAGTCATGCCTTCGGGCACCTTGCGATTGACGGCCTCTTGTCCGAAACTCTGCGGCGAATAGGACCCCGGAATCGTCTGCACGAAGACCTCGGCCCTGGGGGAAACCACGTTGCCGCGGGCGAAGTCCATCTGGCTCATTTCGAAGCCTTTGTCGGTCCCCCGGCCGGCCCATCCGGCCGGTTGAACGACGGAAAAGGCGCGCTGGCTGTCTTGGAAGGTGCTGCCTTGGACGTCGGCGGCCGCCGGATTGAAGCTGACGGGGTTGGTCAACGCGATGGTCTTGCAGACGGCCGCCAAGGCCGGCAGGACCACGTCGGCCTGCTGATCGCCGGTGGCCAGGCCCAGCAGGTACCCGATGCGGCCGGATTGCTTGCCTTGGGGCTCGCGAATGAAGGCGACCCAGCCCATGGCGATCTTGCTGTCGTTGGCCGGCTGCTTATACGTGAAGATCCGGACCCAGGCCTTGCCGGTGGGGAAGGGAACCTCGGCCTCGGCGTCCGTGGCCATATCCTTCACCGTCGGCGACTGACGCAGGAAGTCCGTCATGGAATCCAGGAAGGCCCTCACCGTGACGCCTTCGCCGACGGGATAGGCGTACAGGGCTACCTGGAGCGGTGCGCTTTTGTTATCGCCGGGCGTCATTCCCACGATCACCTGGCTGAGGGACGTCAACGGATCGGTCTTCGTGCCCGACGGCAGGCCCAGGCGAATGCCGGCCCAGGGATAGTCCTGGGCGGGGTCGATGGGGGGCGCCTTGGACAGCACGATCTGCCCGGAGCGGCTGATGCCGTCCAGCATTATGGTGATGGCGTCGGTCAGGTCCTTGTCGGATGAACAGGCCATGGCCGCGTCCAGGGAGCTGAGGGCTTCATCCACCAGCCCCGTTCGCCATTGCAGATACCCCAGCAGCAGCATCGCCGCGGCGTCCTTGGGGTTGTCCTTGACGAAGCCTTGCACGCGGGCGAAGGCCTTGGCGTAGTCGTCGGCGTTGCCGAAAAAGCCCTTCGGCCGGACGCGGACCAGCGGCAGGTCGGGGAATGCCCGAAGGGCCTTGGCGAGATAATCGGCGGCCTGGTCGGGAGACGCGTCGGCCTTGGCGAAGTAGGCCTGGGCCAGCGACAGCAGGCTTTCCGGCGAGTCGTTGGCCAGTTTCCTGGCGGCTTCAAAATTGGTGATCGCCCCGGCGTAATCGCCGCTGCGGAACTGCGACTCCCCGCGCAGCATGGCGGACTGGTAGGCCCCGGGCGTCGGGGGGGCCAGAGAAGTCATCGCTTCGGCGGTGATGGAAGGTCCCTGCTTGGACTTGGCCGCCAGGGCGGAGGCCATGTCGCGGACGGGGTTGCTGTAGCCGCCGGCCCCGGCGCCGCCGGTCACGACGGCCCCGCCGCCGGAAGGAGCGATGATCACCGGGCTCATCGGCGAATAGACGCTTACCGACTGCATCTGGTTCGACAGCGGGCTGTCCATCGCGGGGACGGGGGCGACGCTCGACACCGGCCGGTAGGTCGGATTGGCCGAGTACACCGACGATCCCAAGGGGCCGGTCCCGATCTGTGGCTGCGGGTTGTTGTAGGCGTACGAGAACGATCGCTCGATGGCCATGGCACGCCCTGAAATTCCAAAGGCCGCCGACGGCAGGATCGTACAGACCAAGATCGCAATTGCCGCCGGCCACGCGTTTGTTTTTGGTTTCATAGACAGCTCCTTCGGATAGGCCTTGCCCTCAAAAGTCAGCCCCCGCGTCGTTACGATGGGCCGCTCGGCGGGGCAGAGGATGACGCCGACAAACGGAAGGTCTCCAGGGGCGGTGATTCCAACGACGGGGTGGAAAGGGAACGTCGTGAGCCGATTGGCCTCCAGAGACTTGCATTCAACGAGGCCGACGGGAGTCGAACCCGCAACCACCGGATCGACAATCCGGTACTCTAACCAGTTGAGCTACGGCCTCATGGTACTAAGGTCAGCCGGCAGACCGGCCCCTTACCTGAACACTATAGGGGCCGTCAGGGGGTTGTCAAGATCGCCTGCCTTCAAAGACATCGGCCGGCGAGGGCCGGCCGAACACGGATACCACCTGAGTCGCGGGACGCCGTCCTGAGCTGTGGGGACGGCGCCGCGCTAAAGCAGCCAGCCCTCCTGGTCGTCGTCTTTGTTGGCGAAGGACGATACGGAACTATTCCGGCCGGTCGGCTCATCCGGATCGGCCGGGTCATCGATGGGGGCATGCAGGCCGCTACGCTCCTGCGGCGTCAGTTGCATGGCTTCCAGGGCGTCGGTTTCCTGGGGCAGAACGGCGTCGCCGTCCACGTAGGACGGCAGGATGCCTTGCGTGGCTACAGGCGGCGAATCGCTGGCGGCGGACAGCTCCGGCGCCGCCTTGGGGACGGGCTGAAGGCTGCCGCCTTCGGTCTTCCAGCGGCTGGGAGCCGCCGCGGTAGTCACCGCCGGGCAGTTGTGGAAGTAGCGGTCGTAGCGCGAGGGGGTTCCCGGCGGACGGGGCTGCTTGGCCTGCTTGAGATGCAGGAGGTAGTCCCTCAGTTGCTCGTCGCTGAACTGGGCCAGGAAGGCGGGTTCGGCGGTATGATTTTCCGTCAGGATTTGATCGATCAATTCGCGTTTGGTCATAAGACTAGGCTCACCACCGCCGGTCCGCATAGCCCCTGCCGGACCTGTCGCTGGGCCTGTTATCGGCGGCCCTTGCGGCAAAACTTTAGTCCAACAGCGCCGCGGCCGCGGCGGGTGGCAATCGGTGGGCCAAAACGTTATAATTCATCTCTCTGTCCCATTCCCGAAAGGTGCCAGTGGCGACGAGAGCGGAACACAATGAGTTCGAAAAGGCCGGTCCCGTGGCCCGCGCCCTGCGGGCCACGCTGGTCAATCCTTTTGCCAACTACGCCCCCGCCGGTCTGATTCGCTGGCTGCTTCGAGTGACGAAAAGCGAGCTGGCCGCGGCCAACTGGGCCGATCCGGGCGGCTGGCAGAGCATGGTCATCAGCTACGAAGGCCGCTGCCGCCAGTGGGCGGACAAGGTCCTGGTGGGCGGCGGCACGATGCCCAAGGCCTTGCGCAATCGCCGGCGGCTGGCGGGGCGGGTTTTGACGGACCTGATGGACGCCTGCCCGCGCCAGCCGGCGGAAGTCGTGTGCGTCGGGGCCGGACCGGGCATCATCATCATCGACGCCCTCCGCCAATCCCGCAACCGGGCCCGCGCCACGCTGATCGACCTTTCCGACGCCGCCCACGGCTACGCCAAGGACCTGGCCAAGCGGCACGGCGTGCACGACCGCGTCCGCTTCGTCACCGGCGACGTGCGCCAGATCGCCCGCTACCTGGACCATCGCGTGGACATCGTCGACATGATCGGCATCTGCGAATACCTCCAGGACGACCAGGTCGTCTCGATCATCCAGGCCCTGACCGCCGTCATGCCCGCCGGCGGCACGATCGTGCTCAACAGCCTGTCGAACCGGCACGGTACGGACCGTTTCTTTCGCCGCGTCTTCGGCCTGCACATGAACCACCGTTCGGTGGAAAAACTCAGCCGCCTGATGCACGAGGCGGGCCTGAAAACACTGGAAGCGCTCAGCGAACCGCTGGGCGTTTACCATATCATCACGGCACGGAAGCACTCCTGAGCGCGACGCCTTTGGAAAGGGTTTCCTGATGCCCGAAGTCCTGCTGCCCTGGGGACAAGGAGAGTTGAAACTGGCGCTGCCGGAGCACTGGACGCTCCAGCAGGTGGCCCGTTCCACGTTGCCGGCGGCAGGGGACGACTGGCGCGACGCGTTGGGGATGGCGCTATCCCAGCCGACGGGCGAGTTGCCGCTGGGGCAACTGGTGGCCGCCCGGCGGGGCGGGCGGATCGCGCTGGTGGTGGAGGACTTCACCCGCCACAGTCCGCTGGCGGAGGTGCTGGCCGTCGTGATGGAAGAGCTGGCGCGGCAGCACGTCGAGCCCGCCCAGACGGAGATTGTCTTCGCCACGGGCATGCACCCGCCCATGACGCCTCAGCAGGCCGCCCAGAAGCTGGGGGCGCTCGCGCAGACCATTCCCTGGCGCAGCATTCGGTACAAGGACCATACCGGTTACGTCCATCTCGGCCGGGCGGGCAAGGTGGACGTGTGGATCGACCGCGGCGTGGCGGAGGCCGACCTGCGGATCGTGATTTCCTCGGTGAGCCCCCATTTGCAGGCGGGCTTCGGCGGCGGCTACAAGATGTTCCTGCCGGGCTGCGCCTCCCTGGCGACCATCCGGCAGTTGCACCGCCTGGGCGTGGACCGCCATCCTCATCCCTGGGTGGGGACGGAGGCCGCCAGGAACCCCATGCGGACCGCCATCGACGCTGGCGGGCAGTTGGTGGACCAGCGGGGCAAGAGTTTTGGGGTGCAGTACGTCCTGGACGAGCAGGACCGCCCGACGTTCGTGGCGGCCGGACAGATCGCCGCCGCCCAGCAGATGCTGGCCAAGCGGTGCGCCGCGGCCTGCGGCGTGACGGTGGACAAGCCCGCCGACGTGCTGGTGGTGAACGCCCACCCCCGCGACGACGACCTGTGGCAATCGTTCAAGGGCATCGCCAACACCCGTTGGGCGGCCCGGGAGGGCGGGGTCATATTGTGCTTCGCCCGCTGCCAGGCGGGGATGTACGGCATGGACGTGCCGCAGTGGCCGGTGGGTTGGCAGATGGCCCGGCGGCTGGTCCGCTTGGTGGGCAGCGTGGCCCTGGGCAATCTGATCACGCGCCTGGCGCCGAACCTGGCAGGGGATGCGGCGTTCTTCATCCGCATGGCGTTGCAGGCGATCCACCGCAACACAATCTTCATGGTCTCGCCCGCCCTGGCGGCGGGAGGCAAGACGTTTCCCGGCTTGAAGATATTCGCCGATCCGGCTGAGGCGATTGCCGAGACCCAAAAAATTCTGGGCGACTCTCCCCAGCGCGTGGTGGTGTTCCCCTCCGGCGGCACGACGTATCCGGTGCTGGGCGGCGGGACGGCGGAGGCGGCGACTTCCTAGAAAGCCGCGACTACGGGGACGCCGGGGCGGTAGCGGTGGTGGGAGCGCTGGCCGTCGCGGCGGCGGGGGCGCGGGACGTGTTTGCCATCAGCCCGGCCGGCCAGGCGCCCCATTGCGGCGGAGGGGCGAGTCCCGCCGGCAAGTCCTGGAGTTGAATCTGCGGGTTGGCCTTGAAGGGGTTGTACAGCGGATCGGCAATCAGCGTCAGCCGCCAGCTGGTCGTCGGGACGGACCGCCAATAGCACTCCGCCACCGTGTATTGGCCGGTCAGCAGCAGGGCGAAGAAATCCGTCGGCTGCGGCATGGTGTTCAGGGTCGGTTCGTCCACCGCGCCCAGCGTGGCGGCGATGCCGTTGCGGATCATCTGCGGGCACCACTCCGGGCTATTGGGGTCCCGCAGGTGCATGGCCTCAAAACTGGCGATATGCCAGCCGACCGATCCCGGGATCCACTGGAACGCCGGGACGTATTTCTGGAGGCTGTACCAGCCGACGTACAGGGCGGCGTTGGGGCAACTGTCCGGCGGGAAGACGGCCGACGACTCGTCCAGCACCACGGGGATGCGCGTGCGGGTGCGGACGAACTGGGCCAGCGCCCGCAGGACGTCGTCGTAGTGCTTGGCGCGCTCGGGTCCGCCGGCGTCGATGTAGAAGGTGCCCGTCAGGCCCGTTTTCTCCGTCTGGACGGAGTCATGGATGATCCGCATGGCGTCGGCCTTGGACGGCCCGTCGATCCGCGCCGTCAGCAGCACCGGCGGATAAATTTCACCCGGGGCCGACGAGGGCGGGTGCACTCTCCAACACAGCAGGTTGGGCATCTGGCGGTCGAGCGGATAGTTTTGCCACCACAGCATCGCCAGTTCGCTGTCCACCGAGGCATCCGCGGCCCGGAGGATCTCCGTGCTGGGCTTATGCTCCTGGCCGTAGGCCTCGACCGCGGCCGCCCCGCCGACCTGCTGGAGGATGGCCAGCATGGCCTTGGCGTTGTCTACCCCTTCCGGGGCGGCGCGAAGAGCGGTGAGCTTGGCGCGGCCGTCGTCCAGGAGTTTCTGGAGCCTTTCCAGCGACGCGGGAGTGGCCAGCTTGGCCTGGCGGAGAAATTGGATCAATCCTTCCAGGCCGTGGATATCGAATTGCAAAGCCGTGAGCTGACGGGTGGCGATGGCCCTGTTGGGGTCGTCGCGAATGGTTGAAAGCTCGCTGAGTTTGCTGCCGACCAGCGCATCGGCGTCCTTGAGCAAGGCCGCCCATTCCGGCAGCGGTTCGGGGGGCGGAGGCGCGGGGGATTCAAACAGGTCCGCCAGGGGGGCCAGGCCTTCCGTCCGCGGCGGGGGGAATTTTCGGCCGACCGTGGCCAGGAGCTTATAGTCCACCGCCAGGCGGTAGTGCGTTTTGGTGGTCTCCGTGATCAGCAGTTCTCCCAGGGCGTTCTGGGGCGCCAGGACCCGCACGGGCATGCCCCACATCAAGGCCAGGCAGCGGATCTTTTCCGTCAAGCCGCGCTGAACGAGGGTCGCCCGCAGGGGATTGAGAATTTGCGATTCGTAGTCCTCGCGCGTGATGTTGTAGCCGCCGGTTGTCTTGAGCGTGACGACCTGAGAAGGGTCGATCTGCCGTTGTTGGGCGTAGTAGGCTGCCACGGCCAGGGAATCCGGTACGTCGGCATTGGCCACGATCAGCACTTGATCGGGGCTCAGGGCCGATGCCCCGGATGCCAGGGCCGCCAGAACCGCCAAGGACGCCAGCAGGGAGCGATAGGGAGTCATGTCTTGTGCTTGAGTATTGTACGAAGGCGCCGCGCGGCCGGTTGACGATTTCCGGTCGGCCGACGGGTTCTCTTGGACCGGCGGAGAAGGTAACATATATCGTCCCGCCCGGCGAGGAGAACTGTAAAGACCGGCCGCCGGGGCGCTGGTGGACGGACGACTGGACGGAACGGATGAAACGATTGTTTATCGTGTTGGCGCTTCTGGCCGTGACGGCGGGCTGCCCGGTCACTCAGTCTCAACAGACGCCCGTGCCGCCGCTGCGGGAGACCTCCAAGGCCACCGGCACGCCGTACTGGCTGTACGTGCCGAGTAATTACAGCGCCGACCGCAGTTGGCCGCTGGTCATCACGCTGCACGGCACGTACGGTTGGGACGGTTCCCAGCCGCAAATCAGCGAGTGGAAGGCCCTGGCCGAGCAGCGCGGCCTGATCGTGGCCGCCCCGGACCTGCGGAGCGCCCAGGGCATCCTGCCGGTGGTCCGCTCGATCTGGTACCAGGACCTGGATACCGACGAGAAGGCCATCCTGGCCCTGATCGACGAACTGGTAGCCAAGTACCACGTCGATCCGGACGCCGTGCTGCTGACGGGTTTTTCGGCTGGGGGATATGCCATGTACTACACGGGCCTTCGCAACCCGCAGCGGTTTAACATGCTCATCGCCCGCGCCTGCAACAGCGATGTGCCGATGTTTGAGGAGAAAATCCCCATCACCGATGCCGTCCGGAAACTGCCCGTGGTCATCTTCTGCGGCAAGGACGACCTCCAGCAGATTCAGACCCAATCCTGGGCGGCCTTTCGATACCTCCGCGAGCGAGGCTGCCCCAAGGCCGTGCACAAGGAAATCCAAGGCGGCCATTTGCGCCGGCCCGAACTGGCCTATCGCCTATGGCTGGAGCATCTGCCGCAGAAGTATCGCAGTGAGGTGGAAGTCGAGCCGTCCGGGGCTAGGGGGCGACACCCAAACCGCCGGTAAGGTCGGGGAAGGTGAGAAGAGGCTTGGGGACGGAGGCGTAGGAAACCCGGCGGAAGACCACCGTCGACGGCACTTCGTCCGGCAACAGGCGGAAAGCCCAATCAATCGCAAGGGCTCTTTCCGCGCCGACGGGGCGCTCGACGATGAGATGGGTGACCTGGAGATTGCCTTCGACCGTGGGGGCCGGGACGCAGACGGCTCCTTCCGGCGAGCGGACCATGTATCCCACGGGGTAATAGCTGCGGCCGGTGCGGCTGATCAGACGGAAGTGCGTCGCCGGCAGGCGCCACCATTTGTCTTTGTCCGCGGCGCTTTGATCGACCTTCACGCGGATGACGATCACCTTGCTGACCTGCGGGCCCAGGCGTGGATCGGCGGGGACGTCGCTGCCCCAGGCGGCCCCTTCCGAGACGTAGGCGTTGCCGACCGACAGGGCGTTGGCCGGCGCGTCGATTCGGCCGTTCTTGCCGGCCGTGTTCCTGGCGCAGAACAGTTCCAGCAGCAAGTCGTCATGGCTGAGCTGGAAGGGGCGGGCCGGACTGGCGTCCAGGGATTGCCGCGACAGGGTGTTGATCGTGCCCAGCACGAAGTCATCGGGAAGGAAGGGGTACAGCTTGCCGCTGCGTTGCAGCGAGTTGTCGAACGGCGCGTAACCCAGGATCGACGGTCCCCACGGCAGCATCTGAACCACGACGGCCGCGACGCCCACCAGGACCATGCCCGCCAGAAGGCCCATCGCCCCGCCGCCGATGCGGTTGACCCAGACGTCCATGACCGCGTTAGGCCGCAGCAAAAAGTCGATCGCCAACCGCAACACCAGCAGCAGGATCGCGAACAGGGCCAGCAGGGCGACGGCGTCGGCCGCGGTCGCCAGACGCGGGACCAGCACCGCGGCCAGCGGCTCGTAATAGTTGAACGCCAGCACCGCCGACAGCGCCGAAAGAACGGCCATGATCGTCGCGCCGTAGAAGCCCTGGGTCGCCTGGAAGAAGGCGATGGCCAGGATCAGGGCGGTGGCTATCAGGATCAGTATCATCGTTTCCGCTCCTGGGGCTAGGGCTTCTTATCCGGTTGAGAAAGGCGGATTACTTCCTGAATGCTGGTGATGCCGCCGATCACGCGCTGCAAGGCCTGTTCCTGAAGGTAGAGCATCCGATTCTTCCGGCAGGCGGTCTTGATCTGAGGCAGGGCCGCGCCGGAAATAATCATCTCCCGCAGTTCGTCGGTCATGTCCATCAATTCGAACACGGCGGTGCGCCCCAGATAGCCGGTGCCCTGGCAGGCCACGCAGGTCATGACGTTGCCGTCCTCGTCCGTCAGCGGCTTGGTGGGGGGGCG
>JBEKZI010000002.1:0-83019 GCA_049510055.1 Phycisphaerae bacterium | reverse complement strand
AGCGGGTACATCGACCGGCCCAAGAACAACCGCGCCATCCCGCACAGCGTCTCCTCGCAGGGGCGGACACAGGACTCACCGGAGGTCTTCGATTCATTATCCATGGCTGTCTCCTTAATAAGCTTCCAGGAACATTAGAACGAAATCCGCTGTACCATTCTAGGGCCGCGACACCCCCACCTGTGGCCTTGCGTCGCGCGGATTGTCCGCTAGAATGGGGCCTTTCCATCCCTGCCGCCGCGGCGATGCGCTAACGCGGCGGCGAAACAAGGTCCGATATATCAGCAAAGGAAGGTCCGATGCCCACCAAAAAGATGTCCACCAAGATTAAGGCGGTCAAGGCTCGTCAGATTCTGGATTCTCGCGGCAACCCCACCGTTGAAGTGGACGTGCTGTTGGCTGGCGGCGTTCTGGGCCGGGCGGCTGTGCCCTCCGGGGCCAGCACGGGCGAGAACGAGGCCGTCGAACTCCGCGACGGCGACAAGAAGGTTTATTCCGGCAAGGGCGTGCTCAAGGCCGTGGGAAACGTCAACGGCGAGCTGGCCAAGCTCGTCATCGGCAAGGACGCCACCGACCAGGCCGAAATCGATCAGGCCATGATCGCCGCAGACGGCACGCCCAACAAGGGCCGGCTCGGCGCCAACGCCATCCTGGGCGTGTCGCTGGCCGTCGCCCGCGCCGCGGCCATCGCCGCCGGCAAGGAGCTCTACCAATACCTCGGCGGCGCCAAGGCCGTCACGCTGCCGGTGCCCATGCTGAACATCCTCAACGGCGGCAAGCACGCCGACGGCACCGTGGACTTCCAGGAATTCATGGTCCAGCCCTGGGGCGCCCGCAGCTTCGCCGAAGGCCTGCGGATGAGCGTGGAAGTGTTCCACAGCCTCAAGGGCGTCTTGAAGTCCAAGGGCTATAACACGTCCGTGGGCGACGAGGGCGGCTACGCGCCGAGCCTGAAGAGCAACGACGAGGCGCCGGAGCTGATCTGCCAGGCCATCACCAAGGCCGGCTACACGCCGGGCAAGGAGATCTTCCTGGCCCTGGACCCGGCCGCCAGCGAACTGGCGAACGCAGCTAAGGAAAAAGGCAAGAAGGGCTACTGCTTCTTCAAGTCCAATCCCGACCGCATCGTCACCAGCGATGAGTTGATCGACATCTGGACGGCCTGGTGCGCCAAGTACCCCATTCGCAGCATCGAGGACGGCCTGGCCGAGGACGACTGGGACGGCTGGAAGAAGCTCACCGCCAAGCTGGGCGGCAAGATTCAGATCGTCGGCGACGACATCTTCGTGACCAACCTCGAGTTCCTCAAGCGCGGCCTGGCCGAGAAGTGCGCCAACAGCATTCTGATCAAGCTCAACCAGATCGGCACGCTCACCGAGACGCTGGAGGCGATCGACCTGGCCATGAGCAGCGGCTGGACGGCCGTGGTGAGCCACCGCAGCGGCGAGACCGAGGACACGACCATCGCCGACCTGACGGTGGCCCGCAACACCGGGCAGATCAAGACCGGCTCGGCCTGCCGCACGGACCGCGTGTGCAAGTACAATCAGCTTTTGCGGATTGAACAGGCCCTGGGAGACAAGGCCGTCTATGGCGCCTGCACCTGGAAGAAAGGATAGTTCGGCCCAGCAGCCCGACAGCCTGCTGGCGGCCGGCGGAAGGATGCTCGGCTTTACCGTACTGGCCGGGCTGGGGTTGGCGATCATCGCCGCCGTGGTGCTGCTGCCGGCTTACGCGCGGATGGAATTCGCCGGCTACGAGCGCGATTGCGACAAGATCGCCGTGGCAGAGATGCAGGCCACCGTGGCCGCCAACGCCAAGCTGATCGCCGACATGCCGTCCAGCCCGGTCCTCACGAAGCGCCTGGCCATGGGCCAGGGCGACCTGATGCCCGACAACGAGGTGATCGTCCCGCCGGCCGGGGCCACCCGGCCGCCGCCCGACGTGGTGATTCCCGTCCGCTATCCGCGCCCCGAGCCCCCCGCCGGCTGGGAAATCATCGCCGCCGCCAAGATTCAGCGCCTTTCGACGCGCCGCGGCCTGCTGTTGCTGGCGGTCGGGGCGCTGATGGTCGCAATGTTCCTGTTCGCCCCACCGGAGAAATACGCCCAGGCCTAGACCGCCACCGGCGGTGCGCAAGGGCGGACCCCAGGTAGAGCATTCCCCCTTCGCCCCCGACTGATTTTCAGCGGCCGTGCCGGCGGCGGGTAAGCAGCGTCACGGCGCCCGGGCCCAGGAAGGCCAGCGTCGCCGGTTCGGGAATCAGAAACAGCTCCCTATCGCTCTGGTCTGCCACGCCGTCATACCACGCCGACTGGTCCAGGCCCCAAACCGTGTCTCCCGCCACGACGCCGATCCTGGCAACGAGCAGCTGCAAAGAGGGGCTCCGCATCGGTGCCGGAATCACGGCGATCACCTCCATGCTGCCCTTGCCCAGGACGGAGGCATATGAGACAGCGGTGTTCGGCTCGATGGACCCATCGTTCGTCTCGGTCGGCGTTTGGATGGCCAGCCAGTTCTCGATGCCGCCGCATGGATCGTTGGCATCCGCGTTGGAGGGCAGGAACCGAGAATCGGCCTGGTAGATGTTGCTGCCATCGTTCGGATCCCAATACCCGTCGTCGTCTTCCGTGGGGGTCAGGTTAACCGGATACGTCCACTTGCCACCGTACTTCGTCTTGGTGGTATAGGCAGCCTGGAACGGGTCGGAGCCCTGGCCCGTGGCTGCTCCAATCGTCAGGTCTACGGTCGTCTGGAACGTGTTGAAATTGGGGCTCGACATGATGATATCGTACACATCCACATTGGCCGTGCCGGTATCACCCGTCACCGTGTACGTACCGACTTTTTCCAACGAGATATTCAGCGGTCCGGGCATGATCGGCCTGGGCGCGGCCTGTGCTGTCACGGCGCATAACCCAAGAACCAAATTGATAATAAGGATTTGTTTCATGGTCCAACCCTTCCCTTCCTGGCGCTTTTAGATGTGTGCTCCGCGCCTTTAGATGAAGGGCGCTATATCACGAAAGCACCTGAAGGTCAAGCTTTCAGGTGCTTTCGTGCATGTCAACGTATTGCCGGCGGCCGACTGATTTTCAGCGGCCGCGCCGGCGGCGAAGCAATGTTATGGCGCCCAGACCCAGGAAGGTCAGCGTCGTCGGTTCAGGTCCAGGATAAGATAACCAAAAGAAGTTATCATCCGACCGGTCGGCAATGCCGTCATACCACGCGCTCAGGTCCAAGCACCCGACCATGTCTCCTCGCACGACGCCGATCCGGGCAACGAGCAAGTACAGAGAAGGACTCTGCATCGGCACAGGAATCGCGGAGATCGTGCTCAGGCCGCCCTTGCCCAGGACAATGTCATCGGCAACGGCTTCATTGGAATCAATAGACCGATCGTTCGTCTCGGTCGGGGCTTGGATGGCCAGCCAGTTCTCGATGCCGCCGCACGGGTCGCTGGGATTGGAACTGGAGGGCATAAACCGGGAATCGGTCTGATAGATGTGGCTACCATCGCACGGATCCCAGTACGAGTCAGAGTCTTCCGTGGGGGTCAGGTTCACTGGATACGTCCACTTGCCTCCGACCTTCGTCTTGGTGGTATAGGCAGCCTGGAACGGGTCATTGCCGCCGGCGCCTATGGCCGTCCCAAACGTCCAGTCCACGGTGGTCTGGAACGTGTTTGAATTAGGGCTCGACGAATAGATGTCCCATACATCGACGAGGGCCGAGCCGGTATCACCCGTAACCGTATAGGCACCGATATAATTAACCGTATAAACCAAACCAGCCTGCGCGGCCGCGGCGCATAACACAAGAACCAAACTCATAATAAGGATTCTTTTCATGACACGACCCCTTTCCTCTCTTTTTAGGGGGGAGCACCCCCTCCTGATATGCAGGGATATTACATCAAAGGCACCTGAAAGTCAAGCTTCCAGGTGCCTTTGTGTGCGTTAACTTGCTGCCGGCGGCCGGCGGATTTTCAGCGGCCGCGGCGGCGACGAAGCAATGTCACGGCGCCCAGGCTTAGGAAGGCCAGCGTCGCCGGTTCGGGAACAAGAATCGGCGCTGTGTACTCGCTCAAGTCACGTATGCCGTCATAGTAAGCAGACTGGTCTTGGAAATAGACCATGTCTCCCTGCACGATACCAATCCGGGCGATCTTTAGCTTTAGATTAGGGCTCTGCATTGCCAGCGGAATCGCGACGAGCACCTCCATACCGCCCTTACCCAGCATCATGTCACCGTCCACATTCTGGTTGGGGTCGATAGACCCATCGTTCGTCTCGGTCGGCACTCGAAGGTTCATCCAGTTCTCGATGCCGTCACACGGATCGTTGGGATCGGTATACTCACCGGAGGGCATGAAGCGGGAATCGGCCTGGTAGGCATTGCTCCCGTCGCACGGATCCAAAAATGTCTCGTCAGCACTTTCCACGGGAGTTAACCCGATATGATACTTGCTACCTGCTTTGTACACCGAGGCAGCCTGGAACGGATCACTACCCGCGCCCGTGGCCGACCCAATCGTTAAGGCCACGACCGTCTCGACCGTGTTGGGATCACGGCACCACATCGTCATGTCGTACACATTGACAATGGCGGAACCGCTGTCCCCCGTGACCGTATAGGTGCCGACTTTTTCCATCGTGATATTAATCGGCCCGGTCAAGACATTCCACGTGATCCCGGCTTGTGCCGCCACGGCGCATAACCCAAGAACCAAATTGATAATAAGGATTCGTTTCATGATACAACTCCTTCCTCTGGTGGGGTTTAGGTGTGTGCTCCACACCCCTTGATGGTTGGAAAGCTACCTCACCTGAAAGTTACGCTTTCAGGTGTTTTCGCGCATGTCAACGTATTGCCGGCGGCCGGCGGATTCTCAGCGGCCGCGGCGGCGACGAAGCAATGTCACGGCGCCCAGGCCCAGGAAGGCCAGCGTGGCCGGTTCAGGAGCACAGAGAAACACCGGAATATCGGACCGGTCTGCGATGCCGTCATAGTAAGCAGACTGGTCTTCGAAATAGACCATGTCTCCCTGCACGATACCAATCCGGGCGACCTTCAGCTTTAGATTAGGGCTCTGCATCACCACCGGAATCGCGGCGATCACCTCCATGCTGCCCTTGCCCAGGACGGAGGCATACGGGACAGCGGTGTTCGGCTCGATAGACCCATCGTTCGTCTCGGTCGGCCGTTGGATGGCCAGCCAGTTCTCGATGCCGTCACACGGATCGTTGGCATCGGCGCTGGAGGGCATGAACCGCGAGTCGGCTTGGTACTGGTTGGTCCCGTCATTGGGGTCAAAGAAGGTGGCATCGTCGTCTTCGGTGGGGGTCAGGGCAACCGGATACGCCCACTTGCCGGCGACCTTCGTCTTGTTCACCAAGCCTACCTGGAATGGGTCATCACCGCGGCCGCAAGCTGACCCAATCGTCAAGTCCACGACGGTCTGGAACGTGTTGGGATTACGGCACGACATCGTCATGTCATACACATTGACAATGACGGAACCGGTGTCACCTGTAACCGTATAGGTGCCGACTTTTTCCATCGTGATAGTAATCGGTCCGGTCAAGACCGGCCACATGATCCCGGCCTGCGCCGCCGCAGCGCATAACCCAAGAACCAAATTGATAATAAGGATTCGTTTCATGGCCAAACCCCTTCCTTTCCTGCGCTTTAGGTGTGTGCTCCACACGCCTTGATGGTTGGAAAGCTACCTCACCTGAAAGTTATGCTTCCAGGTGCTTTCATGTATGTCAACGTATTGCCGGCGGCCGGCGGATTTTCAGCGGCCGTGCCGGCGGCGGGCCAGCAGCGTCACGGCGCCCAGGCCCAGGAAGGTCAGCGTGGCCGGTTCAGGAGCATAGACAAACCCCGGAATATCGGACCGGTCTGCGATGCCGTCATAGTAAGCACATTCGTCTTTGACATAGACCACGTCTCCCCGCACGATACCGATCCTGGCAACTGGCAGCACAAGATTGGGACTCTGCATTTTCACCGGAATCGCGGAGATCGTGCTCAGGCTGCCCCTGCCAAGGACAATGTCATCGGCCACGGCGTTGTTCGGATCGATGGACCCATCGTTTGTCTCGGTCGGGGCTTGGATGGCCAGCCAGTTCTCGATGCCGCCGCAGGGATCGTTGGCGTCGGCGCTGGAGGGCAGGAACCGAGAATCGGCCTGGTAGATGTTGCTGCCGTCACACGGATCCCAATACCCGTCGGCATCTTCCGAGGGGGTCAGGTTCACCGGATACGTCCACTTGCCGCCCACCTTCGTCTTAGTGGTATAGGCAGCCTGGAACGGGTTTTGACCGCCATACCCCGCAGCCGTCCCAAACGTTATGTCCACGGTCGTCTGGAACGTGTTGGCATTGGGGCTCGACATGATTATGTCATACACATCCACGAGGGCCGAGCCGGTATCGCCCGTAACCGTATAGGTGCCGACCTTATCGACCGTTATAACCAGACCGGCCTGCGACGCCGCATCGCATAACCCAAGAACTAAACTGATAATAAGGATTCTTTTCATGAGACAACCCCTTCCTTCCTTTGGCGTTCAGGTGTGCGCTCCACGCCCTTAGATGAAGGATGCTATATCACTAAAGCACCTAAAAATCAAGCTCAAAAGCACTTGCGTGTGATGTATTTTTGGGGGGAGGAGGATAAGCGGGTGGGCTGATTTTCAGCGGCTGCGCCGGCCGCGGACGAGCAGCGTCATGGCGCCCAGGCCCAGGAAGGCCAGCGTGGCCGGTTCGGGGAGCGTAGCCGCCGTCGCGCTGGACATGGAGGCCGACGCCGACCAGCCCCAGTTGCGGGCCAACGCGCCGAAGTCCGTGCCGTCCACGACGCCATCGCCGTTGAAGTCGCCGTCGGCCCAGGTCTTGCCGCTTTGCAGCCAGTTTCTGGCTAGCGCGCCAAAGTCGTTGCTGTCGACCTTGTCATCGCCCGTGGCGTCGCCGACGTGGTAAATTCGAAGTGAGCCGCTCACGACGCTCTCGATCTTGTGCACGCCGCCGGTCTGAGCGGGGTTGCGGCCTTCGTTCAGCACGTTGACCTGCCCCGCCCCCACCGCCACCGACAACGTGCCATACGTCCCGCTGTAGGAGCCGCTGGCGATCAGGAGGGGGGCGGACCAGGAGATCTGCGTCGGTCCCAGCCCCAGGCCGGTTTGGTCGCCGGGCGTGCTGCCGGCGGAGTAGCCCACGTCCGTCAGCACCACCTGTCCCAGAGAGGTCGTCTTTTGGCCGGCGCAGATGCCGATGCCGCTGTTGCCGTCGCTGCGGAACTCGGTAAAGCCGACGAGCTGCGACTGCACATTGCCGTCCAGCAAATAGTAGTGCGTGCCGTGGGGCAAATCGTTCAGGGAGGAGCTGACGCCCACGTCACCGCCGACAGCCTGGACATTGATGATGAGGCTGGACAGGCCGTCGTTGTCGGTATTGTTGCTGAGCTGGCCGAAGACCTCCCATTGCCCGAGCGTCGGCTGAGCCAACGTCAACGTCAGCGTCGCCGCCCACGCCGGGGACGCCGTCAAAACGACAAGACAAACTATTTGCGTCCACCTCCGCACGCCGTCCACCTCCGGCCCATCCTCCTTACGCCTTGGGGTTACAGTATACCCCAAAACAGCCGTTTCGCCAAGCACGCCTGAGGGAACTGGGAAGAAATTCAGGAAAACTCCCCCACTTTCTCCGGAATGCCTTGCTTATAGGAGGCCCTTGCCTCCGGCAGGGGTAGGGTGCTATCCTTCCTATCGGCTGACTGTGGCCGAGGCTGCTCGTCCCAAGGAGAGATCGCCATGGCAAACACCGAACGCCGCCAACATCGGCGGTTGCCCCTGCACTGGTCCGTTTCGGGCGCCGGCCGGCTTCCCTCCTCAGGCCCCTGGGTCACGGGCAACGTCTCCTCGGGAGGCATGTACCTTCGCATTCCGGCCGCCGAGGCGCCCCCCGCGGGCAGCCCGCTGGACTTCATCCTGGCCGTCCCAGCCGGAGGAGGGCACTCCAGCCGCGATGGGGCCGTGCGCGGCAGCGGATGCATCACCCGCATGGAGGAGCTGGACGGGGCGACCGTGGGCCTGGCCGTGCAGTTCACCCAACCTCTGGCCCTGCACTTCTAATTTCCCCCCTGCTGCGATGGCACCGTCTCCCGGCCACGCCCCTCGCAAAAAAACAAGGGCCTCGGTTTTGCCGAGGCCCTAAAGGGTACAACCCCACGATCATGTAGATGCATTCTGTGAGTAGGCTCTCGAATCTATAGCCTTGTGGCTAGCTCCTACGACGACGAATCAGGGCCAAAGCGCCCAGGCACAGCATAGACAGCGTTGCCGGCTCGGGAATCATAAAGGTAACGTTGTCGCTCTGGTCTGCCACGCCGTCATACCACGCGCACTGGTCCAGGCACCAAACCTGCGTGCCTTGAACAACGCCGACCCGGACAGCCGCCAGTTGCAGAGAAGGACTCTGCATCGGCACCGGAATCGCGGAGATCGTGCTCAGACCGCCCTTGCCTAGAACAATGTCATCGGCAATGGCCCGATTGGGATCGATAGACTTATCGTTCGTCTCAGTCGGGGCTTGGATGGCCAGCCAGTTCTCGATGCCGCCGCACGGATCATTGGCATCCGCGGCGGAGGGAAGGAACCGAGAATCGGCCTGGTAGATGTTGCTGCCATCGCACGGATCCCAGTACGAATCAGAGTCTTCCGACGGGGTCAGGTTAATCGGATACGTCCACTTGCCGCCCACCTTCGTCTTGGTGGTATAGGCAGCCTGGAACGGATCGCTACCCTTGCCCGTGGCTGCTCCGATCGTCATGTCCACGGTGGTCTCGAACGTATTGGCATTGGGGCTCGATATCGTGATGTCATACACATCAACGACGGCAGAGCCTTGATCACCCTGGACCGTCAGTGCGCTGCCGACCTTGGTAACCGTTATAACAAGGCCAGCGTGTGCCACCACGGCACATAGTCCAAGAACCAAACTCGCTACTAGCATCCTTTTCATACCTATCTCCTTCATCACATTAGGGGGGTTGCTCCCTGCCTTACGAGGGAAAAATAGTCCTTGCCTTCATTGTTAAAGGGGCGCTCCTTAGGCTTAACAACGGCTCCATGCAACAGTTAGGGAAAACGCTCCAACTTAAGCTCAGGAGAGGTGCTCCGTCGGCTCCTGCTCCGTTCGGACACTACATTAGGGATACTATAGGCAAACGGCCGGGTTGTCAAGAACAAAACGGACATCCCCCCTCAATTTCACAGGAATGTCACCGCCTTGCAAAACTGGAGGCACAGGCCCGACTTCGGATCATCAAGCCATGCAAGCGCAACTGCTTTTCAAAGCTAGTGTTGCGGATAGAAATGTCTTGAGAATAAACACCTGGAAAAGCTAAGGGCCTCGGCATAACCGAGGCCCTTAGGGGGTCAACCCCACTGCTGCTAGAGTCAGGTTCTTGAATCTATTGGCGGCTTGCGGCTAGCCTCTGCGACGACGAATCAGGGCCACAGCGCCCAGTCCCAGCAATGCCAGCGTCGCCGGTTCAGGGACTATAAACGTTTCATTGAGCGACCTGTCGGCGATGCCGTCATAGTACGCCGACTGGTCCAGGCCCCACACCGTGTCTCCCGCCACGACGCCGATCCTGGCAACGAGCAGTTGCAAAGAGCCGCTCTGCATCGGCACCGGAATCGCGGAGATCGTGCTCAGGCCGCCCTTGCCCAGAACAATGTCATCGGACACGGCGTTGTTCGGATCGATAGACCGATCGTTCGTCTCGGTCGGGGCTTGGATGGCCAGCCAGTTCTCGATGCCGCCGCACGGGTCGCTGGGATTGGCACTGGAGGGCATAAACCGGGAATCGGACTGGTAGATGTGGCTCCCGTCGTTCGGATCCCAGTACGAGTCAGAGTCTTCCGTGGGGGTCAAGTTCACCGGATACGTCCAGACGCCGCCCACCTTTGTCTTGGTGGTATAGGCAGCCTGGAACGGGTTTTGACCGCCCTGGCCCGCAGCCGTTCCAAACGTCATGTCCACGACAGTCTGGAACGTCGTGTTGGGAGCGGTGCTATACTCCGTGATGTTATACACGCTGACGTTGGCAGTGCCGGTGTCGCCTGTGACCGTATAGGTGCCGACGTAGCTGATGGTCCTCGTAATCGGACCGGCCTGCGCGGCCACCACACATAATCCAAGAACCAAACTCGCTACCACTAACTTCTTCATAATGCCTCTCTCCTTCTTCTCTCGCTTTAGGGGGGGTTGATCCCTACCTTACGTTTTGCGGAGTGACTACACGCAAAGCACACTCATGCTTGTTTTTCGTGTAGATTCTCATCAGCGGCGGCACTCGCTTGTCTTGAGCGTTATGTGCCGATGCGGCCAACCCAAAATCATCACCGATCCGGGTGCCGTTTAGTCTCCTCCTAAGAGACTTGTTGGCTTGCGTACCGCGTCTCCTCAAACACTGGTACGCTACATGATTTGCATTCTAACCTCCAAGGCCCCAAAACGTCAAGGATAAAAACAGACGAATCCCGCAAAAATTGCATTTTTTCGACCAAAAGAAGCGGCTGAAATTTGCCGTTATAACCCACTATGAAGGTTAGAGATGCATGTGCGGAAAATTCTCTCCTCCGCGCAGGCCGTAACTACGGCCGCGACAAGCCCCTGCGGCCTATCGGCAAGCAGGCGCCGGCAGGGAGGTTCACTATCGGGTCCCCCGCGATTATGATGGTCTGGCCGAGGAACGCCCCATGAGCAAGATCCACATGGTCGCCATAGACCTGGACGGCACGCTGCTGAACTCCGCCAAGCAGGTGACCGTGACCACCGCGGCCATCCTGAGGCGAGCGCGGCAGGAGGCCGGCGTGCACGTCGTGCTGGCCTCGGCCAGACCGCCGCGGAGCGTGATGCCCTTCTACAATCTGCTGGACCTGGACACGCCCATGATCTGCTACAACGGGGCCTTGGTGCTGGACCCGCCCTCCGGCACCGTGATCCTGCACCTCCCCATCGCCATCGACATCGCCCGCGACATCGTGACCTTGGCGCGGAAAGAATATCCGCAGGTGCTCGTCTCGGCGGAGATCCTCGACCGCTGGTGCACCGACCGCCTGGACCCGGCCTTTCTGACCGAGACGGGCAAGGTGTTTAACCCCGACGTCATCGCTCCGGTGGACGATTGGCTGACCGTGCCGGTGACCAAGCTGCTGCTGCTGGGCCAGCCGGAACCGCTGCTGAAGGTGGGCCGCGCGATCGTCCAGGCGCATCCCCAGCAGGTCAACGTGATGATGACCGAGGACCACCTGCTCCAGATCTGCCACGCGACGGTCTCCAAGGCCAAAGCCCTGCGTGCCGTGGCCGGGGAACTGGGCGTGGCCAGCCACGAAGTGATGGCCATCGGCGACAACGACAACGACGTGGACATGCTCCAGTGGGCGGGCATCGCCGTCGCGATGGGCAACGCCACGCCCGGCGTCCTGGCCGTGGCGGACTACGTGACCGCCCACCACGACGCCGACGGCGCCGCCAACGCCATCCTGCGGCTGATCATCGAGGGACTGCCGAAGAAAAAAGGCTCCAAGGGAAAAAGCGGAACGTAAGGCCCCCCTCGCGCCGCCATCCTCCACTGCCCCCCAACTCGCGACGACAACACCTTTTCGACCTGCCTACCGGCAGGCAAGCACAGAGGCGCAGAGAATACCCTAAGAAAGTTTTCGCCTTTAAATTCCTCCGCGTCTCTGCGCCTCTGTGTCGCTCTTGGCTGTTTCTTTCGTCTCGGCCGTGGGCCGGTTTGCTTGACTTACCCTCGCCGGGCTGCTATAGTGATTTAGCTTGATGGCCGACATCATCTACTGGCTGGGCGAACGGCCTGGGGTGTGACAGACGACGGACGATAAAAGGGTTGCAAGTCGAGCCAGGCCGCTGAGAAGGCGGCAATCCTGAGCAAATCGCCGTGGGCCGTTGAGGGTCCGCGAGGGGTTTTTGCGTTTTGTATTTTTGTTTCTGTTTTTCTGAAATTATTGTTCTTGACCGGTGCGGTGCGGGCGATACAATCGCCCCTCCCATTGGACGTCGGGCCGGCGCTTAGGCCGGCTGCGGTACGGGGCGGAACGAAAAACTGCTTTTTCAAAAGTGAACAGTGATGCCGTCACGAGGGTGTGGCCCGTCCACCGGGACGGGACAAACGATCCATGCCGGGTCCGCTTGCGAGAGACCCGGCGGCTCGAAACTCCTCGTGATTGCCTACATAAGGAATCCAGAGTTTTGAGTTACAGCCTTGATCCTTCGGTTCGCCGAGGGGTCAAGACCGGCCGGGCCACCCCTAAAACGGCCCGGCCACCAGATTCAAAGTCTTCTATCGCACGAAGCCCCCTCGTGGGGATTCAAACGATATTCAAGTGAAGAGTTTGATCCTGGCTCAGAACGAACGCTGGCGGCGTGGCTAAAACATGCAAGTCGAACGCGAAAGCCCGGGCAACCGGGCCGGTAGAGTGGCGAAAGGGTGAGGAATACATGGGTAACGTACCCCGGGCACAGGGATAGCCGCGGGAAACTGCGGGTAATACCTGATGAGACCACAGTGTCGCAGGGCACAGCGGTCAAAGGGTGGGGCCTCTTCGGAGGCCTGTCGGCCTGGGAGCGGCCCATGTCCTATCAGCTAGTTGGTGAGGTAACGGCCCACCAAGGCAACGACGGGTACCGGGACTGAGAGGTCGACCCGGCACATTGGGACTGAGACACTGCCCAGACTCCTACGGGAGGCTGCAGTAACGAATATTGGGCAATGGGCGCAAGCCTGACCCAGCGACGCCGCGTGCAGGAAGACGCTCTTCGGAGTGTAAACTGCTGTCAGGGGTTGCCAAGCGACGGAGGCTAACATCCTCCGGAGTTGAGGAGCCCCAAAGGAAGCCACGGCTAACTTCGTGCCAGCAGCCGCGGTAAGTCGAAGGTGGCTAGCGTTGTTCGGAATCACTGGGCTTAAAGCGCACGTAGGCGGCTCATCAAGTGTCCGGTGAAATCCCTCGGCTCAACCGAGGAATGGCTGGGCAAACTGATTGGGCTTGAGGCAGGCAGGGGCGAGTGGAACTCTTGGTGGAGCGGTGGAATGCGTAGATATCAAGAGGAACGCCGGAGGTGAAGACGATTCGCTGGGCCTGTCCTGACGCTGAGGTGCGAAAGCCAGGGGAGCAAACGGGATTAGATACCCCGGTAGTCCTGGCCCTAAACGATGTCCACTAGGTTGGAGGCACTCTGACGTGTTTCCGGCCGAAACGAAAGCGCTTAGTGGACCGCCTGGGGAGTACGGTCGCAAGGCTAAAACTCAAAGGAATTGACGGGTGCTCACACAAGCGGTGGAGCATGTTGCTCAATTCGATGCAACGCGAAGAACCTTATCCTGGGCTTGACATGCATGGATGCCCGCCTGGAAACAGAACGGGCTGCTCTTCGGAGTGAAACGCGCACAGGTGCTGCATGGCTGTCGTCAGCTCGTGTCGTGAGATGTCGGGTTAAGTCCCTTAACGAGCGAAACCCTTGTCGCTAATTGCCAGCGGGTAATGCCGGGAACCTTAGCGAGACTGCCGGTGTTAAACCGGAGGAAGGTGGGGATGACGTCAAGTCCTCATGGCCTTTATGCCCAGGGCTGCAAACGTGCTACAATGGCGCATACAAACCGACGCGAAACCGCGAGGTGGAGCAAATCGGAAAAAACGCGCCCCAGTTCGGATTGGAGTCTGCAACTCGACTCCATGAAGTTGGAATCGCTAGTAATCGCGGATCAGCTACGCCGCGGTGAATGTGTTCCTGAGCATTGTACACACCGCCCGTCAGGTCATGGGAGCCGGGAGCGCCCAAAACCGGCACGATTCAGTGCTGTCTAAGGCAAGCTCGGTGACTGGGACCAAGTCGTAACAAGGTAGCCGTAGGGGAACCTGCGGCTGGATCACCTCCTTTCTAGAGGATCATCTAGGCTTCGCTTCAGAGCGATCTGGGCGATTCAAATAGTCAGCACAACCTCGTCCGCCAGACCTCGCGGTCTACGGACAATTCGGCGGCGACGCCGAGCCAACGACGGCACACTGTGAACTTTTTCTGAAAAAGAAAAAGCTGCGACGCCCACAAGGCTCGCAGCTTTTCTTTTTGCCGCAACCCCCTCTCGAGGCGCACAATGGTTAGCGGCGTGAAAATCGGTTTCACAACATTATCCTGGGGCGCGGTGGGGCTCCTGTCCCACCGCGCAAAAATCGTCTCGAATAGCGTTCCAGGCGGCGGGACAGGAGCCCCGCCGCCCCTCACAACTAATGGAGAGCGCCCATGAATCGCTGGATCGTCGCTACCGTGATCGCCTGCCTAGCGGCCACGGCGATCCCCGCGGCCAGGCCGACGACGCCCCTGCCCCACCCGACACTCCTTGAAACGAGCGACACCGTGGAACTTACCAACAGCCAAATCTCGCTGGTCATCGACAAGGCCACCGGCCAGATTCTCTCCTGGCGCCTGGTCGGCGGGCCGGACGTGCTGACGACGGGCAAGACCATCTACTTCGACGCCAACGGCGGCGGGCCCAAACCCTCGCCGCGCAAGGCCGGCACCCGGCGGATGACGCACCCCGAATACCGCCTGGTCCGCAACGACAAAGACTTCATCGAGGTCGCCTTTGCCTTCGCCGGCGACGAGATTTTCCCCTTCGACACCGAGCTGCACTACATCCTGCGGCCGGGGGACAGCGGCGTGTACTGCTTTGTCGTCTATCGCCACGGTCCAGACGCCCCCCGGGCCAGCCTGGGCCAGACGCGGCTGGTGCTGAAGTTGCGGCGGGACCTGTTCACCCACTACTTCGTCAACGATCAGACGCAGGGCGAGTTTCCAAAGCTGGCCGACCCCAACGCCAAGCTCACGCCCGTGACCGACGCGACGGTGATGTTCCCCGGCGGGCGGATCGCCACCAAGTACAACCTGGCCGACTTCGAGGAGAACCATCACGTCCACGGCGTGGCCGGGCCGGCCGGCGGCGTGTGGGTCATCTCCGCCAGCAACGAGTACCTCAACGGCGGACCCACCAAGCAGGACCTCCAGGTCCACGAAGATGACGTCATCGTGCTGAAGATGCTGCACTCCGGACATTTTCTCATCCGCACGGCCATGGACTTTCCTGCCGGAGCCGGGGCGGAGTGGACCAAGCTCTACGGGCCGTTCTTCCTCTATCTCAACCGCGCCGCCACGCCCCAGGCCGCTTGGGAAGACGCCAAGGCCCGCGCCCGCCAGGAGCAGGCCGCCTGGCCGTACGCGTGGATGGATCACCCGGCCTATCCGCACGACCGCGGGCAGGTGGCCGGGCGGCTGATGATCCAAGGCCGCACGCCGGCGGCCGACGCCCGCGTAATCCTGGCCGACAAAGACGGCGACTGGCAGACCCAGGGTAAGGGCTATATCTTTTGGACGCGCACCGCCGGCAACGGGACGTTCACAATCCAGAGCGTCCGGCCGGGACAGTACACCCTCTACGCCTTCGTGCCCGGCCAGGCCGGTGAGCTTCGCCGCGACGGCGTCTCCGTGGACGCCGGCAAGACGGTGGCCTTGGGGCAAATCGACTTCCAGCCGCTGACGCACGGGCGGACGCTGTGGCAGATCGGCACGCCCGACCGCACCGCCGGCGAATTCCGCTACGGCGGCCTGCCGCGGCAGTTCGGCCTGTGGAACAAGTACCTGGCGGACTTCCCCGACGACGTGACCTTCACCATCGGCCGCAGCCGCGAGAAAACTGACTGGAACTACTGCCAGCCCGTCGTCCAGAAGCCCGACGGAAGCTGGCATTGCCCCACCTGGCGGGTGGTTTTCGACTCACCGGCCGCTCAGACCGGCAAGGCCGTCCTGATGATTGGAATCGCCGGGGCGGTGCGCGAGCCAGAACTGGTCGTCCGCGTCAACGACGCCGAGATCGGCCGCCAAAAGCTCTCCAACGACGGCAGCGTGTACCGCGACGCGACTCTGGCCGGCCAATACCGCCTGTGGACCGTGGAGTTCGACGCCTCGCTGCTGAAGCAAGGCCGCAACGTGCTGTCGCTGGAACTGGTCAAGTCCAATCCGACCGACGCCGGCTACGATCCCCTCTCGCTGCCCCGCGCGGCCATCATGTACGACTTCCTGCGCCTGGAGGTCGCGCCCTGAGTCGTTTATGTTGTATGAGACCCCACTAACTTTGGTTGTTTTCTGTTCTCTTCCGCAACAAGTAGGTTGTGACCACCGAGCAAAGACCTACAATCAGTTCCGCATCAGTGCGATCTAGCTTGCGATCTTCCCTGCCGTGCCGGGCATTCTCAGAGGCATAGCCCCAAGCCTTCGACACAATTTCGTCGAGTGGTTTTGGGAACCATTCCGGATGTCTGCTAACTAGATCACCCAAAGTAGGCTTAGCATCCTGAATGACTTCTCTGGCAACGCACTCAAGAGCTGCCATAGCGTGATGAACTGAACCGGACAAATCCGGATCAGGTCGTCGCGATAAGTCCCGTATCGCCTCTGCGATTTCTCCTTGCGCAGTGCTCAAACCAGATGACGAAATGACCTCTATAGCGGTACGAACGAGTTCTTCGTGGGTATCGCTCCCACGAATTTGGATCAGGTTGTCCTTAAGTTGCCACCCAACGCCCATCTCACGAAGGCAATCGTTTATCTCTTGGGAAAAAGCGTCCCTCTCTCCCCATGATGGCTGCCTACGGCACTGGGCAATAGTCTCTACGATATCATAGAATCGGTACCACTCGCATGTAGAGGCAAGCTCCTTAACTTCGTTCCAAATGTTCGGGTATTCTGACCAGTTTTGAGGATTGGGTGGCACCCGCAAGATGCGGCAGACAATGTCCCGTAACATAGACGGGGTAAGTCCACACTCTTGCTTGGCTGCTTCGAGGACAACGTGGCGGAAACCCGCTGGCGCATCTTCCCAGATTGTTATCTCTCTATCGCCTGGAGCATGCCCGTACCGCTTCGAGAATGGTTCTTGCTTCCCCTCTTTGCTCATTTATCTATGTTCTCCGCTAACAGCCCTATCCGCTCCCGGTTAGGTTGTAGGGAAACGGCGATGCATACATATTGTCACATCTTCTTCCAGGCGCTAAGGCTTTCCTATGATAGCGTGTTTCACTGTCCATTGGCACACCAGACAAGGAGTCCGCGATGGAATATCGTGTGTTAGACAGCAGCGATGTGAAAGTTATGGCCATCATGTACGACTTCCTGCGCCTGGAAGCCGCGCCGTAATGAGAAGCCCCGCCCGTCAGGGCGGGGATGGTGCTCTTCGGCAAAATCATCCCCGGCCTTACGGCCGGGGCTTCTGTTAGAGGGATGGCGCCGGCGCGCCGGGGTTGCATCGCGGCCCGCGCCCGTGTACGTTTCGCTCTTTCATGCCTGGCGAAGAACCCATTCCCCTGTCCGCCGTCGCCGCCGACCCGGCCGCCGCTCACCGGCGACGGGGATTGTTCTTCCTGGGCTGGGCGGTGGCCGGGGCGGGCGTCACGATGGCCCTGCAGATGGGCCTGAACGCCAACTTCCTGTGGGAACAGATCAGGATTTCCGGCCAGCAGCTCGGTTTTCTGGAGGCCGCCCGCGAAAGCTGCGGCATTACCGCCTTCCTGCTGCTGGCGCTGATGGCGGGGCTGGCCGAACCGCTGGTCGGATCGGCCATGCTGATCCTGGTAGCCGTGGGCCTGGGGGCCTATTTTCGCGCCGGCAGTTTCACTCAGATCGTGCTGCTGAGCCTGGTCTGGAGCCAGGGCCTGCACATCTGGATGCCGCTGCCCAACTCCATAACGCTGGCCCTGGCGGAGCCCGGCCGCGCGGGCCACCGCCTGGGGCAAATCCAGGCCAGCAGCGTCCTGGGCTTCGGGGCGGGGCTGGCCGGGGCCTACGTGCTGACGCGCCTGGGCGTGCCGATGCGCCCGCTGTACCTGGTGGCCTCGGCCGCGGCGGTGATGGCCGCGGCGGCGTGCCTGGGCATTCCCCGGCAGATTCGCGCCTCGCGCGCCCCGCTGGTGCTGCGGCGACGCTACGGACTGTACTACATCCTGTGCCTGCTGGAAGGCTGGCGCAAGCAGATATCGATCTCGTTCGCCACCTACCTGCTGGTGAAGGTCTACGGGGCGCCGCTGACGCACATGCTGCTGCTGTCCGGCTGCGTCCAGACCGTCGGATACTTCGCCTCCCCGGCCGTCGGCAAGCTCATCGACCGCATCGGCGAACGGAAGATCCTGCTGTTCTATTACAGCTGCCTGACGGTTTTCTTCGTCGGCTACGCGACCATCCCCAACCGGGCGGTGCTGTACGCGCTGTACGTCGTCGACAACGCGTTCTTCGTCTTCGCCCTGGCGCTGACCACCTACGTCAATCGCATCGCCCCCTCCCGCGAGCACACCTCCACGCTCAGCATGGGGATCGCGATGAACCACGTTGCGGCCGTGCTGATGCCGCTGGTGGGCGGCTTGCTGTGGAGCCGTTTGGGCTACTCCTGGGCGTTCCTGACAGGCGTGCTGGCGGCCGGCGGAAGCATTCTCGCCGCCCTGCGGGTCGGCCGGCATACCCCGGCGGCAGTCAGCCCGCCGTCGCGGTGACGGGCGATGATGGCCGGACCCTGGCGGCTTTGCGAATCACGCCTATAATGAGGCGAGCCGCTATCCCCGAAGTCTGAGGCGAAGGAGTCCGCTCATGGAATATCGCAAGCTGGGCAGCAGCGACGTGAAGGTCTCGGTCGTGACGTTCGGGGCCTGGGCCATCGGCAGTTGGATGTGGGGTCCGCAGAACGAGGCCGACGCCGTCGCCGCCATCGAAACGTCCGTCGCCGAGGGCGTCACCTCCATCGACACGGCGCCCGTGTACGGATTCGGCTACAGCGAGGAGCTTATCGGCAAAGTCCTGGCTGGGCCGAAGCGCGACAAGGTGCAGATCCTCACCAAATACTGCATCCGCTGGGACAAGCAGGAGGGCGAGTTCTACTTTGAGTCCACCGACAACGCCGGCCGGCCCGTCAAGCTCTATCTCAACGCCCGCAAGAAGGACATCCTGGAGGAATGCGAGCGGAGCCTGCGGCGGCTGAAGACCGACCACGTCGACCTGTATCAATGCCACTGGCGCGATCACACCACGCCGGTGGCCGAGACGATGGAGGCCATGGACAAGCTGCTGAAGGATGGCAAGATTCTCGCCGCCGGCGTGAGCAACTTCACCGCCGCCGAGACCGAGGAGGCCGCTAAGAGGGTGCCCCTGGCCTCCTACCAAGGGCCCTACAGCATGGTCAAGCGCGACCTGGAGAAGGACGTCATCCCCTTGTGCCGCCGTCGCGGCCTGGCCGTGCTGGCGTACAGCCCGCTGCAGCGCGGGCTGCTCACCGGTAAGTTCACCGAGGCCAGCCGGTTCGCCAAGGGCGACAATCGCCCCGACAGTCCTTATTTCAAGGGCGAGAACCTCAAACGAGTCAACGCGATGCTGGACGAGCTGCGCCCCATCGCTTCCGCCCACAAGGCCACGGTGTCGCAGGTGGTCATCCAGTGGACGATCCATCAGCCGGGTGTCACCGCCGCGCTGGTGGGGGCGCGAAACGCCCAACAGGCTCGCGAGAACGCCGCGGCCGCCGCGCTGGTCCTCAGCGCCGAGGAAATGGCGCGCGTCAACGAGCTGGTGGACAATCTAAAGCTGGAGACGGCGACGCGCTAGTTCCGGCCGGCCCAGCGAAGTCGGCCGTCGGCCCGTACCAGCAGCAGGCACACCGTCCGCGACGCGCCGCCCGAAGTCACGCGCAAGGCCGCGCGAGTCACGTCCTCGCCGAAGCGATCCAGGGCCTCCAATTCCACCGCCTCCGCCTTGGCCAGTTGAATCAATGTCGCCTCCAGCGACTGGGCCTGAAGCTCCGTCAATCCGCCCGCCATCTGCCGCCGCAGGACCGCTTCCAGCCCGGTCGCGTCAGCCGAGCGGAGGGCCGCGACCATGCCCCGCACTTCCTGGCCCTCGGGTCCATCCTTGCCCAGCGGCCGGCGCGCGTACTCCTTGGAGCAGCCGGGCCAGGCCAAGGCCGCGAACAGAACCGCGGCGACGATCGCGCTATTGATCATAATGCGGGACATTGCTCGCTCCCACAAACCCCAGCTTGTGCTCCGCGTCGAGCATCGTTCCGCCCTCCAGGCCGAAGGAGCCCGCCCTGCCGTCGGCGGTGAGGGCGTTGACCTTGTCCATGTGGCGGAAGTGCGTGGCGGGCGTTTTGTTGTCCCCCCAGGCCCCCAGCGTGACGGGGTCCAGCGACGTACTGTTCTGGAAGATCGGCACGCCGGCCGGCTTCCAGAACATGGCCGAGTCGGCAAAGACGAACAGGTCAGACGGATTTTTCAGATCCGCCATCCGCTTGGTGGGCATGGGGTTGCCCTTGGCGTCCTTCCGCCCCCAGAACGGCGGGTCCAGGCACCAGGCGTTGTAGCCATAGGTGGTCGTCGGCTCGTTGACGCGCCCTTGCGGCACGTAGCTGCCCCACGGCAGCTGCGGACACCAGAAGGTCCTCAGCCCCGTTTCACAATAGACCAGCAGCGGGCTGTGCTGCGTGTCCACCGGCACGGACGACGTGCCCCAGAAATAGCTGCCGGTGGTGTAGCAGGGCCAGAACATCCCGTTGGAGGCGTTGTGATACAGGGCCATCGACACGCCCAGGGCGTGCAGGTTCGTCAGGCACGTGGCCGATCGGGCCAGGTCCTTGGAGGCGGCCAGCGAGGGCAGAATCGCGCCGATCAGCAACGTCATAATGCTAATGACGACCAGCAGTTCCAGCAGCGTGAAGGCGTGATGTGCCGTTTTGCAGTGCATAGGTTTTTCAAATTCCGGCAAATTCCAGCGGGGGCTCGAGCACCACTAACAAAAAACCCTCCGGGCCCGAGCCCTTCCGCCGGAAAAACTTTCATCCAACGATCCAACTATCCAACGTTTCGTCGCAGCCACAACAGCGAACCGCCGGCCAGCAAAACAATCGTGGCCGGCTCGGGTATCGAAGCCGACGAGGAAGGCGCCTGGCCGAACCCCCAGAACCGGGCCAACGCGCTGAAGTCGTCGCCGTTCACGACGCCATCGCCGGTGAAGTCGCCGTCGGCCCAGGTCCTGCCGCTCTGCATCCAGTTTCTGGCGATCGCGCCGAAGTCGGCGTCATCGACGCTGACGTCTCCCGTCGCGTCGCCGGGCAGGCGCGGCGCGTCGTCCAGGCCGTAAATCCATCCATCGGCGCAGCCGTTGGTGGCGATGCGGCTGCTGGCGCCGACCCAGGACAGGGCCCAGTCGGCTGAGGGGTCCTTGCCCCAATAGTGCCACCACATCGCCCCGCCGCCGTAGCCGGAGTTGCTGTGACCTTCATACGAGATGCCGTCAATGTAGGTGCCAAAGTACGGATCGTTCACGCGTACCGTGGTCAGCGTGGTGCCGGACTCGATGAGGTCCATCAGGCCGATGCCGGTGGTGTTGGCGTCGCTGAAGGACACGCCGAAAGCGTATATGGCCCCGTCGCTGAACTCCAACAACACCTTGGCAAATTTGTCGCCGCTGCCGACGTAGGCGTAACTCGCCCCGGCCGCGGTCATGGAGGCCAGGGATATTCCCGCGATCAACGCAAATGTGACAACTCTCATGATGCAATCCTTTCGAGCTTCTCGGGCGGCCCATCGGCCGCCGCCTTCCTTGCCCCCTGACCAGAGGCCAGGGGGACGTGCGTGCATACCAAAACCACAGTGTCGACTCTTTAAAGTTCCTGGAGTTCCTTTCGATCCTTCCCTTATCGCACCGGATGGCGGCTGATGGGCGAGCCCGGGCGCAAGGCCGGTCCATCGGCAACCTGTCGGGGATTGGAGGCGAAGGCCGGGCGGGCGAATGCCGCGTTGGGCGGGCCAGCGGTTCGCGTCTCGGCCATGCCGCACATGAAAAACCCCGGAACCTCGCGTCCGCCGCGGCCCCGGGGCATCGTGCGTCAGAAAACACGATCCGGTCAGCCGATGACTCGCGGAGGCTCAACCAGGTTGGTTGCAGGCAGGTCTTCTGGCTCCCGGGTCGTCCTTCCGCCGCGCCTTCCCATCCCGACCACGCGTCGAGACAGTGGCCTTACGTGCGGCGGTCGTCGCCGGTTACAGCGGCGCGTCCGCGGCCGACTTTCACGGCCTTCCCTGTTGGCCCTTGCGGGCACCTGCAACGAAAAGAACTTTAGCGGCGTGCATCACTCCCTGTCAAGAAATTTTAGACTATTAGACTGTTAGACTGTTCGACTGTTAGGAAGAACCAGGACAAGCCTTGGAGTTACAACTCTTCGATCACGGCTTGGACGATGCGCGGCTTGACGGCGTCGAGGGGTTCGGTGCTACGGAAGCCGGCGGCGCGCTGATGCCCCCCGCCGCCGAAGCGCTGGGCGACGGCGGAGACGTCGATTCGCCGGCGGCTGCGGAGGCTGACGCGGGTCATGCCGTCCACCTCCGTCAGCAGGACCGCCGCCTCCACGCTGCCGATGCGCAGGGCCTCGTTGATGAGGTTTTCCGTCTCCTCGGCCTTGGCGCCGGCGGCGGCGAAGTCGGCCTTGCGGATCGTCATCACGGCCAGTTGCCCCTCGCCGTGCAGTTCCAGGCTCGCCAGCATCCGCGCGGTCAGCTTCAGGCGCTGCGGCCGATCGTTGCGGAACAAGCGGTCGTAGAGGCCAGTGGCGGCCACGCCGGCTTCCAGCAGCGCCGCGGCGCGGCGGAGGCAGCGGGCGTCGGTGTTGGCGAACTGGAACCAGCCCGTGTCGCTGACGATGGCCGTCAGCATCGCCTCGGCCGTCGCTTGGTCCATCGGCCAGCCCAGGGCCTCGATCAGCTCCGCCAACATCACGCCGCAGGCGGCCGCGGAAGGATCGCTCCACAAGAGGCCGCCTAACTGGCCTGGCGTGGCGTGGTGGTCGATAATCAGGAGCTTATCCGCCACGGCCGGAAGGTGCTTGTCCAAGCCGTCCAGCTGGCTCAGCACGCTGGTGTCCACGATCACGACCAGTTCCGCCCGGCCCGCCAGCTCGGCGAACCGCTCCACGCCGGCGGGCGTCTCGGCGGCGAACAGGAATGCGTAGCGCATCGGGACGCCGTCCGGCATGAGCATTGCGACCGTCTTGCCGGCGGCGCGGGCCGACCGCGTCAGCGCCGCCATCGAGCCCAGGGCGTCGCCGTCCGGCCGGGCGTGCGTCACGACCAGCAGCGACCCGGCCTTGCGCAGGGCGGCCAGCACTTTGGCAGGAACTTTACCGGCAGATTTGGCGGACACGCTCCACGTCCTTTGCGATTTGCGCCCGTAGCTCATCCACGCCGGCGAACTTTTGCTGGTCGCGCAGGCGGGCGACGAAGCTCAGCTGCATCGGCTGGCCGTAGCAGTCGGCGTCGATGTGCAGCAGATACGCCTCGACCGCGCGGCCGGGGATCGGCCCCAGCGTGGGCTTGTGGCCGATGCTGATCGCCGCGGGCGTGCGCCGGCCGCCGACGACCGCCCGGCCGGCGTAGATGCCGTCAGCGGGAACGACCTGCTCGGTCGGCTCGATGTTGGCGGTGGGAAATTGCATCGTGCGGCCCTGGCCCTGGCCGGCGACCACCGTGCCGAACAGGGTGAATTCCCGGCCCAGGCAGCGGTGGGCGTCGGCGACCCGGCCGGCGACGATGAGGCTGCGAATCAGCGAGCTGGAAATCCGGCTGGCGCCCTCGGGAAAGTCCAGTGTGACGGCCTCGATGACGTGCACGCCGAAGCCCGCACGCCGGCCCCAGTCTTCCAGCGTCCGCACTGTGCCGCTGCGCCCGCGGCCGAAGAAAAAGTCCTCTCCCTCCACCAGGTGCGCGGGGGCGAACGGCCCCAGAAGCACTTTGGGGACGAACTCATCCGGCTCCATGCCCAGCAGGGCCGGCTCGGCCTTTAGCGTGACCACCCAATCGGCCCCGCCGTCCAGCAGCAGGCGGCACCGCTCGGCGTGAGGCGAGATCCGCCGGGGCGGGTCGGCCGGCCGAAGGACCAGGTCCGGCGGCGGGTCGAACGTCAGGGCGATCACGGCGGCGTTTTGGGCGTCGGCCAGGCCGCGGGCGGTATCCAGGATCCTCTGGTGGCCCAGGTGCACGCCATCGAAGTTGCCGATGGTCAGCACGCCGCCCCGCACCTCGGCGGGCAGCGACTCCAAACCCTGAATGCACCGACGGTCCATTTCTGCTCTGCGCCTCTCTATTTCGCCCGCACCACCGGCATCGCCTCGCCGGTGGGAATCAGCTCGACCTTCACATCGTAGGTTTGCTCCAGCAGGTCCTCGCGAATGACGGCCGAGGCCTCCCCGGCGGCCACGACTTCCCCGGCGCGCATCAGCATCAGTTCATCGGCAAACCGCGCGGCCAGGTTTACGTCGTGGCTGATGCACACCACGGCCATTCCCCACTCGTGCGCCAGCCGCTGCATCATGCGATTGACCACGAGCTGATTGCGCAGGTCCAGGTGGCTGGTAGGCTCGTCCAGCATCATCACCGACGGCTGCTGGGCCAGCGCGCGGGCCACCATCGCGCACTGGGCCTCGCCGCCGGACAATTCTTCCAGCGTCCGGTCGGCCAGCTCCGCCACACCGGTCATCCTCATCGCCTGATGCGCCACGGCCAGGTCGTGCTGGCCCACCAGGCCCAGCAGGCCGGTGTGCGACAGCCGGCTCATCAACACCAGCTCCTGCACGGTGAACGCAAAGGCCGATTGCGGCGTCTGCGGCACATAGGCCATCAGCCGCGCCAGGCCGCGGCGGGAATATCGGCCCAGGGGCTTGTCGTCCAGGCGTATCTCTCCGCCTACCGGGCGGAGCTGTCCCAGCAGGCAACGCAGCAGCGTGGTCTTGCCGGAACCGTTGGGTCCAAGCACGCACAGCAGCTTGCCGGCTGCGGCGGTCAGGCTCACGCCGCGCAGCACGGGCCGGTCCAATTCATAGGCGAAGACCAGGTCCTTGGCCGCCAGGATGTGCGGATCGCTCATAGCGGGGCCTCCCGGCTGCGGCGGCGGAGCAGGAAGATGAAGAACGGCCCGCCCGCCAGCGCCGTGATGACCCCCACCGGCACCGAGCCCACCGCGACCCACTCCCCGGCCGTGCGGCAGAGCGTGTCGGCGAGCATCAGGAAGATCGCCCCCACCAGCCCGCACCAGACGGCCAGGCGGCGATGGTCCGGGCCGACGAGCAGGCGGCAGGCGTGCGGCACGATCAGGCCTACGAAGCCGATCGGCCCGGCCAGGGCCACCGCCGCCGCCGTCATCACCGCGGCCACCGCGAAGGTCTCCACGCGCAGGCGGCGGACGTGCACGCCGATGGAGGCCGCCACGTCGTCGCCCAGCCCCAGGGCGTTGAAGGCCGCCCCGCGAACCAGCAGCACGCCCCAGCCCGCCACAGCCGCTGCGGCGCAGACGACCAGCAAGGAGACGTCGGTCGTGTCGCGGATCTGCCCCATGCCCCAGCCGACGAAGTTGAGGATGTCATTGGGATTGGCCACCAGCAGGATGGCCAGCATCAGCGCGCCGTTGAAAACGTTGACGATCACGCCCGACAGCAGCAGCACGTACGGGTCCAGGTGGCCGTGCCGCTGGGCGATGCCGTAAACCACCAGGCACGTCGCCAGCGCCCCCACCAGCGCCAGGATCGGCTCGCTGGCCCAGCCGGCCAGGCCGATGGCCCCCGCCAGCACGCCGCCCACCAGCACGCCCACGCCCGCCCCGGTGGACACGCCCAGGATGTAGGGCTCGGCCAGCGGATTGCGGAGCATCGCCTGAAGGGCCATGCCGGCCGTGGCCAGCGCCGCCCCCACCGTCGCCGCCGTCGCCAGACGCACCAGGCGCATCGCCCAGACCGTCCAGCCGAACCGCGCGATGCCGATGAAGCTGCACCCAATCGCCACGCCCGCCGCCAGGGCCGCCAGAATGCCCAGATCGACGGCCAGCGACCGGAAGTTCACCACGGCCGTCGGCTCATGGCCGGGAGCGTTAGTGTCCATGGCTGCCTCCGCCGCCGGCGGGATGGATCATGTCGGCCAGGTCCGCCGTGAACGACGCCATGGCCGCACAGGGAATCGTCCACCGCCGGTCGGTCACCAGATAGACCCTGCCGTCCCGGACGGCCGGAACGTCCTTGAGGCCCTCCAGGAACTTTTTGGCGCGCTGGGCCTCGGCGCCGGCGGCCACCTGGCAGATGAGCACTTCCGGGGCGGCCGCCATGATGCCCTCAGCCGTCATCGTCGTCCAGCCGGAATACTTTTCAGCCACGTTGATGCCGCCGGCGACTTGGATCATCTGATCGACGAACGTATCGCGCCCGCCCGTGCCGAGGGATTGGTAATCGGTGAGGAACAGCACCGCCGGCCTCGGCTTGCCCGCGACGCGCTGGCGGACCTTCTCCAGGGCATCCTGGAAAGTTTTACGGGCGTCGAGGCCTTTTTGCCTCTGGCCGGCGAGGGCGGCGATCTGCTCCAGGGCCGCGGCGATGTCGTCGAGCGTCTCGATGGTGATGCGCTCGATTCGGATGTTGGGATCCAGCCTGCGGACGGCCGCGAAGCGGTCCACGTTCATCTGCACCAACAGCACGTCGGGCCGGACGGAAAGCACCGCCTCGTCGTTGACGGAGAACGCATCGCCGACGACGGGCCGCCGGACGCCGTCGGGCTGCACGTCTTGCGTGGTCACGCCGACCAGGTGGTCGCTCAGCCCCAGCTCAAAAATCATGGCCGTGATCGCGGGCGAAAAGCTCACGATCCGCGGCGACGGCGCGTTGCGGACGGCCGCCTGCTCGTGGCAGGACGGCAACACCGTCAGAAGGACTATGGCCGTCAGGAAACGCTTCATGCCCGCACACAATGATAGGTGAGGTTCGACCACGCTGACGCGATGGTAGGTTTGAGATAACGCTCCGTCAAGTCGCGGCCGCGCGAGGCTCTCCGCTTGACTTTGGGCCGCATAGAGATAAAATGCCGCTCGCTTCGACCTCCGCTGGGGGAAGCGGCGGAGTTTGTTGCAAGTCGCAAGGCGAGTAGCGATCCCGCTCACTCGTTCCCGCCTGAAGCCCGCACGGGCAAGTTTCCATAGTGTGCCTAAACATGTGTTGCCGTCTGTTGGGTGATCCTGTTGCCGGAATGCAAAGAGCCCCGACAGTTCTGACAGCGGGACAGCCATTCAAATCGTCTCAAGGGCAGTATGTCTTGGAAACCATCGGGGCCCGTTTGAAAGGAAGGGTATTTCGATGAAGGGCAAGTCCTACTTTATGATTGCTGCTTTTGCTGTGTTGTTCGTAGCAGTTAGTTTAGCGTCCGGAGAAACGTTGCAGATATCTTCCACCGACAATGGAGTGTGGACTTCGCCACTGGAGGCAGGCAGAGCTTACGTATTCATTGCCTCCGGTACGTGGATTGCCAGCAAAACCCAGTATGAGAACTATGGCACCTTGCTCTGTGATGCAGAATGGACCTTACCTGGCCAAGACCAAAACGTCCCCTGGGTTGAATTGTATGACACGCATCAGTATTCGGACGACATCCACGACATCACGATAAATGGTGCCTACGTCGATTGGTTAGGCTCCTCAGACGGAAACAGTTGGGAACCTCATGTGTTCTCGTCAAACCACATCTACCGCTATTACTTTATGGGAACCGGTGAAGCGGTGTATTTGGCCATTAGCGATGACTACAGGGTTGACAATTCGGGCAGCGTAACAGTCGAGGTAGTTCCTGAGCCTGCGATGCTGTCATTGTTGACCTTGGGCGGACTGGCAGTGTTGCGGCGACGCAGGTAAGCGGTACGCGTTCTGCAAGTAGTTCGACGGGCGGACCTTTTTCTGAAAAAGGTCCGCCCGTTGCATTATTCCTTCAAAGGATTGTCGCGACCGGTCAGGCCACGACTTCTTTCATGGCCGCCGGGAGGAAGTCCAGCAGGTCGGAGGCGATCAGGGAGACCTGGCCGAGCTGCTCAGCCGCCAGGTCGCCGGCCCGGCCGTGGCAGCGGACGGCCAGGCAGGCTGCTTCAAACGGTTTCAGCCCTTGGCCGATGAGGGCGGCGGTCAGGCCCGTCAGCACGTCACCGGTGCCGCCGGTGGCCATGCCGGGGTTGCCCGTTTCGTTGACGTACACCCGCCGGCCGTCGGAGACGACCGTGCCGGCGCCCTTCAGCACGCAGACAATCGCACCGGCGCCGCGTGGCGCGGCGGCTAGCCAATTCTTCATCGCGGCCCGGACGGCCGATTCGCGACGGGCCTGGATATCCTTCGTCGGCCGCTGCGTCAGGCGTGAGAACTCGCCGGGGTGCGGCGTGAGGATCAGCGGGCAGCGGCGAATCGCGGGCCAGCCGTCGATGGCGGCCAGGTTGTTCAAGCCGTCGGCGTCGAGGACCACCGGGCACGTCAGCTCCAGGGCGGCGCGGACGATCTGCTGCTGGACGCTTCCCGTGGCCATGCCCGGCCCGATGGCCAAAACGTCGGCCCGGCCGGCGGCTTGGACCACCTGCCGCACGGCCTCGGCCTGCAACTGGCCGCGGTCGTCCGCCGCCAGCGGAATGGACGTGGCGCAGGGACACACGGTGGCGATGAACGGTTGGACGGTTCGCGGCGCGGCGAAGGTCACCAGACCCGCCCCGCCGCGCAAGGCCGCGTTGCAGGCCAGGCCCACCGCCCCGATCATCCCCGACGAGCCGCCCACGACCAGCACGCGGCCGAAGTCGCCCTTGTGGGCGTCGCGACGCCGCGGGGCCAGGTGAGCCACCGTCTGAATCCGTTTGACGCTTTTCGCCATTGCCACTGTCTTCGCCTTCGCCATGGTTTAGTCCCCGCTCTTGCCGGGCGCAGTCCGGCGATTGATCATCGCGGCAATGTAGCCGGCGGCGAATCCGTTGTCGATGTTCACCACGCTGACGGATGAGGCGCAACTGTTCAACATGCTCAGCAGGGCCGCCAGGCCGCCGAAGCTGGCACCGTAGCCCACCGAGGTCGGCACGGCGATCACCGGCACGGCCACCAGCCCGCCCACCACGCTGGCCAGGGCCCCTTCCATGCCGGCCGCGACGACCACCACGTGAGCCTGCTGGAGCGAGGCGCTCTCCGCCAGCAGCCGGTGCAGGCCGGCCACGCCCACGTCATAGTGCGTGGTGACCCGCTGATCCATGATCTCAGCCGTAACGCGGGCCTCCTCGGCCACGGGCAGGTCGCTGGTGCCGGCGGCCACGACCGCGATGTGCCCCGCCGGGGTGGGCGGAGAGCCTTGGCGAAGCGTGATCGCCCTCGCCAACTCGTGATACTGGGCGGCGGGAAAGGCGCTCGCGACGGCCTCGTACGTCGGGCGGTCGGCCCGCGTAGCCAGGACGTTGCCGCCGTGCTCGGCCAGGCGATGGAAAATGCTCTGCACCTGATCGACGGTCTTGCCGGCACAGAGGATCACCTCCGGAAAGCCGCAGCGGATGGCACGGTGGTGGTCCACCCGCGCAAAGCCCATGTCCTCGAAGGGCATATGCCGCAGTTGCGAGATGGCCTGCTCGACGGTGAGCTTGCCGCTTCGCACGGCTTCCAGGAGTTGCTTGAGGGCGTCTGCGTTCATGATGGCATTATACCCGCCCGGCGGCGTGCGTCATCGCCGCACGGTGGCAAAGGCTTCCAGGTCCAGGTCGGCCGTTCGGCCGCTGCGCAGGTAGTGCCAGGCCAGGCCGGCCGTCTGGGCCGCGTTGTCCACGCAATAGCACAACTGCGGCATGCGGAGCGTGCAGCGGCACTTTTCAGCCAGTTCCCCGGCCGCCTGGCGCAAGGCCGAGTTAGCCGACACGCCGCCGCCGAGGATCAGCGTCCGGGCACCGGTGACCTTGGCGGCGCGGCGGAGCTTGGAGATCAGCACGTCCACCACGGCGGCCTGGAAGCTGGCGGCCACGTCGGCCAATTCCTGCTTCGTCAGATAGGCGGCACCCTTGCCGGCGCCGGCGCCTGCCACGGCGCGGGCTTGACGCTTCAGGCCGGGCGTACCGTTGACGTGGTACAGCACGGCCGTCTTCAGCCCGCTGAAGGAAAAATCCAGTCCCGGCGCGCCGGGACCACGCAAGAAAGATCGCGGGAACGCGACGGCTTGGGGGTTGCCGCCGGTGGCCAGGCGGTCGATGACCGGCCCGCCGGGATAGCCCACCTGGAGGATGTGGGCCACCTTGTCGAAGGCCTCGCCGGCGGCGTCGTCGATCGTCGTGCCGATCAGCTCCAGCTCCGTCGGCCCGGTGCAGCGGTACAGCGCCGTGTGCCCGCCGGAGCAGATCAGCGCCGCGGCGGGATAGTCGATAGGCTCGGCGTCCAGGGCGGGCGAATAGGCGTGGGCATAGACGTGGTTGACGCCCACCAGCGGCACGTCCCACACCCACGCCAGCGTCTTGGCCGCCATCAGGCCTACCAGCAGCGAGCCGATGAGCCCCGGTTCATTCGTGACGGCCACGGCGGCGATCTGATCGGGCCTGACGCCCGAGGCCTTCAGGGCCGAGTCGAGAACAGCGTTGATGGCCTCGATGTGGGCGCGGGAGGCCACCTCCGGCACCACGCCGCCGAACCGGGCGTGCAGGTCGATCTGACTGGCCACGACGTTGGACAACACCCGTCGCCCTTCGGCCACCAGGGCGCAGGAGGTCTCGTCGCAACTGGTCTCGATGCCCAGAATGATCGTCGCATCAGCCATAGGCGATTGCAGGCTCGTGTCGGTGGCGGTTTTCGGGCTATCGCGCGGCGGCTTTCCTCGTGAAGGCCGCGGGCGCCAAGGCCGAGGGCGATTGTTTCAGAAGTGCGTCGAACGCCTCAGGATCAGCCAGAAGCTCCACGGCCTTGCGAAGCTGGTCGTCCAGGGGAAGCAAAAGGTCCGCCGGCTGCTTGGCGGCTGGGGCGGCCGCCGGCAGCGCCGCCTTGGGACGCTTTCCTGCAGCGGCGGTGACCGCGGCCGTCGTCGGCGTGGGAGGCGCCGGCACCTCCAGGCGAGGGCGAAGCCGCGACAGGCGGAACGCATTCAGCGGCGAGAGCTTTATTTCCACGTCCGGGTCCACGCCCCAGGACGCGCTGCCCGGTTGGCGCTGGATCGACCGGCCGTCGCCCACGAGAAATTCGGCGGTCGTGAGGTTCATCTCGCCCACGTCGTCGGGCAGGCGGAACATGCTCTGGATGTATCCTTTGCCCTTGGTCCGCGTGCCGACCAGCACGGCCCGGCGGTTGGCGGCCAGGGCCCCGGCGACAATCTCGGCGGCCGAGGCTGTGCGGTCGTTGATCAGCACGACGATTCGCAGGTCCTCACGGTACGTCCCTTCCGACCGGGCCGTCCGCGGCCGATCCTTGCCGGACTTGTCCTCCAGCGTCACGATGGGGCCTTCTTTGAGGAACAGGTCGGCCACGTCGACGGCGGCGGGGAGCTGCCCGCCGGGGTTGTCCCGCAGGTCCAGCACCAGGCCGCCGAACGTGTCGAGCCCCCGCAGGGCGACCTGCACCTCCTCGGCCGTGCGACGCACAAATTCATTAATATGGATGTACGCGATGGGCGGCTTGCTCCAGGCCAGGTAATTCCACTGGCCCCTGTCGCCGCGCCACAGTCCCGTGACCGATTCCACCGGAAACTCCTGGCGGGTCAGCGCCAGGGACCGGACCTGGTCGTCGCTCGAGACGGTCTCCAACTTCACGGAGCTGCCCACCGGCCCATCGTTGACGAGCCGCTCCGCCTCCGCCGCCGACAGCCCCTCCACGGCCCGGCCGTCCACCGTCAGCAGGGCCTCCCCGGCGGCCACGCCGGCACGCGCGGAGGGCGAACCCGGCAGGATCCGGCTCACCTCGACATGATCGCCGACCTGATCCAGCTTCAGCCCCACGCCGCGGTCGATGCCTTCCATGCGGTGACGGAACGCCTCGACCTTTTCAGGCGGGATATACGTGGAGTACTCGTCCGCCGCGGCCGCCATGCCCCCCACCGCGCCGCGGACCAGCTCGGCGTCATCGCGAGGACGGTAACCTTTGTCCTTGATGAGATCGTAGGTCTCCACCAGCGGGCGAAGCGGCGGCCGGACGCCGGCCTCCTTGGGCGGCTGGACCGCCGGCTTCCTCGCCCACACCAGGATCACGGCGGCGGCAAGGAGAAGAATCGCCCAAATGAGGTTGCGCTTTGTCATACAGGACGGACCTTGGCGGGCGGCGAAGACTTCCGGGAATGGGCAGGGGCGGAATTGAACCGCCGACACCATGATTTTCAGTCATGTGCTCTACCGGCTGAGCTACCTGCCCGCGCGCCGCGGCGCCGGAGGCCTTCACGAGGAAAGCCCCGCGCCGGTGACCATTCACTCTAGCGGCCTCGGCGATGCTGTCAAGCCTTCGGCCATCTGTGGCTATTCCTCAGCCGGCGTTTCCACCGGTAGGCCGCCCTGGCGAGGCCTGTACTCCAGGCGCTGGGCGATGTTCGGCAGGCCAAACCAACCCACTCGGCTGCGCCACTGGTCGCTAATCTCCAGTTGAGCGGCCAGGATGCCTTTGAGGCGGGCATACTCGCCGGCCACCGGCGGCTCGTAACCCGTCCGTTCCATGACTAGCACTTGCCGGGCGAACGGGATCGACACCATGCCTACCGTCGGCGGTTTGGAGGGGTACGGCGGCTCGATATTGACCGGGGCCAAGGCGAAGGCCGCGTTCATGAAGGTCTGCACGTCGGCGGTGTCCTTGAAGTCCAGGCCCGGCACCTCCGTCAGCGGGTAGATGAAAGGCGGCTGCATCGCCAGCGTGACGAATGACATCTGGCCGGTCATCCCTGCCATCGCCTGATACTGCCGCTGGGGCGAGGTTTCTATGCGGCGGGCGAACGGGCCGGTCTGGAATGTCTCGAGTCCGGCCTTCTTGGCCGCAGCTTGCAGGCCGGACTTGGCCGCCTCTTGGCGGACCTGTTTGGCCTTCTCATCGGCCCGCACGAAGGCGGCGCCGATCCGAATGTCCTGCTTGACCTTGTCTTTCAGGCCCGGCACGTCGTCAAGGCGCTGAGGCATGTGCGAGGGCTTGGCATCGGCCAATTGCCACAGCAACCGGCCCGGCTGCGGACCGACCACGATCATGCTCGGACCGTCGCTGCCCACTTTCAACCCGCCGCCCGGCACGGACCGCCCGAACGGCTGGGCGGTGAAGACGAGCCGAACCAGCGGCTCCTCGGAGGACGTGTAGCTGTGTCCCAGGACCTCATCCGCCTCCATCTCATTAAGGTCCATCGGAGGCGTCTGCCGCATCAGGAGGGGGAAGAAGTCCACGCTCCCGTCGCCGCCTACGGAGAACAGGTCGCCTTTGAGGCCCACCGTCTCCGCCCACTTCAGCTTCGGCCACTTAAGTTGCACGCACAGCTTGTCCAAGGCCTCGCCCAGCGTGATGCTGTCGGCGTCGATCGTCACCTTGACGTTGGGGTCCAGCGTTTTGTCCCCTTGCGGGCCCCAGGGAAACGCGATGGCCTCCAGGCCGGCTTTTTCCGCCAAGGCCGCGACGGCCTGCTCCAGCGGCTGGGCGCGAAGGTGCACGTCGGTCAGCGGCTTGGCCAGGACGGCGTCGGCCGGGACCGTCATCCGCGCCAAGGCGTATTCATAGGCATTGGACGCCGAGCCGTGTTCGCCGGAGGCGTATTGGTCCATGAACATCTTGGCCTGGCTGACCAGGTTTTCCACCGCCCGGCGAACGGCCAGCGCGGTAAGGTCCTTGACAATCTGCGGCCTGGCCTGGGAAAACGTCAGCGGTTCCTCGCGGAAGGCGACGGGCTGGGTGGCCGTCGTCTCCGCCGGCTGGGTCTCCAGGGCGATCTTCTTGACGTACGAAGACCGGTGGCTGATGTAGTAGGAGCGCAGTTCCTCGTCGGTCGGGCGCGCGACCCGCGCCAGGACGTCCTGGCGGACCAGCAGGTAGCGGACCGACGCCCGGTCGGACTGAGCATAGCCGAAGCCGAAGGGGTTCTTCTCGTTGCCGCGGCCGGGCAGCTCGGAACGGTAGTTGGCGAACTGAACCTGGATCTCCGCGTCATTCGGTTCGGGGACGTCTTTGAGGAAATTCTCGGCCTTGAGCGCAGCGACGCGAAGGTCGATCCTTTCCAGCAGGTCCTCAAAGAGATGACGCATCTCCTGCTCGGAGGTCGCCGCGCCGTAGCAGGCCGACGTTGCGGCGTAGAACGTCGTGTCGGTAAAACACTTCTCCACTTTCACCCACCGCGCAATGACGCCGCGGATCTGCTCCTCGCTGACGCCGGACATTCGCGATGTTAACGCCCCCAGCAGAGCCTGAAATTGCGCCCCTTCCAGCCCCCGCTGGAGGAGGAAGAGGTTGACGTCGTCATCGGTCACGATATCGGGCGCCTTGGACGCCTCCTGCCGCAGCAGCGCGTAGGCCAGGCCGACGTTCTCTCCGTTGGCCATCAGCACCGCGAAGTCCTGATCGGCCACGTTGCGGTTGAGGATCCTCAACATCATCAGGTCCCCTTCCGCCGCGGACAAGTCCACCAGCGTCAGCTTGCCGAACTTGGTCGTCCCGATGGCCGCGGCGCCCCGGTTCCTGCGGAACGCCGACGACAGACCGTATCCGCCGACCAGGAAGCTGACCATAAGGACGACCATGATGATGATCACCATCTTCTGACGGCGACGGAAGAATTGCAGTGCCATGACGGCTCCTCGTAATTACAGGCCCGCCTACGGCGGGCTCAAATTCAGGTTCGGGTCCAGGTCTCGATCCAGGTCTCGGTCCTGGTCCTGGTTAAAACTCTCCCCGCGACCCAAACCGTTGCGTACCGCGCGTCGGTTTAGTATAGGGACGACCTCCTTTTATGCAAGCATGCAAGCGTTTGAAATGCACGCCTGGCCGCGGATCCGGCGGGCGTTCAGCCTTTGACGACCCCCATGGGCTTCAAACGTGCGACCTTGCGCGACAAGCCCGCCTGGTGGACGCACTCGACCACGGCGTCCACGTCCTTGTAGGCCTCGGGCTGCTCCTCGGCTAGGCCCGTCCGTCCGCGGGCCCGGGCGATGATGCCGACAGCGGCCAGTTCCTGGTCGATCCGCCGGCCACGGGCGCGGGCGATGGCGGCCTGGCGGCTCATCACGCGCCCGGCGCCGTGGCAGGTGCTGCCGAAGGTCTGCTCCATGGCCCCGGCCGTGCCGACCAGCACGTAACTGGCCCGGCCCATGTCGCCGGGGATCAGCACCGGCTGGCCGGTCTTGCGATACGCCGGCGCCAGCTCACCGTGCCCCGCCGGGAACGCTCGCGTGGCGCCCTTGCGGTGCACGCAGAGCTTGCGCGGCAGGCCGTCCACCACGTGCGTCTCGAGCTTGGCGATGTTGTGGGCCACGTCGTACACCTGGCGCAGGCCCAGCGACTCCGCCGAGCGGCCGAAAAACCGCGCCAGCGTCGCCCGCAGGATATGCACCAGGAGCTGGCGGTTGGCCCAGGCGAAGTTGGCCGCCGCCCGCATCGCCCCCAGGTATTGCCGGCCAGGGGGGCTGTCCACCGGCGCGCAGACCAGCTGGCGGTCCGGCAGCGTGATGCCGTACTGGGCCGGGACGGTCCGCAGGGCGCGGATGTAGTCCTCGCACACCTGGTGGCCCAGGCCGCGGCTGCCGCAGTGGATCATGAAGGTTACCTGGCCCTCGGCCAAGCCCCAGGCCTCCGCCGCGTCGCGGTCAAAGACGTGGTCCACCACCTGCACCTCCGCGAAGTGGTTGCCGCTGCCCAGCGTGCCGCACTGGTCGGCCCCGCGATGGCAGGCCTCCTTGGAGACGGCGTCGGGGTCGGCGTCGTCCAGGCAGCCGCCCGATTCCGTCGCGGCCAGGTCCTCCTCGCTCGCCAGGCCCCGGCTGACCAGATAGCGCGATCCGCCGGCCAGAATCTTGGCGATCTCGCCGCCGGAGAACTGAAACGGTCCGCCGACGCCCACGCCGGCCGGCATGTCGCGGAAAAGCTGGTCCACCAGCTCCTTCAGCCGCGGCCGAACGTCCTGGGCCGTCAGGTCGCTCCGCAGCAGGCGCACGCCGCAGTTGATGTCGTACCCCACGCCGCCGGGCGAGATCACGCCGCCGGCTTCGACGTCCGTCGCGGCCACGCCGCCGATGGGAAAACCGTACCCCCAATGGATGTCCGGCATGGCCATCGAGGCCGTCACGATGCCCGGCAGCGTCGCGACGTTGGCCACCTGATCGCAGCCGCCGCCGTTCAGGGCGTCGTCGATGAGCTCGCGGCTGCAATAAAGGATGCCGTCCACGCGCATGTCGGCCCGCCAGCTTTTGGGAATCCGCCAGCGGTTGGCGTCGATCGGCTCGATGGGACCTTGGAATTTTTTGGTCATGGCCATGGCGCACCTCACAGGTCGAAGATGACCCGGCCGAACCACCGGCCGTCCTCGCCGCGGGCGATCTTCAATTGATGATACGTCACGGCCTTGATCTCCCGCGCCAACTCGTGCTTGGCGGGGTCGTAAGGCTCCCCCGCCACCTCCGCCGACAAGGCGTTCCCCGTGGCTTCGCGCACGCTCACCTGCGCCACCATGAAGTGCTCCACCTGGATGACCTTCAGGACGGCGCTGAGGAAGTCTACGGCCGCAGCCTCCAGGTCCTCGGCCACGACGGCCACGGTCCGCCAGGCCGCCGGAGCGACCGACGACGGCGGACAGATGAGCTCGGCCATGCCCTCGGCCAACGCCTCCAGCAGTTCCGCCAGCGTGTCGGCCCGGGCCTCCAGACCGGCGTCGGCCGGGTGGTCGATCGTCTCGTAGCTCTTGGCCATGGGTTCCGCCCCGCCTTGCCACCACCATCATAGCCGCCGGCGCTGTCCACCGAAACCAGCCGAAACAGCCGGCGATGTCGCCCGACCCGCCCCTTGTGTAAAATCCGGCCATGCTTTTGGGCGCCCACATGAGCATTGCCGGCGGGTTGGAGCAGGCGCTGGTCCGCGCCCGTGAATACGGCTTCGACGCCCTGGCCATGTTCGTCCGCAATCAGCGGCAGTGGTCGGCGCCGCCGCTGACGGCCCGGGCCGCCCAGCTTTTCCGGCGGACGCGGCGGGAATTGGAAATCGGGCCGGTCGTGGCGCACGGCTCGTACCTGGTGAACCTGGCCGGCGAGCAGGAAGTCCGCCAAAAATCACTGGCCGCCACGGCCGAGGAACTGGACCGCTGCGGACGGCTGGGGATCGACGCCCTGGTCATCCATCCCGGCTCCTGCCCCGACCGGCAGGAAGGTATCCGGCGCATCGCCGAGGCGCTCAACCGGATCATGGCTGCCTGCCCGCACCCTTCCCCGCGGATACTGCTGGAAACCACCGCCGGGGCAGGCCACACCATCGGCGGAACATTCGGGGAGCTGGCGGACATCCTGGCCCTGCTGGAGCAAGGCGAGCGGTTCGGCGTGTGCCTGGACACCTGCCACGTCTTCGCCGCCGGGTACGACGTCCGCACGCCGCAGGCTTACCGGCAGACGATGGCCGAATTCGACCGCGTCATCGGCCCCGACCGCCTGGGGGCCGTGCACCTGAACGATTCGCTGGGCCCGCTGGGTAGCAGGCTGGACCGCCACGTCCACATTGGCCGCGGGCAAATCGGCCGGCGGGGATTCGCAAATTTCGTCAACGATCCCCGCCTGGCCGCCGTAGCAGGGCTTCTTGAAACGCCCAAGGGCCTTGACAATCGCGGCCGGGCGTGGGACCTGATCAATGCGCGCCTGCTTCGCTCGCTGGTGCGGTGCGCTACTCATAGCCGAACATAGACACCGAGATCAACCGTGGCTCGACACAAAGGAAAATCTCAGCATCGCATCAAGGATTGGCAAAACGCTATGTCCAGCGATGACGTGGCCGACAGGACCACGTCTCAGCGCAGGTCTGCCCGCCGCGAGGTAAAGCTGCCCGCCCACCGCCTGGAGGCGCCGCAGGAAAACCTGGAAGGCCTGCCCAAGGCCGAGGGGCTGGTCATGGGCTTTTTCCCCGGCGGGGCGATCGTGCGGATCCAGGGGCGGGCGCTATTGTGCGGCATCGTCAAGACGTTCCGCGCGCCGGAAGGTTCCAGCGCCCTGGCCGTCGGCGACGTCGTGACGGTCGCATTAACTCTGCGGGAGCACGTCAGCGCCGCCGGCGGCGACAAAGACCGCGCCGACGGCATGATCCTGGCCCGCCAGCCGCGATCCAGCGCGCTGGTGCGCCCCCAGCCGCGATCGGCCAAGCGGTTCGACAAGTACGAAACGCAGCATCTGGAGAAGGTCCTGGTCGCCAACGTGGACCAGTTGCTGATTGTGATGTCGGTGCGCCAGCCGGCGCTCCGGGCGGCCGTGGTGGACCGCTTTCTCATCGTGGCCGAGCGCGGCGAGCTGCGCCCGCTGCTGGCGATCAACAAGATCGACCTGGCCAAGCCGCCCAAGGCGACCCTGGCAGGATTCGACGACCTGGGGCTGAAGACGATCCTCTGCTCGGCCCTGACGGGCGCGGGCCTGGAGGAACTGCGTGCGGCGCTGACCGGCCGGCGGACCGTGCTGGCCGGGGCATCGGGCGTGGGCAAGAGCACGCTGATCAACGCCCTGATTCCCGACGCGGCCGCCGCCACGCGGCCCATCCGCATGCGAGACGAGCGCGGGCGGCACACCACCGCCGCGGCCCGCATCTACGACCTGCCGCCCCCGGCCGGGGGGCTGGTCGTCGACACCCCCGGCGTGCGCGAGCTGGGCGTCGACCTGGCGGCCGCCGAACTGCCGTGGTACTTCCCGGAGTTCGACGCGTACGCCCCCAGTTGCCACTTCCGCGATTGCACGCACACCCACGAGCCGGATTGCGCCGTCCGGGCGGCCGTGGAGGCGAATATGATCCGCCCGCGACGCTATGAGAGCTACTTGCGGATTCTGGAGACGCTGGGGGAGAAATAAAGTTCGGAGGTCGAAGGTCGGAGGTCGAAAAACAATTCGAGATTCGCGACTCGCGATTACTGCTGAATCATGCACGCGTGGCAATGCGTGGGGTCGTCGGGGATGGGGAGCAATCGCGGCTGCTCGGTCATGCAACGGGCCAGAATGCGCACCGGCTCGCCCTCGCTGAGGATCGTCACCGTCCGGCCGGCGTCGGTATCTTCAGCCAATTGGCGCGTCAGCGGGCAGCGGGGATGGAACGCACATCCAGGCGGCGGATTGATCGGCGAGGGGACTTCCCCCGCCAGGCGTATGGTCTGCTTCGGCCGGCCGGGGACCGGCTGCGGCACGGCCGACAGCAGCGCCCGCGTGTACGGATGAGTCGGCCGGGCGTAGAGGGCGTCGCGCGAGGCCTGCTCGACGATTTTCCCCAGGTACATCACGGCCACCTCGTCGGCAAAGTGCTCCACGACGGCCAGGTTGTGCGCGATGAACAGGTACGCCAGGCCCATCTCCGCCTGGAGGTCGCCCAGCAGATTGAGCACCTGGGCCTGGATGGACACGTCCAGGGCGCTGACCGGCTCGTCGGCCACGATGAGGTCCGGCCCGGTCGCCAGCGCCCGCGCGACGCCGACCCGCTGCCGCTGGCCGCCGGAAAATTCGTGCGGATAGCGGTTGGCGTGTTCGGGCGACAGGCCCACGCGCTCCAGCATCTCCGCGACGCGCCGGCGGCGCTGGCGGCGCGGCACGATGTGATGCACCGCCAGCGGCTCGGCCACGATGTCCCCCACCGACATGCGCGGGTTCAGCGAGCCGACGGGGTCCTGGAAGATCATCTGCATCCGCCGCCGCAGGCTTCGCAGCGGCCGGCGCCGCAGCGAAAACACGTCCACGCCGTCGAAGATCACCCGCCCCGCCGTGGCCGGCATCAGCCGCAGGAGCGTCCGGCCCACGGTGGTCTTGCCCGAGCCGCTCTCGCCCACCAGCCCCAGCGTTCGGCCGCGGCGGACGGTCAGGTCCACGCCGTCCACCGCGCGGACGTAATTGTGGACGCGCGAAAACAGGCCGCGGCGGACGGGGAAGTACGTCCGCAGCCCTTCGACCTTCAGGAGGATGTCGCCGCCGGCGTCAGGCATGACCGGCCTCCTTGCCGCCGGCGCCGGCCGGGTCGGTCTGCGGCGCCTCGGCGTAGCCGGGGCACTCCCAGCAGGCCGCCCAATGGGCCGGTCGGACCTCGCGCAGCGGCGGCTCTTGCGTGCGGCATCGCGGCAGGTCGTGGCCGATGGGGCATCGCGGGTGGAACTTGCAGCCGGCGGGAAAGGCCAGCGGGTTGGGCACGTTGCCGCCGATGGCCTCCAGGCGCGTCTTGGTAGCGCCCAGCCGCGGAAGTGAGCGGAACAGCCCTTGGGTGTACGGGTGCAGCGGCTGGCGAAACAGCGGCTCGACGCCGGCCAGTTCCGCCATCTTGGAGGCGTACATCACGCCGATCACGTCGGCCATGCCGGCCACCACGGCCAAGTCGTGGGTAATCAGCAGGATGCCCAGGCCGATTTGATCCTGGAGGCCGCGGAGCAGGTCCAGAATCTGCGCCTGGATGGTCACGTCCAGGGCGGTGGTCGGCTCGTCGGCGATGAGCAATTGCGGCCCGCACGACAACGCCATGGCAATCATCACGCGCTGGCGCATGCCGCCGGAAAGCTGATGCGGATATTCGCGGAACCGCTGCGCCGGGTCGGGAATGCCCACCTTGGCCAGCATTTCGACGGCCTGCTGCCTGGCGCGGGCGGCGGGCACGCGGCGGTGCTGGCGGATGGCCTCGACAATCTGGCTGCCGCAGGTGAAGACGGGGTTCAGCGAGCTCATCGGCTCCTGGAAGATCATGCTGATCTGCCCGCCGCGGACGGCTTGTATCTGATCGTCGTCCATGTCGAGCAGGTTTTTGCCGCCCATCTCTACGCGGCCGGAGACGATCTGCCCCGGCGGCGTGGGGATCAGCCGCAAAATCGACAGCGCCGTGACGCTCTTGCCGCAACCGCTCTCGCCGACCAGGGCGAAGGTCCGCCCGCGCGGCACGGTGAAGCTGGCGCCATCCACCGCGCGGACCAGCCCCTCGGCGGTGTGAAACACCGTCGAAAGGCCGCAGACGCGCAGCAGCGTGCCGTTGGCGCTCATGACGTCCTCATGCGCGGGTCCAGGGCGTCGCGCAGGCCGTCGCCCAGGAAGTTGAAGGCCATCACGGTGACGAAGATCGCCGCCCCCGGCCACAGCAGCCAGGGATGCTTGGTCAACTCGGCGATGTTGACGGCATCGTGGAGCATGTTGCCCCAGCTGGGCGTGGGGTCCTGAATGCCCATGCCGATGAGGCTCAGGCCGCTCTCGCCCAGGATGTAGGCCGGAATACTCAGCGAGGCGGCCACGATGGCGTAGCTGAACGTGCCGGGCAGCACGTGGCGGACCAGGATCCGCCAAGGGCCGACGCCCGCGGCCCGGGCGGCCGTCACGAAGTCGCTGGTCTTGATGCTCAGCACCATGCCGCGGATGATCCGCGCCAGGCTCGCCCAGCCGATGAAGGCCAGGATCACCACCACCCCGAAGTACACCTGCACGCTGCTGAGCCCCGCGGGCAGGGCGTTGTATAGGATCATCAACGTGTACAGGCCGGGGATGAGCATGATCAGCTCGCAGAGGCGCTGGATGAGATTGTCGCCCCAGCCGCCGAGGGTGCCGCTGAGCCCGCCGATGAGCATGCCGATGACCATGCTGATGGTCGTGCCCACCAGGCCGATGGTCAGGCTGACGCGGCCGGCGAAGATCAGCCGGCTGAAGATGTCGCGGCCGTTGTAGTCGGCCCCCAGCAGGTACAGCCGCCCGGGGGCGTCCACGCCGAACAAGTGCCAATGAATCGGAATCAGGCTCAGCAGCATCGTCGTCGAGTCGCCGGCGGCAAAAAATCGCAGCGGATAAATCTGACCGGGGTCCTCCGTCCATCGCCGCTCGAACGTGACGGGATCGAAAGTGTAGCCGCTGCCGTAGACGAACGGGCGGAGATGGAACCGGCCCTGCGCGTCGAAGACGTGCAGCCGGCTGGGCGGATGGTAGGCGTGGTCGCGCCGCTGGGAGTCGTAATCGTAGGGACACAGGAAACCGTCCAGCAGCATGATGAGATACATGGCCACGAGGATTCGCCCGGCCCAGACGGCCAGGCGATGCCTGCAAAGCTGGCGCCAGGCCAGCTTCCAAGGCCCCATGGCCTCTGCCATCACCGCCGTCTCGTCGTGGAACGTTTCTTTGGCCATGGTTCTTACCGGTAGCTGATCCTCGGGTCGACGACGGCCAGCAGGACGTCGGCCAGGAGATTGCCCAGCAGCAGCATCATCGCGCCCATCAGGAACCCGGCCATGACCATCGGCTCGTCCTTGGCCTGGATGGAGTCGTACATGAGCATGCCCATGCCGGGATAGTTCAGGATGATTTCCATCAGCGCCGCCCCGCTGAACAGGCCGGCGAATTCGTAGCCGAAGATCGTGATCAGCGGATTGATCGCGTTGCGGAGCGCGTGGCGGTAGATCACCCGCCGCTCGCTGAGCCCCTTGGCGCGGGCGGTGACGATGTACTGCTGGCGGAGCACCTCCAGCATGTTGCCCCGCGTGATCCGCTGGAGGCTGGCCAATGCGCCCACCGACAGCACGACGGTCGGGATGGCCAGGTGGGCGGCGTAATCGGCCAACTTGCCCGCGACGGAGAGCCTGTCGTGGTCCACGCCGGTCAGCCCGCCGGCCGGCAGCAGGCCCAGTAGCCCCGAGAAAATCCACATCAGCAGCAAGGCCAGAAAGAAGCCCGGCGTGCTCATGCCCACGAAGCTCAGGCCGCTGAGCAGCTTGTCGGACCAGCGGTACTGGTGCACGGCCGCGTAGATGCCCAGCGGGATGGCCAGCACCCAGGTGACCGTGATGGCGGCCAGGTTCATGACCAGCGTGTTGATCAGCCGGCTGCCGATGACCTTCGCGACCGGCTGGTTGTGGATGAAGCTCGTCCCCATGTCCCCGTGCCCCAACCGCCACAGCCACAGGCCGTATTGTTGGGTCACGGGCTTGTTCAGCCCGCGCTTGGCGATTTCCTGCTCGACGTAGGTCCGGTTGATCCGCGGGTCCTGCAACAGGCGCTGAAAATAATTGCCCGGCGTGAGCTTCATGACGCCGAAGCCCAGCACCGAAGCCGCCAGCAGCATCACCAGCGTAATCAGGATGCGCCGAACGATGTACGCGCCCATGGCGTCCTTCTAATCCGCCTTAATGTAAATCTCCTCCAGATGGTTCAGCACGCCCCACTGCGGCATGGCCGTCAGGCCCGTGGGAAAGACGTTGGCGAACTTGGTGCGGATCGCGACCAGGCCCTCCTGCGTCACGATGTAGATCAGCGGCTGCTCCTCGGCGGCGATTTCCTGGTAGCGCCAATAAATCTTCGCGCGCGTCTGCGGGTCCAGCTCCTGGATGCCTTCGGCGAAGACCTTGTCGATCTCCGCCTCCCATTTCGTCGAGGGCGTTTTCTGCTGGGGGAACCACATGTGGGTCTGCCCGCTGCTGAGCCACACGTTGGCGCCGAAGTGCGGGTCCAGGCTGGTCGTCAGGCCCATCAGGCAGGCCTCCCAGTCGAAGGTGGCGTCCAGCTTGCTGACCAGCGTGTTGAAGGCCATCGGGCGGAAGTTCACGCGAATGCCCAGGTTCTCCAGGTCCTTGCGGATGACCTCGGCCACCTTGACGCGGTCGGTGTTCTCGGCGTTGGTGGTGAGGTTGAACTCCACCGCCCGGCCGTCGGCGTCCTCCAGCACGCCGTCGCCGTTGCGATCCTTCAGGCCCATCTCGGCCAATAGCGCCTTGGCCTTGGCGGGATTGTATTCGAACCGCGGCATATCCGGCGGGACGAACGGCAAGTGGAGCTGGTCGGGGTATTCGGCGTATTCAGGATAGGCCAGGCCGTTGAAGACGTCGTTCACGATGCTCCGGCGGTCCACGGCGTACGCCATGGCCTGGCGGAAGCGCGGGTCGCGGAACCAGGTGAGCTTGCGCGGATCGACGAAGGGCTTGCCGCCTTTGTCCGAGCCGCTGTTTTGGTTGAAGAACAGAAAGAAGCAGCCCAGGCGCGGGCCGAGGCGATAGAGGTCGAAGTCGGCGTGGCGCTGGCTAGCCAGGATGGGGAAATCCGCCGGCCGCATCTGAAGCACGTCCACCTCGCCATTCTGGAACTTCAGCATCTGCACGTTGAAGTCGGGCACGGTGACAAAGACCATCTCGTCCAGATACGGCAGGCGCTGGCCGGCGGCGTTGGTCCGCCAGTACAGCGGGTTGCGCTTCATGACGACGCGGTTGCCGATCTCGTAGCGGGCCAGCAGGAACGGGCCGGTGCCCACGAACTTCTCCGGCGGCGTGTCGGTCCCCAGGGCCGCGTCGAACCGCCCGCCGTCCACCAGCGGCTTGAAGGCGTGCCGCGGGATGATCGCCTGGCCGATCAGCTCGGGAAAGATGGCGTTTTTCTGGAACAGCGTGAAGCGCACCGTCAGGTCGTCGATTTTTTCGACCTTCCACTTCTCCCCGTGCGGCCCGCTCAGCAGGTCGCGCATTGGCGCACTGATGTTGGGGTCGTAGAGGGTCTGGTAGGTGAATACCACGTCGTCCGCCGTGAAAGGCTTGCCATCGGACCACTGGACGCCCGGGCGCAGGCGGATGGTCCAGACGAGGCCACTATCGTCGTGCGTCCAACTGATCGCCAGGTTGGCCTCCACCTCCGTCGTCCAGGGATTGGTGATGGTCAGGCCTTCCCACATCAAGCCGGCCACGTCGGTGCTAGAGGTCTCGTTGGCGACGATGGGATTGAACGTCTTGGGCTCCCCCATTGCGGCCAAGACGATCCGCCCGCCGAATCGGCCGATGACGGGCTTGTAGCCCTCCGCCGTGGCCGGGCCGAAGATGCCCGCCAGCCCGCCGCCCCGCGGCCGAAAGATTTGCTGGCCCGTAGGCGAAACAGCTTGCGTGGCGGCCGCTTGCGATGAGCTAGGTCGAACCGGCTGAGTAGTCGGCTGATGGTCGGCCTTTTTCTCGCAGCCGACGATGGCGACGGCCACCGCGACCACACACGCCAGGATGAGCAGTGTTTTTCTTCCCGATCTCATCACGATTCCTTTCGTCTGGCCTATCCGCCGGCGGCTCCGGCGATAGTAAACACCGCCGCAGCAGCGCCCGTCAACTGAAACGGCCGGAAGGGAACCGGATTACCGGACAATCACTGAGGAATACTAGTCTGCTGCCAGGAAATGACGAAAAGATTCCCCCAGCAATTCCTCGATGGCCGGGCGGACTTGCCAGAAGTCGCGGAGGGCCTGGTATTCGCGGATGAATTCCGCCGCCCCGGGCTTGAGGCCCGCCTCGGCGCGAATCAGGAGATTCTTGGCCGTGTGTTCCGGCGAGACGAACTCCACCACGGCCGTGCGGTAGCCCGTGATTCGCAGGGCGGCCGCGCGGAACGCGTCGGTCAGCAGGTCAGCCAGGCGCTCGCGGAGGATGCCGTGCCGCAGCAGCGGGCGGAACAGTTCCGTCTTGAGCTGATGATGCAGCTCGTGCTGGCAGCACGGGGCGGCCAGGATGACGGCACTGCCCCACTGCACGCCGCGGGCGATAGCTTCATCCGTGGCCGTGTCGCAGGCGTGCAGGCTGAGCACCGCGTCCACCGGCCCGGGCGGGGCATAGTCGGCGATGGTGCAGGCGGAGAACTCCAGCTCTTGGTAGCCCAGCTCCTTTTGCAGCGCCGCGCACTTGGCGACCAGATCGGCCTTGGCGTCGATGCCGGCCACACGAACGTCCAGGCCGCGAACATTGCGGAGAAAATGGAACGCCGCGAAGGTCAGGTACGCGCTGCCGCAGCCGCAATCGACGATGGAAATAGTCCGCCCGCCACGGCCCAACGGAGCGATCGTCTGGTCGATGACGCGCAAGAACTCGTTCACCTGCGCGAACTTGCCCTGCATGGTCGGCCGGACCTGCCCGCGGCTATCGGCCACGCCGATGGCCCGCAGGAACGGCCCGTGGCTTTCCGGCGGCAGCAGGTAGTCCTTGGGGCGGTTGTGGGCCAGGTCGGCCGGGGCGGCCGCGGGGGCGGGCTTGCCGCGGCTCATCAGCACCTTGCCCTTTTTCGTGATGCGGATGTGCAGGCCGCCGGCGGTCGATTGCACCTCGACGTGGCCGAAAGGCATGGCCAGGACGTCCGCCAGGGGCTTGTCCAGCTTGGCGCGGGTGAAGTTGGCCACGACGTTGCGGGCGGCGTCGAAGTACGAGAATTGCCAGCACCGCCGGCCGCGGACGAGCACCGGCCGGACGGAAACCTTTTTCCATCGCGGCGATCCCGGCGCGCCGGGACCGACCTGGCCGCTCAGCACGAGACGGATGAAGGTCTGCTCGTTCAGCGCGGCGACCGCCACCGAGGTCCGCCAGTCTGCCGGGTCTTGGGCGATGGAGCGAGCGGACATGGCGATTCACCTGCCGATAGGCGCCGCAAATCGCGACGTTGGATGCATTCTATCCGTAGGACGGGATTATGGGGTCGAGGTCGGGGCCGGCGCTGCTGCCGGGGCCGGCTGCGACGTGGCGGCCCCCGCGGAGGCCTGGAACTTCGGCTCCTGAATCGGCCAGTTGGCGTTCTTGAGGAAGTCGATCCACTTGTCGACGGCGTCATCGACCGCCGCGGCGCGTTCCGCCTCGTTCTTGGCGGCTAGGGCTTCGGAAATCGGCGCCCGGCGCAGCTCCGTGATGGCGTTCAGGGCGTCCTCGCTGTCGCGAAGCAGCGCCTCGGCGCTGACGGACGGCAAGCCGTTCCCCACGGCCTTGGCATAGGCCTTGGACGCGCAGGACGCCAGGTCTACGATCATCTGCACCGCCCCTTGCGGAATCTCTCCCTTGGCGGCCACGCCGGCCGACATTTTCCGCAGGGCGCTCAGCCCGTCGCCGGCGGCGGCGGTCATATCCGCGTCGCCCTCCAGCACCTTGGTGCACACCCGCGGCCAAGCCTGGCGGAACGTCTGGAACAACCGCTCGCGCGCGTCTTCGAACATCACCGGCGTCACCATCGAGGGGCGGTCCGGGTCCAGGTACATCATCCCCAGGACCGCGCCCATCACCGCCCCGGAATCCTCCGTCAGCGACGCCTTCGCCAGCGATTTCATCATCACGTCCACCGCTTCTTTGCCCTGGCCCAGCACCAGCATGCGGATGCCCCGGTATCCCGCCCAGCCGTACAGCCGCAGGGCCGGATTGGGATTGACCACCAGCACTTCCAGGGCCGGCTGAACGGTCACCTGGCGCATCTGCGAGATCGCCAGGGCGGCGTTGATCTGTTTTTGCACCTCCTGCACCTCCAGCAGGGGAAGCAGGGCCTTGGAGGCCCGGCCCGCGTAAACGTTCTGGTACTGCCAACTGTCGTACTTGCGATAACCGGTGATTAAACGCTTGCGGGCTTCCAGAATGGTGTTCTCGTCGGTGGCGTTAGTCAGCTTGCCCACCCAGAAGGCGATGTAGCGGTCGACGACGGTCAGGTCGGCCTCGAGCAGGCCGGACTTCAGCGACATCGCGGGAATCTGAATCTCCGGCAGCGCTTCCGCCGGCATGGTGGCCGCCGGAGCCGTGGCCGCGGCCGGGGCCGGAGCTGTCGTCGTCACGGCTGCCGCTCTCCCGCCCCGCGATCGAGGCCGGGACGTGGCCGTCCTGGCGGCCCCTTGGCCCCAGGCCATCGTGCTCCAACACAAGAGAATTCCCAGGAACACACCCGCGAAACGGCGTATGAACGAACCCATGATTTACCCGTCCTCCAGGCTAGCGGAACTTTGCTTTTCGCCGGGGACCGATGGTAGGTTTGGCCGCAAAGGCTGTCAAGGCGAATCAAGGATTCGGCGGGTCTTGGACGCTTCGCCCCGGCTCCGCGGCGCGGCGGACAGCGGCGAGCTCACCGCGGCGGTTGCAAGTCTTGTGAATGCCCCGCCGTTGTCCTATGCTTTTATCAGCGTTTGGAAAGCCGCTGGAGTCAAAGGAGAGCCATTCCATGAGCCGGCCGCTGCGCGTGGGCATGATCGGGGCGGGGGGAATCGCCGGCATGCACGGTGAGGGCTGGACGCGCCTCAAGGGCGTCCGGCTGGTCGCTATCACGGACATCGTCCGTTCGCGCGCGGTCGAGCGGGCCAAGATGTTCGGCATTCCCGACGTCGAGCCTTCGGCCGGGCGGCTGCTGGCCCGCAAAGACATCGACGTGGTGGACATCATCACGCCCAACCGCCTCCACGCCCCCCTGACCATCGCCGCCCTGCGCAGCGGCAAGCACGCGCTGTGCGAAAAGCCCCTGGCCCTGACGGCCAAGGACGTGGATGCGATGATGGCCGCGGCGATCAAGGCGCGGCGAAAGCTCATGTGCGCCCAACACCAGCGGTTCGAGTCCACCAGCTTGGCCCTCAAGAAATACCTGATGCGCCATCCGCTGGGGGAAGTCTACTACGCCCGCGCCTGGTACCTGCGGCGGCGGATGCTGCCCACGCGCGAGGGCTTTATCTTCCGGCGGCTTTCCGGCGGCGGGGCGTGCATCGACGTGGGCGTCCACGTGCTGGACCTGGCCATGCACCTAATGGACAACTTCGATCCGGTCTCGGTGGACGGCCTGGCCGTGACCAAGCTGGCCCGCCGGCCGGATAGCTGGAGCGAATGGAACTGGGGCTGCTTCGACAAGAAGCGCCTGGACGTGGAAGACTTCGCCGCCGCGTTGGTGCGTTTCGCCGACGGCGCCGCGCTGACGCTGGAATGCAGCTGGATGCTCAACACCAAGATCCGCCAGCAGCAGCGGATCGACCTGTTCGGCACCGAGGCCGGCGCGACCTGGCCGGAATGCGAGTACTACGACCACACCCGCCATGACTTCGCCGACAAGCGACTGGAGGTCCGCCAGGCGGCCGAAAAGCCCTACCACACAGAGATCCGCCTGTTCGCCGAGGCCATCCTTGGCCGCACGGCCGTGCCGGTGCCACCTGCCCAAAGCCGGGCCGTCATCGCCATCCTGGAGGGCCTGTACCGCTCCCAACGCCTGGGAAGGCCCGTCAGGCTGCCACGGCGGGTTTACTGAAGCCGCCAGGCGATGTTAGCCCATTTTTTCATCCCAGATTAGGGCTATTTTTCACCCACGTTTGAACTTATTCATAAGCTTATCTTATTCAGTTTTTTCGCATGAGCATGGAGTGCGACCAGGAAGGCATATTGAGTGTAATGCCATAAAAATAAAGTACTTATAAAACACAACGTTTTGACTTATTCAAAATATTACTACTATGGAACCAGAAAATATGATAAGCATACCTTTTAGGCTAGACTGCTAAATCGTACGCCATTTTTAGCCGCAAACCGATTCTGCGTCCTATTTTCTGTTGCATGGTCTATGACAAAACGTAAACTCATGCCACAAATGCTTCGCATCTTGGCGAACCCATTTCTGAGGCGACGGTTTAGGGGGCTGACAGACGAATGGCCACTGTAACACATGACGATAGATGCTTTTTTGTGGACGGCAAACCCATCTGGCTGGTCAGCGGGTCCATCCACTATTTCCGCACGCCCTCGGCCCTGTGGTCCGATCGCCTGCTGAAGGCCAAACGCGCGGGGCTGAACTGCATCGAGACGTACGTGGCGTGGAACTTTCACGAGCCGGCCGAGGGGCAGTGGCAGCTGGCCGGCGATCACGACGTCACCAGTTTCGTGCGCCTGGCGGCCCAGATGGGTCTGTACGTCATCCTGCGCCCGGGGCCCTACATCGGCGACGGCTGGGACTTCGGTGGCCTGCCCGGCTGGCTGACGACCAAACAAGGCATCGCCTACCGCACCGCCAACGCCGCCTTCACGCACTACTTCGACAAGTACTTCCGCCAGGTCCTGCCCCGCCTGGCCGAGCTCCAGGTCACCCGCGGCGGGAACATCATCCTGATCCAGAACGAAAACGAGTACGTCTTTACCACCATGCCCGACCGGCTGAACTATCTTCAGTTCATCCACCAGCTTTTCCGCCGGTACGGCTTTGAGATCCCGATCATCACCGCCAACTTGTTCTCCGAGCCGCCGCTGCCGGACGGCATCGAATCCGTCCAGGCCTGGGACGACGCCGTGCAGATGCTCAAGCGTCTGCGGCTGCGGCAGCCGAACCTCCCGCTGGTGGTTTCGGAATTCCAGACCGGCCAGGCCGATTGCTGGGGCGGCGCCCATCCGCGGCGCGACGCCCGCCAAGTCGCCCGCCGCGCGATGGAGATCCTCGGCCTCGGCGGACAGTTCAACTACGCCATGTTCCACGGCGGGACGAACTTCGACTTCTGGGGCGGCCGGCTGGAATCAGGCCAGGCCGCCTACCAGACGACCAGCTACGACTGCGACGCCCCCATCGCCGAGGGCGGCGGGCTGACCGAGAAGTACTACGCCACCCGCCTGGTGAACATGCTGGCCAACCACATGGGCCCGTACTTCGCCCAGGCCGCCATGGACCCCCCCGGCGCCAGCATCCACGACGCCACGGCCGTGCTGAACCTCTCCGGCCCCTTGGGCCGCTGGGCCGTGGTCACCAACAACGGGCGGGTCGACATCGCCGCCGTCCACGTCTCCCTGCCGGCCGGCAAGGAGCTGGACGTGCCACTGGAACCCCTCGGCGCCGCGGCCGTGCCGGTGGACCTGAAACTCAGCCCCACTGCCACGCTGGATTACTCCAACCTCACGCCGTTGGGGCTATTCGCCCAAAAATTCCTCGTCCTGCACGGCCCGGCCGACTGGCAGGGGCGGATCAGCGTCAACGGCAAGGAACTCGCCATCCCCGTGCCGGCCGAGGATGAGCCCAAGATCGTCGAGCATCAGGGATTGACGGTGATCGTCGTCCGCAGCGAGCTTGCGATGCGAACCTGGCTGGTGGACGAGGCACTGGTCTTCGGCCCGCAGTTCGTCGGCAATACCGTCGAGGAAGCCGAACTGAAGGGCGCCGAAGAATACGTCGCGCTGTCGCTAGCCGAAGGCACGCTGACGCGCCACAAGGCCAAGCCCCTGCCGCGCACGGCGGCCGCGCCGCGGCTGGGCGCCTGGCACCGCATCGCCGTCTGTCGCGAGTCGACCGCCAAGGACCTGCAATGGCAGAAGGCCGACCGGGCACGGAGCGCCGACCACCTGGGGCAGCACTACGGCTACACCTGGTATCGCGTGGAGTTCTCCAACGTCAAGCCCGGCCGGCGGCAACTGTTCCTGCCGGACTGCTCCGACCGCGCCACGCTGTACTTCAACGGCAAGCTCCTGGGCACCTGGGGCCGCGGGGCCGACGCCGTCCGCCAGCCCATGGCGGCGACGTTCAAGTCCGGCTCCGGATCCGGCAAAAATATCCTGACGGCGCTGGTGGACAATCTCGGCCGATTCACCTCCGGACCGATGTTCGGCGAACCCAAGGGCCTGTTCGGCCCCATCTACGACGCCGAGGCCATGTCGCTGAAATTCAAGCTCCAGCGCGCCGAAACCTTCCCGCGGCGCATCGTTCCGCGCCAGCACGTGCACTACCTGCCGGCCCTGGAGCACGCGGCCGTCTGGGAAGCCGTCGCCAACGTCTCGCTAAGCCGCGTGACGCCCCTGCACCTGTCGTTCACAGACATCCCCCACCCCGTGGCGGTGATCTGCAACGAGCGGACGGCGGGCTTTTTCCCGGCCGGCTGCAATAACTTCGGCGACGTGACGCTGGGGGCGGAGTTGAAGAAAGGCCGCAACGTCATCAAGCTGCTGCTGTGGGGCGACGTCAGCGACCAAACGCTGGAAAGCTTCTCCTTGCACAGCCTGCTGGAGACGCTGTCGCACGACGCCGCCTGGAGCTTCCGGCCGTGGGGCACGCCGACCCGCGGCGGGCACATCGTGGGCAAGGACCAGCCGGCCTGGTACGCGGCCAAGTTCACCTGCGACGAGCGGCACGTGCCGCTGTTCCTGCACCTGGCCGGCGCCAAAAAGGGCCAGCTTTTCCTGAACGGCCATAACGTCGGACGGTTCTGGACCATCGGCCCGCAGGAATACTATTATCTGCCGGCCTGCTGGTTGCAGCACGACAACGAACTGATGCTCTTCGAAGAGCAGGGCCTGATTCCGCGGCGGTCGAAACTGGAATTCCGCCCGCGCGGACCGTACCAGGAGTAAGCTTTCGCCGGCCGGAAAAACCGGCGAAAACTTATAGCGGAAATTACTTGAAACGGCCGCGGGCCATGGATAATATAAGTCGCATATTGCAGGTTACTTCGGGCACTTCACAGCGCGTTGCGTTTCGTAGATCATCGGACGTAACATAATTTTGAACCCGCCGCAAGGCGGACTGAATGAGAAGGGGACGTTCATGCACACGGTAACGAAGAAAGAGTTGGTCGACCGCATCGCCGACAAGACGGACGTCACCCGCGTGGTGGTCAAGAAGATCGTGCAGAGCTTTCTCGACGAGATGATCGAGGAGCTGGGGCGCAGCAATCGCCTGGAGTTCCGCGACTTCGGCGTCTTTGAGACCAAGCAGCGCGCCGCCCGCATGGCCCAGAACCCCAAGACCCTGGAGCGCGTCCAGGTCCCGCCCAAGAAGACCGTGAAGTTCAAGGTCGGCCGGATGATGAAGCAGAAGCTCCAGGCCTCCATGGGCAAGACGGCGTAGTGCTTCTCAGCATTGACCTCTGAGAGGTACTGCGCCTTTGTCAGGAGTATTGGTCATGCTAGCGACATTTACATTTCAGTTGTGGATGTTCCCAGTTGCGATTGTATTTCTCTTTATCTATTTTCTCCCAACCTACATGGCTTTTCGACAAAAACACCCCCGTATAAAGACGATCTTTTTGCTCAATTTCCTGCTCGGAGCAACGGTGGTGGCATGGATCATCCTACTCGTCTGGGCTCTGAAAGCACCTCGCTAGCCAGTGCCCCAAAGCAGCGGATAAAATCAGGCCATTCTGATCACGTGTGGTACCGCTGCTGCCGTAATAGCGACATTCTGCGGATATCTTTTCCCCCGCGTGTCTTGCTCCCCCGTCCCGGCCTGGATATGATGGCCTCGCCGTGCTAGGTGGGGCGCTAGCGGTGCCCTGATTCCCGAGCAATCGGGATGACCCGAAATCCGCTTGTGCGGGACCGAATGCTTCGCCGAGGGCCTCAGTGGCGGGACCAGTCCGTCGCTCAGGTAGCGTTGAAGGCTGGGTCCTCTGCAACGTTGACGCGTGAACCTGGTCAGGTCCGGAAGGAAGCAGCCATAAGCGATTCGTCGGCGTGTGCCGGAGGGCAACCTGGCTGGAGCTGGCCTGCTTGGCGGGCCCCTGTCGCGGAGTTTCGACGCGAAGTTGCACGGCATTTCTATTAACGAACCGCCCCCGCACGGACGGAGGGCTACGGAAAGTCGCATGGCCAGTTATCTTGTCCTGGCGCGGAAGTACCGCAGCGAGACGTTCGACCAGGTCATCGGCCAGGAGCCGATCGCCCGCACATTGGTCGGCGCCATCGAAACCGGCCGCGTGGCGCACGCGTACCTGTTCACCGGCACGCGCGGCGTCGGCAAGACGACCATGGCCCGCATCTTCGCCAAGGCGCTCAATTGCCTTTCGGCCAAGGCCCCCACGCCGGCCCCCTGCAACCGCTGCGACGCCTGCGTGTCCATCGCCCGCGGCGACGACATCGACGTGGCCGAGATTGACGGGGCCTCCAACCGCGGCATCGATGAAATCCGCCAGCTCCGCGCCAACGCCATCCTTCGCCCCGCACGCAGCCGCTACCGCATCTACTACGTGGACGAAGTCCACATGCTCACCCGCGAGGCCTTCAACGCCCTGCTCAAAACGCTGGAAGAGCCGCCCGAGCACGTCAAGTTCATCTTCGCCACCACCGAGGCCGAGAAGGTCCCCCCCACCATCCTGTCCCGCTGCCAGCGGTTCGACTTCCGCAACATCCCCACGCGGAAAATCGCCGACCACCTGGCCGCGATCTGCAAGGCCGAGAAGGTCCACGCCGACGCCGACGCGCTGTTTCGCATCGCCCGCGCCGCCGCCGGCTCCATGCGCGACGGCCTGAGCCTGCTGGACCAGCTCCTGGCCGGCGGGGAAAAAGTCACCGACGCCGAGGTCGTGCGCGTCCTGGGCACACCGGCCGACCAGCGGACCATCGCCATCGCCCGGGCGATTGCCGACGGGCAGTCCGCGGCCGCCTTGGCGGAACTGGCCGGCATGCTGGAATCGGGCATTACGCTGGTCTCGGCGGCCGCCGCCATCGGCGAGGTGTTCCGAAACATGATGATCCTCGCCCTGTGCGGCACCGACAGCGACCTGGTGGAACTGGCCGACGCCCAGCGCCACGAGGTGGCTGAGCTGACGGGGCGATTCTCGCTGCCGGCGCTGGTCCAGGCGGTGGGAGTGGCAGCCATGCTGGCCCGCAACGTCCGCACGTCGTCGCTGGGCCGGGCGCTGCTGGAGGCCGGGCTAGTCCGCCTGGCCGAGGCAGACAAGTTCGTGGACCCCGGCAGTCTCATCGAACGTCTGGAAACGCTGCGGACCGGCGGCCCCGTGGCTCGGCCCGCCGCGTCCCCGGCGCAGCGTGGTTCCTCGGCCAGCGCACTATTCCAATCCGCCCCCGCCGCGGCCGCATCGCCGTCGCCTCCCTCGGCCGGTGCGGCGCCGGTGGCGTTGCAGTGGAACGCCTCGTGGCTGGCGGGCAACTGGATGCGGGTGGTGGAGGCCCTGGCGGCGGCCAAGCAGGCGCAGGTGGCCGGCCTGATCGCCCCCGCCAAGGTCGCGGCCTTCGACGGCGGCGTGCTGACGCTGGCCTTCGACGCCAAGCACGAAACGCTCCGCCAGAAGTGCTCCTCGCAACTGGACGCCGCCATCAGCGCCGCCTTGTCCGCCCTGGCCGGCAGGCAGGTGCAGTGCCGCTACCAGCGGATCAACGGCGCCAATGGCGCCAACGGCCCGGCGTTCGGCGGGCTCAGCACGGCGGAAAAGAACGCCATCAACAAGGACCCCTCCGTCCGCGCGGTGGTGGACCTGTTCGGCGGCGAGGTGGTGGACATCCGCAAGGACCAAGGCCCGGTCAGTCCGGAAGAATCCTGAACCGCCGGCAGGCCGCCGCACCGCAAGCAAGGAATAAGTGAGAACAATGTTCGGCGACCTTGGAAAAATGATCAAGCTGGCTGGGGAAATGAAGCGGCGGCTGCCTGAAATCCAGGCCAAGATTGCCGCCAGCCAATACTCCGCCGACGCTGGCGGCGGGGCCGTCACGGCGACGGTCAATGGCAAGATGCAACTGGTGGACCTGAAAATCTCCACGCCATTGCTGGCCGAGGGCGACGCGGCCATGCTGGAGGACCTGATCAAGGCGGCCGTCTCTGCCGCCCAGGACAAGGCCGCCACGGCCGCGGCTGAGGCCATGAACGAACTGACCGGCGGCATGCCTCTGCCGCCCGGCATGGACGGATTATTGGGGTGACCGGCCATGGCTGCCTATAGCGAAACAATCCAGAGACTGATGGCGGAGCTGGGCAAGCTGCCCGGCATCGGGGCGCGGACGGCGGAGCGGCTGGCGTTTTATCTGCTCAAGAGCACGCCGCAGGAGGCGATGGCCTTGGCCGACGCCATCCGCGACGTCAAGCAGCGCGTCCGGCCGTGCAAGACATGCTTCAACCTGGCCGAGGGCGAGTTGTGCGCGGTCTGCGCCGACCCGCGGCGGGACAAGAGCATCCTCTGCGTGGTGGAGCAGCCCAAGGACGTCCTGGCCCTGGAGTCCACCGGCGCCTATCGCGGCGTCTATCACGTGCTGGGGGGGCACATCGCCCCGCTGGAGGGCAGCGAGGCCGAGGACCTGACCATCGAGCCGCTGGTCCGCCGCGTGGCCGCCGGCGGCGTGAAGGAAGTGATCCTGGCCACCAACCCCACCGTGGCCGGCGACGGCACGGCCTTGCACATCACGTCGCTCCTGACCCCCAAGGGCGTGAAGATCACGCGCCTGGCGCGCGGGCTGCCGGCCGGCGGACAGATCGAATACGCCGCAAAATCCATCCTCGCCGACGCCATCAACGAACGCCGGCCGATGTGAGCGCTCCCCAACCCTCTCGGCGTGCCCTGCTTACGCCGGCTGAACCCCTCAATCCCCGCCGAGCGTTGCCAACGCCGCCCGATCGCGCGTAGAATGGTGCGTCATGAGGTTTGACGCGTCGCAACAGCTCAGGCTCGAGCAGCGGATGAAGCTCTCCCCGCGGCTCATCCAGTCGATGGAGATCCTCCAGCTGCCGATGCTGGCCTTGCAGGAGCGGATCGAGGCGGAGCTTCAGTCCAATCCCGTGCTGGAGCTGCACGAGCCGGGGGTGGACGAAGAGGCCCCGCCCAACCGCGACGAGGAGGCCGACGCCTCCGGCGAGCGGGACATGGTGGTGGACGCCGCCGACGACCACAAGGAAGACTTCAAGCGTCTGGACGACTTCGCGGACGAGTACGACTCGGAGCTCGCCTACCGCGAGGCCTCCCCGCGGCCCCGTCCGGTCAGTGGGGAGCGCGACCCCAAGATGGACGCCATGGCCAACGCCCCCGCGCCGGAGCAGTCGCTCAACGATTACCTGCTCCAGCAGTGGGCGTTCATCGAGGCCGCGGAATCCGTCCGCGCCGCCGGCCGGCTGATCATCAACTTTATCGGCGAGGACGGCTACCTCCGCACGCCCCTGGAGGAGATGCCCAAGCAGACCAACGAGCCGGTCTCCCTGGCCGACCTGCGCGCGGCGCTGTCGCTGGTGCAGACGCTGGAGCCGCCCGGCGTGGGCGCCCGCGACCTGCGCGAGTGCCTGATGCTGCAACTGGCGGCCGAGGCCACCGCCGGGGCGGACGTGTCGCTGGAAATGGACCTGGTGCAGCGGTTCCTCCGCGACATCGAGATGAACCGCCTGCCGCAGATCGTCAAGCGCACCGGCAAATCGCTGCCGGAAATCAAGGCCGCCATCGAGAGCCTGTCGCGCCTGAACCCTCGGCCCGGCTCGCTGGTGGGCCAGCGAACCGTGCCGGTCATTTCGCCGGACGTCTTCGTGGAAGTGCTGGCCGGCGGGGAGATCAAGATCACGCTGTCGGATGGCAATCAGCCGAGTCTGTACATCTCCAAGGCCTACCGCAAGATGGCCCGCGATCGCGGCGCCGACTCGCAGGCGCGGCAGTTCATCCTGAAAAACATTCGCTCGGCCCAGTGGCTGATCGGGGCGATTCAGCAGCGGCGCGAGACGGTCCGCCGCGTGGCCGAGGAGGTGTTCAAGGTGCAGCGGCAGTTCCTGGAGGACGGCCCCGAGGCCCTGCGCCCGCTGCCGATGGCCGACATCGCCGCCAAGGTCGGCGTGCACGTGGCCACGGTGAGCCGCGCGGTGGCGGGCAAGTACGCCCAGACGCCCGTGGGCATTTTCCCGCTGCGGATGTTCTTCTCCGGCGGCACGACCACCGCCGACGGCCAGAACGTCGCCTGGGACGCCGTGAAGGTCAAGCTCCGCGAGATTATCGAGGGCGAGGACAAGGCCGCCCCGCTGGACGACGACGCCCTGGCCGCCGAGTTGAAGAAAAGCGGCCTGGACATCGCCCGCCGCACCGTGGCCAAGTACCGCAAGCTGCTGGGCATCCCCCCCGCGCGGCGGCGGAAACAATTCTAAAATATAGCATGTCCGTAAAGCCCCGTGCGTGAGCACGGGGATATCATTCATAAGGAACGGCATCCCCCGCCTCACGGCGGGGGCTTCACAGGCGTTCGGAAAGGGCCATCCTATGTCTCTAGCCGATCAGAAATGCGTTCCGTGCCGCGGCGGCGTGGCGCCGCTGAAGGGCGAGAAGCTCGAAGAATATCACCAGCACGTCCCGGCCTGGGAGGTCGTCAACGAGCATCACATCAGCCGCACGTGGAAGTTCCCCGACTTCGCCAAGGCGCTGGAATTCGTCAATCGCGTGGGCGCCCTGGCCGAGCAGGAAGGCCACCATCCGTGGATTCACTTCACCTGGGGCACCGTCCGCATCGAGTTGTGGACGCACAAGATCAACGGCCTGCACGAAAGCGACTTCATCCTGGCGGCGAAGATCGATCGGTTGTAGGAAGCGGCATCGAGCTAGGGTTCTGCTTCGTTTCCTTCTGCTCGCGAGCTTCAATCCTGATATGGAACGGTCCCGGCTGTAGGTCAAGCGGCAGAGCCGACTCCTTATCCCCTTGTTGGGCTACGATTACATTGTTCCCCTCTTCGGTAACCTTAAGTTGCCAGGCGACTTCGGAAGTCCCTTCGATCACGACTATCGGATGCCCCTCTTCCCTGACCACTGAGCAAAGAACGCGGTATACTTCTTTACTCGCTGGACCAGCGTTGCTATCGGCCCACACCGAGTACCCTTTGGCAGGGTGGCCCTCGACTGTTCCTTCGTAAAGCATACGTATCTCAGTATGGTGAGGTGCTTTAGCTGACCAAGTCATAAGTTCGCCACCGATGCCTAGCGGAAGATCGCTTGTGTTGGACAGAACCGCACTCCAACCAACGGCAATAACTACCGGCGGCATAGGGGGAGGCTCTTCTTTCCCAGTCCATCGCGAACAGTCTATGGGACTTAGAAAACCAAGCGGAACAACACACATGCTAACTACTGTTGTCCAGAAGCGTGTCGACGTAGTCCACCGAAATCCCCGTCCGTAGAGTCTCGCCCGTCGCGTATCAAGATGTGCAGCCATAAATCACCCTTTCTGCACGGTGCCACGGCTGTGTTGTGTGCAGCCGTGCAAACCTCTCTATAATTCATTCACACGGCAGCAAGAAACGCTGCCGTGGCACCCGCCCCGCATGTGGTTACGCCCCAGCCGGGGCGATGCCTGTGAGGCGTGCGGCGGCGGCGTCCAGGATCATGGTCAGGGCGCCGTGGGCCGGGTGGACGGCCGCGGCGGGGAGCTGCTTGCGGATGTCCTCGCTCTCCCCCAGCACGCCCAGCACGGCCTCGGCCTTGTCGCTGCCGGTGACCAGGAAAACCACGTGCCGGGCGGCGTTGATGAGCGGGTAGGTGAAGGTCATGCGTTTGCGGCCCAGGACCGGCACGAACCCGGCGTAGACCAGGTGCTTGTGTTCCTTCAGGGCGTCGGTGTTGGGGAACAGGCTGGCCGTGTGGCCGTCGCCGCCCATGCCCAGCAGGATCAGGTCGAAGCGCGGCACGTCGCCGCCGTCGGCCGGGACGATGCGGCGGATGTCCTGCTCGTATTGCCGGGCGGCGGCCTGGATGTCGTCGGCGTCGGCGGGCATGGGATGGACGCGGGCCAGGTCGATGGGCACGTGGTCCAGCAAGTTCCGCTGGGCCATGCCGTAGTTGCTCTCGACGTGGTCCTGCGGCACGTCGCGCTCATCGCCGAAGAAGATTTCCACCTTCCGCCAGGGAATCTGGCCGCTGGTGGCGCCGGCGGCCAGTATCTGGTACAGCGCGTGGGGCGTCGTGCCGCCGGCCAGGGCGACGTGCGCGACGCCGCGATGCCCCACCGCCTCGCAGATGATCGTCTTGAACAGTTCCGCCGCCGTCGCGGTGGCCTGCTCGACGGTGCGCTCCACGATGACTTTGGCGTGATGACTCGCCTGCGTCATAACCGCACCCGGTGCACAAGGCGAAAAAAAAACTAAAGGGGATACCAATCTCTGTACGGATCGCCCAGCAGCCGCTTGGCCTCCGCCGGTCCCTGGCTGCCGGCGGGATACATTATAAGCTTCGGCATTCCATTGTGGTTCCATGAAGCCCGTATGGCGTCGATGATCCGCCAGGAGGCCTCCACCTCGTCGTCCCGCAGGAACAGCGTGGTCTCGCCGTGGATGGCGTCCAGCAGCAGGTGCTCGTAGGCCTCCGGCGAGGCGGAGGCGAACGTCGCGCCGTAATCGAAGTCCATGCGCACCGGCCGAAGCGTCATGCCCACGCCGGGCACCTTGCCGTCGATGACCAGGCTGAGCCCCTCGTCGGGCGTGATGCGGATGACCAGCCGGTTGGGGCCGCGGAAGTCGCAGCCCAGCTCGCTGAACAGGTCCAGCGGCTCGCGCTTGAAGACGACGTCGATCCGGCTGACCTTGGCGGCCAGGGCCTTGCCCGTCCGCAGGTGAAACGGCACGCCGGCCCATCGCCAGGTGTCCGCGTAGAGCGTCAAGGCCGCGTAGGTCTCCACTTGGCTGTCGGGCGCGACGCCCTGCTCCTGGCGGTAGCCGACCTGGCCGGCGGCGGCGACGTACTGCCCGCGCACGGTGCGATGGGCGACCTGGTCCGCCGTCATCGAGACGATGGATTGGAGGACCTTGACCTTCTCGTTGTGGATGGATTGGGCGTCCAGCCGCGCCGGCACGTCCATGGCGATCAGGGCCAGCAGCTGGAGCATGTGGCTCTGGACCATGTCGCGCAGCGCCCCGGCCGACTCGTAGTACGGCCCGCGGCGGCCTTCCATGCCGACGGACTCGGCCGTGGTGATCTGCACATGGTCCACGAACTGCCGGCTGAACAGCGGGTCGAAGACCACATTGGCGAACCGCAGCACCAAGAGGTTCTGGACCGTCTCCTTGCCCAGGTAATGGTCGATGCGGCAGACCTGGGATTCCTGGAACACGTCCAGCAGGCAGGCGTTGAGCTTCTCGGCCGAAGGCAGGTCCGTGCCGTAGGGCTTTTCCACCACCACTCGCACGCAGCCGTTCTCGGCGCCGGGCTTGTTCAGGCCGGCCTTGCCGATACTGGACACGACCTGCTCCAACTGCTCCGGTATCACCGCCAGATACAGCAGCCGGCAGGTGGGCGGACCCGCCGCCTCCAGCTCACGGATGCGCCCGGCGAGGGATTGGAAATCTTGCTCCTGGTCGAAGCGGGCGGCGTGATAGTGCCAGTTGGGGGCCAGGCGATTCCACAGCTCCTGGTCAACCGGCTGGCTGCGCGAATGCTTGGTCAGGGCCCCGAACATCATGTCGCGGAACTGTTCGTCGGTGAACGGCCGCCGGGCCACGCCCAGCACGACGGTCTCCGCCGGGAGCTTTTCGTCGCGGAGGAGGTTGTACAGGGCGGGGGCGATCTTGCGGGCCGTTAAATCCCCGGTGGCCCCGAAAACGACGAAGAGGCAACGCGGTTTTACCAGTTCCGCCATAGTCGCGTCCTTTCCACCCGGTCATTTTAGGAGCGCCCCAGCCATGATACCGCCCCTCGGCCCCGGCGGCTAGAAAACTGGTGGACCCTCGCTGCCCCCGCCGCGGCGGCGCTTTTGGCTTACCCGCCGGGCGGGCAACTGGTTAGAATACGCGCGATGACCATTCGACCCGCCACAGTCGCCGACGCCGAAGCCCTCTGCGAGGTAATCAACTACTACGCCGAACGAGGCAAGATGCTGCACCGAAGCCTCGAAAGCGTCTATAATTCCTTGCGGGATTTTCTTGTAGCTGGAGACGCCGAAGGCCGATTTTTAGGATGTGTGGCCGTCAGCCTGTTCTGGGCGGACCTGGCCGAGGTGAAGTCCCTGGCCGTGCGCCCGCAGGAACAGGGCAAAGGCGTCGGTTCGGCGCTGATTCAAGCCGCCCTGGCCGACGCCCGGCGACTGGGCGTCAAGCGGCTATTCGCGCTGACGTATGAAAAGGACTTCTTCACCCGCCACGGCTTTGAGGTCATCGACCGCCAAGACCTTCCCGAGAAGGTCTGGCGGGAGTGCATTTCCTGCCCCAAGGCCGAGGCCTGCGACGAAACGGCCATGATGCTGAGGCTGGGAGACTAAAGCGGCCGGCGCGACGTCCCCAGGCGGCGGCCCGGTGAACCGACACATGAGCGACACAGAGCCCATCATCCGGCTGAAGAACGTGACCAAGGCCTTCGACAGCCGGGTCGTTCTCAACGCCGTCAATCTGAACATCGCCCCCGGCAAGATCACGGTGATCATCGGCCCGTCCGGCTGCGGCAAGAGCGTGACGCTGAAGCACATCGTCTCCCTCATCCGGCCGGACAAGGGCAAAGTATACTTTGAGGAAAACGAAGTCTCGGCCATGAGCGAGCGGGAGCTGGTGCCGATCCGCCGGCAGATCGGTTTTTTGTTCCAGGGGGCGGCCTTATTCGACTCGATGACCGTGGAAGAGAACATCTGCTTCCCGATGATCGAGGGCAACGGCCACAGCCTGGACGTGGCCCGCCAGCGATGCCAGGAGGTGCTCCGGGTGGTCGGCCTGGACGGCGCCCAGCAGAAGTTCCCCGAGGAAATGTCCGGCGGCGAGAAAAAGCGCGTCGCCCTGGCGCGGGCCATCGTGCTGAACCCTAAGGTGATCCTCTACGACGAGCCGACCACCGGTCTGGACCCGATCCGCGCCGACCTGATCAACGAACTCATCCTGAAGCTGAAGAACACGCTGGGCAATACGGCCCTCGTCGTAACCCACGACATGCAATCGACGCGCAAGATCGCCGACCGCGTCGTCATGCTCTACCAGGGACGATTCATCGCCGACATGACGCCCGACCACCTCGGCGACGTGGACAACGAGATCGTAGCCCGATTCGTCGAGGGCCGGGCCAGTGAAGAGGAGCTGGCGCAACTGCGCACCGGACGGTTGGAAAGCTTCAACGACGGCCCCGAAACCTAGAATCGCGGAGAACCCGCTATGACGGACAGAACCCGCAACATCGCCGTAGGACTGACGGTCATCATCGCCCTGGGATTGCTGGGAATGCTCATCCTGATCTTCACGGGCATCCCTCAGCTCCTGCAGACCGGCTACATCGTGGCGATGCGGTTCGACTCCACCCACGACATGACCGTCGGCGACGACGTGTACCTCCACGGCATCCGCGTGGGCAAGATAATCGGCGTGAACTTCACCGAGACGGCCGACCCGGCCAAGGGCATCACCGTCACCGCGCGGATCGATCGCTCCATCCGCCTGCCGGCCAACACCCAGGCGACGGTCTTCTCCAAGGGCATGGTCGGCAAGGGGTACCTGGACCTGGTTCCCGAAGGCCCCATGCCCATCAGCAGTCAAACCGGCCAGCCCCGGTACCTGCCCGACGACGGCTCCGCCGTGCTGGAGGGCGTCGCTCGCGGCAACGGGCTGTTCCCGCCGGAGCTGAACGAGACCATGATGAACGTTTCCAAACTGGCCAAGACCCTCAACGAGGCCCTGGCGCCGACGACCGGCGCCACCGCACCGGCAGGGGCCACGACGGAACCCAGCGCCGGCCTCCGCGGAACGCTGGAACGCATCAACCGCACCCTGGACGACCTGCATGCCATCTTCGGCAACGTTCAGAACCAGGAAAACATGGAAGCTCTGATGGCCAGAACGGCGGACGCGGCGGGCAAGGCCACCGACGCCATGGAGGCCCTTAAAGACTTCGCCCAGCAGGCCAAAGAGTCCACCCGACAGATTACCGGCATCGCGACCGACAGCAGCCAGAAAATCAACGCTCTGGCCGACAAGCTCATCCAGGACGCCGACGACCTCTCCCGGTTGATGGTCACGCTGGATCGGGCCGCCCGAAAGATAGATTCCGGCCAGGGCACGCTGGGCAAGCTGGTCAACGACCCGCAGCTCTACGAGACGATGGTCACGGCCACGAATCAATTGTCGGACCTGCTCCTCGAAGCCCGCAAGCTGATCGAGGCGTGGCGCGCCACCGGCGTCGAAATGAAATTCAAGTAGCCTCGGCCGATCCTGGCGCGAAGTGGTTCGGCGAAACTCATCGAAGACGGCAAGCGAAACGGATAGAGCCTTGTCCCAGGGAACCGGAAGCATCGGCCAGAGAGTGTACCGAGCCCGCTGGGTCGTCTTGGCCGCCTGGATAGGCGCGGCGGTGCTGCTGGCGGCGCTGGTGCCGCCCAAGGATCCTCGAAAATCGCAGGAACCCCCCCTGCTGCCCGCCGACTTACCCTCCTGCCGCGCCGACGAGGCGATGGTCCGCTATTTCCCTCAACGCAGCGGGCGGAGCGAAGCGGCCATGATCTTCGAGAGGAAAAACGGGGCGCTCATCTCCGCCGATTACGCCGCCATCGAGAGCGTCGCCGGGCGCCTGCTGACGCCCACCGCCCAGGCCAACGTGGCGGATCTGGCCGGCGTGACGGTCCTTTCGCCCCGAGCCCTGGAGGCCCCATCCAACCCGCTGACCGGCCAACCGATGTGGCGGAACCTGCTGATCAGTCCCGTCGGTCCCCACGGGCAGGCGGCGTTGGTGCTGGCCGCGTTCCCAACCAACTTCATCGCGATGCGCACCGACCGCCTCGTCGCCCACACGCGCGCGGTCGTGGAGGCCCGCCCCCTGCCGGCGGGGCTGTCGGCGGCCGTCACCGGATCGGCCGGCTTCGGACATGACTACGCGGTAGCCGCCCGAGACAGCCATCGCCGCACGATTCTGGTCACGCTCGTGGCGGTGGTGGTGATCCTGCTGCTTGTGTACCGCTCGCCGGTGGCGCCGCTGGTGCCGTTGGGCGCGATCAGCCTAGCGGCGGTGGTGGCCATCAAGGGCCTGACCCTGGCGGACCGGTTCGGCCTGCACGTCGGCACGGCGGAGGACATCTTCGTGTTCGTGCTGCTCTACGGGGCCGGTGTGGACTACACGCTGCTGTTGATCAGCCGCTACCGCGAGCTGCTGGCCGCCGGGATCGATCCTCCGCACGCGGCGGCCGAAAGCCTCACGCAGTGCTTCCCCACCATCGTGGCCTCGGCCTGCACGGTCACGGCCGGGCTGACCATGATGTCGTTCGCGCGGTACGGCATGTTCCGCACGGCCGGGCCGGCGGTGGCGGCGGCGGTGGTGACGGCCATGTTGGCCTCGGTGACGCTGGCGCCGGCGATCGTGGGCATCTTCGGTGCAAAATTATTTTGGCCGATGCGGACGGACTTTGGCCAAACCTCGGTCTTGCCCTCCGGCCGGCGATTCGAACTCTGGCCGGCGCTGGCGCGGGCGATTACAGGTCGGCCGATTCTGATGCTGACGGTGACGTTGGTGGTGCTGGCCGGGCCGGCTGTCAACGCCCTGCGCGTCACTTGGGTGTACGATACTCTAGCCTCGATCAAGGCCTACGAGCACGCCGGCCTGGGCGGGGCAGCCAGGGGATTGGAGATGGCTAAGTGGCATTGGCCGGCGGGCGAGATTGCCCCCGTCACCTTGCTGATCGAGGCCGCCTCGCCCCTGGGGCCGCCGCAGTGGGACACCGCAGCCCGGCAGATCACCCAGGCCGTTCGGACGCTGCCCCACATCAGCGACATCCGCAGCATAAACGCCCCGTTGGGCGCCTCGGAAAATCCGGCCACGAACCTCCTGGTCACATCCTCAGCCGGGACGATCGTCGGGCCGGAGTATCTCAGCGCCGACGGCAAGGCCATGCGGATGACCGTGTTGCTGGACCAGCCGGCCCTGACGCTCGAGGCCATGGCGTCGCTCCAGGACATTCTCCGCATGGCCTCAGCCGCTATGACCCCACTGAACTTGCACGCGTCCGTCCTGGCCGCCGGCGCGACGGCTGAGATGGCCGACATCCGAACCGTCACGCACGGGGATTTCCACCGCATCGCCCTGCTGGCGCTGACGGCCATTTTCCTGATCGTCCTGGCCCTCCTTCGCGACCCACTGCTGTCGGCATTCATGGTCGGCTCGACGCTCCTGAGCTACCTGGCCACGCTGGGCCTGAGCGACTGGGTGTGGACGAGCTTCATGGGCCAACCGGGCCTGGACTGGAAGGTGAAGGTCTTCCTGTTCGTGGTGATGGTGGCCGTCGGGCAGGACTACAACATTTTCCTGGCGGCGCGCCTAGCCCAGGAGGCGGTCGGGGCGACGGTGCTCCAGGCCACGCGGCGGGCGATGGTGTCCACCGGGCCGGTGATCTCCTCCTGCGGCCTGATTATGGCCGCCACGCTGGGAAGCCTGATGGGCGGGCAATTGCTGCTGTTGCAGCAGCTCGGCTCGGCCCTGTCGATGGGCATGCTCATCGACACGTTCGTCGTCCGGCCGCTGCTATTGCCGGCCTTCGTCGCCGCCACGGGCCGGACGGGCAAAGGCCGGCTGATCGCTACCCCGCATGCACCGCCACGCTCATGAGCACCCAGGCCAGCGGGGCCGCCAGCAGCAGCGAATCCAGAATGTCCAGCACGCCGCCGAATGCCGGCACCACCGCGCCGCTGTCCTTGACTTGGGCCGACCGCTTCAGCAGGCTCTCGCACAGGTCGGCGAACTGCCCCGCCACCCCCATGACCACGCCGAAGACCGCCGCCCCCCCGGCCGTGCAGGGCAATCGCAAAACCCACGCCAACACCACGCTCGCCAGCACCGCCGCCGCCAGGCCCCCGGCCAGCCCTTCCCAGCTCTTGCCCGGCGACAGCCAGACAATGAGCTTGTGCCGCCCGATGGCGTGGCCGGTGAAGTAGGCCCCCATGTCGGTGAACTTCACCGCCGCCAGGAACAGCACCAGCGCCGGCACACCCCAGGTCATGCGGATTGACAAAATCGCCGCCGCGCCGGCGCCCAGGTACAGCACCGCCATCGCGGTCGCCGCGATCCGCCGCACGGCCTCAGCCGTGCGGAAGCGGATCATCTGCTCGGCGAAGATCGGCAGCATCGCCAGCCCCGCCACGGCCACCAGACCGGCGGCGCCTCCCTGCGGCCACAGCAGCCGGCCCCAATAAGGCCACAGCCCCAGGCCGATTGTGCTCAGGAATCCGGAAACCGGCAGGACGCCTAAATCCGCGCCGCGGGCCAGGCGAGAAACTTCCCAAAAGGCCGCCGGCATGATGCACAGGACCAGCCCCGCCAGCGGCAGCCCGCCGGCCCAATCGCGCACGGCCGGCGACTGCCCGAGCCGCCAATCCCCATAAAGCACCGCCGCAATGGCGGCGATCATGACCGCTCCCCAAAGGATTCTCGTCTTCATAGGCGTATTAGGCGCACCGGACGGATGAAAGTCCATTGGGTGCCGGCCGCATCGGTCCGGCGTTTTCAGGCCTGGAGGAACTCCACGCCGATGGCCACCTTGCCGGTCACCAGCAGGCCTTCCCGCTGGACGTGGACGATCCGGGCGTCCAGCGTCTTGTCGCTCAGGCCGCCGAACTGCTTGGTGCGGACGCCGCGGAGCGTCAGGCGGATGGGCTGGCCGGCCTTGACGGGCGCCGAGACCGGAACGTACATGAGCATGCCGCCGTCGGAGATGTCCACCGCCCGGCCGGGAAACTCGCTGGCGGAAGGAGCGTGCTGGAACCGCACGCCGGCGACGAGGGGATGCCGCTGATGTCGCCTGCGGTCCGTTTTTTGCGTATTATCCATGGCCGCAACCTCAGCATAGCTACCAACTGCCGGCTGGGTTGGTATTATAGCCACATCCGGCGGCGGGCACTACACGGCCGGGCCGCCGGCTGAACAAAGTACAATGGATACGTCGAGACGGATGGACATCAAGGCACGCAAAGGCAGCCGAGGCCGCCATGCAATCCTCCGCGCGACGGTCTGGGCGGCCTTGGGCGCCGGCGTGCTTTGGGCCGGTCTGGCCCGCGCGCAGGAAGGCACGCTTTCGCAGCAGGCCACGGCGCTGGTGCAGGAGTTTCGCGTCAGCATCAGCGGGGCCAAGGTGGGCATCGCCGCCGTCGACGTGAGAACTGGCCAGATGATCCTGGACGTCGACGCCGCCACGCCGCTGGTCCCCGCCAGCAACCAGAAGCTTCTGACCTCGGCCTTTGCGATGGCGTGGCTGGGCAAGGACTTCCACTTCACCACCACCGTCTGGCGGCTGGGCGATGACATCCTCGTCAGCGGCGACGGCGACCCGACGCTGGGCGATCCGGTGATCGCGGCGGAGGAGGGCAAGACCGTCTACACCGAGCTGGACCGCTGGGCCGCGGAGATCAAAAGCAAGGTCGGCGGCCGAATCGCCGGCGACTTGGTGCTGTGCTCGACGATTCCCTGGCCGGCCTACCGCCACGGCGACTGGCCCCAGGCCCAGTGGACCCGCTGGTACGCCGCCCCGGTGGCCGGGCTGAACTTCAACAACAACTGCTTCGACATCACCTTCGCGGTCGCCGACGGCCAGGCCATGGCGTCCGTGCAGCCGGCCAGCCGCTTCATCAAGATCACCAATCAGGTCAAGCTCGGCAAAAAGCAGACCTGGTCGGGACGGTCCACCGAGGACGAGTCGGCGTTGATCCTCACCGGCGAGGTCGCCCGCGGCGGCAATGATCCGGTCAGCGTGGCCTGCAACAACCCGCCCATGCTGCTAGGCAGAGTCCTGGCCGACCGGCTGGCGCTGGGCGGCGTGGAGCTCGGCGGGACGATCCGCACGGCCGAATACGCTTCGGTGGATTGGAGCAAGGCCCAGGAAATCACCCAGACGACCACGCCACTGGCCGTCGCCCTCCAGCGGGCGAACAAGCGAAGCCTGAACATGGCGGCCGAATGCCTCTTCCTCCGCGCCGGCAACGGCACGTGGCCCACCAGCGCCGCGTTGCTGATCCAGACCCTGCACGACGCCTACGGCCTGGACACCGCCGGCTTGGTCGTCCGCGACGGCGGCGGCCTGTCTCGCGGCAACCAGGTCAGTCCCGCCCTCATGGCCAACCTGCTGGCCGCGGTGCTCCGCCGGCCGGACGCGGATATCTTCGTGGACTCTCTGCCCGTCAGCGGCGCGGACGGCACGATGCAGCGCCGCCTGGAGAATCCCCCTTATAAGCGGCGCGTGCTGGGCAAGACCGGCTACATTGCCGGCGTGTCCGCCCTCAGCGGCTACGTGCTGGACGAGGCCGGCAAGCCCGCCATCGCCTTCTCGATCCTGGTCAACGGCACCCCCTCGTCCCAAAAGGCCCACGAGGTCCAAGACGCCGTCTGCCGCATGCTGGTGGATTCCCTCGGCGCTCCGACGAACCCAAAGCCCCTCCCCTGACGCCCCTTACCAGGCCTCCAGCTCGCCCACAATCTCCTCGACAAGGTCCTTGATCGTGACGATGCCCAGGTGCGATCCATCCGCTGCGGCCACGACGGCCATGTGCGCATTGCGCCGCTGCATTTCGTACAGCGCGTCGGTCACGCCCTGCTCGCTGGACAGCACCAGCGGCACGCGGATCCGATCCGCCGGCAGGGCCGGCCCGCGGCAGGTCAGGACGTCCAGCACGTCCAGAATGCCCGTGACCCGGCCTGCGGCATCCACCACCGGCAGGCGGGAATGGTTCACCTCGGCGATCAGGGCGAGCAGTTGCGTGCAGTCGGCGCCGGCCGCGGCGGCGTGGACCCGCGCCATCGGGATCATCACGTCCTTAAGGCGCACGTCGGCGATGTTCATGACCCGATCGGCCATGACCGACTGAATGTGCGTCAGGGCGCCGCTGGCGTGTCCCTCAGCCATGACCGCCGCCAGGCCTTCCCGCCCTGGCGGCCGGCGCTGGGCCTGCTTGATGCCCAGGGCATCGAACAGCAACTGCGAGACCCACCTCACCAGCGGCACCAGGCCAAGAGAGGTCAAAAGGATATCGATAGCCGCCAGCAGCCAGGCCAGGCGATAGGTGAGCGACTCGGCCAGGCGTTGAAAAACGTTCTTGGGAACGCTCTCGCCGAAAACCAGCATCAGCGGCGCCGCGATGGCCAGGGTTTTCAACTCCACCCCGCCGCCGTGGCCGGCCAGCACCAGCAGGGCGCTGATGGCAAACGTCGCCCAGTACACGGCGATGTTGTTGCCCACCAGCAGCACGGCCAGCAGATGATTGGGGCGATCCAGCATCGAGCGCAATTTCCTGGCGGCCGCCCCGCCGGCCTCGCACCGCAGGTCCAGGCGGATGCGGTTGAGCACGTAGATGCCGGTCTCCATGCCGGCCAGCACGCCCGCCGTCGCCACGCACGCGGCCAGCACCGTCAGCCAGCCTATCCACGCCGTGATGGAGGCCATCGCGATCATGCCCGCCTCCCCAACAGTCGCAGGCGAAGCTTGTCGATCCGGCGCCGGCGCATGGACACCACCGTGAACCGCAGGTTGCGGTACTCCACCTGTTCGCCTTCGCGGGGAATCCTGCCCAGCAGCGACAGGACGAACCCGCCCACCGTGCTGATCCGCCGGCTGGACAGATCGATCCGGAAGGCCTGCTCCCACTCGTGGATGGCCAGGTCGCCGTCCAGCAGATACTCCTCCTCGCCGAGGTATTGGACGGCGGCGCCGACGGCCCGGCGGGAATCGGGAATCTCGCCGACGATTTCCTCCATCACGTCCTCCAGCGTCACCAGCCCCGCCGTGCCGCCGTATTCGTCCACGACGACGGCCATCTGCGTGCGCGTGACCCGGAACTGAAGCAGCAGCCGCTCCACGTTGGCCGCCTCCGGCACGAACGGCACCTTGGCCACGAGCTGTCGCAGCGGCGTGGCGGAATTCAGCAGCAGTTGCTTGGCATGGATGACGCCCAGGACGTGATCGACGTCTTTTTCGTACACGGGAATTTTTCGCAGCCGCGTGGTGGTAAACATTTCGATCAGCTTGGCCGAGTCGCCGTCCACGTCGTAGGCCAGCATGTCCACGCGCGGCACCATGATGTCGGCCACGCGAATGTCGGTCAGGGCGACAATCTCCTGGAGCAGCGCGTTGACGTCGCGATCGATGACGCCGCGCTTGGCCGAAAGGTCCAGCAGCACGGCCAGTTCCTCCGCCGTGATGTCGCCGGCGCCCGTCGGCAGCGGCGCCACCAGGCGCGTCAGGGGCCCGATCAGGACCTTCTCCAGAACCCACAGCACCGGCGCGGCCGCCCGCTCAACGATGGTGATCGTCACGGCCACCGGCACCGCCAGACGCGGCCCGACCGCCAGGGCCACCATCTTGGGCAGGACGTCGCCGAACAGGATCAGCACCAGCAGCGAGGCGACCGAGGCGACCACCGTCGCCCAGTCGGACAAACCCGCCTCCTCCAGGGCCAGAATCGTCACCGCCGCGATGCCCGTGTAGGACACGGTCACGCACATGTTGCCCAGCAGCAGGGTGTTCAACACGCGGCGCGGGCGGCGCATCAGCGAGGCCACCATCCGCCCCCGCCGCCGCCCCTGCCCCAGGCGATAAAGCTGGAGCCGGCTGAGATTGAAAAGCACGGTCTCGCTGCCGCTGAAAAAGGCCGAACCCGCCAGCAGCGGCACCAACAGGATCAGCTTCCAGGCGTGGGAAGCGAGCACTTCCGGCCAGGTCATGGGGTGCCTCCCTGACCGGCCAGACCGAAGCCGTCTTGAAGTGAGCGTGTTCTATCCATCGGCGCGGAAGGGATTTTGCGGGAAATGGCCGCCTAAATCAATCGCCCCGGTGAAAGCATAAGGTTGTCGTGGCCGGGGATGATCAGGTCGGCGATCTCCAGCAGGTCGCGGAAAGACTCCGCCGCCGCCTCGACGTCGTGGCTGCCTTCCCAGACCATGCCTCGCTGGACGTGGTCGGCCGTCAGCGCGGCGTCGCCGGCAATCACGACGGTCGTGGTGGCGGGCGTCAGCAGCAGGCCGGCCGAGCCGACCGACGGCCCGGCCAGCGGATACAAGTGCACCTGCTCGGTGAACTTGTCCGGCGCGGCGTGAAATCGGCCCAGGAGCTTGAGGTCTTCCTCGGCCAGCTTGTTTTGCTCGTCGTTGAGGCGCCCGGCCGACGCCCGAAGGTCTTCCAGGTGGCCGCGGTAGGCCTCCAGCTCGGCCTGGCTGCACCACCAATGGGCATGGGCAAAGGCTTCCAGGCTGCGACGATGCACCGGCCGAAGCGTCGTGCAGAACACGTCCGTCACGGCCGAGACGGCCAGGCCCGTCCGCTCGCCAAGCCGCGCCGCCAGGGCCGCCACCGGCAGGGACGGGTCCACCAGGATCGCCCGCTTGCCGTCGCGGACCAGCGTCGTGGTCGCGTGGGCCGTGCGAACGGGGACGTTCTCGCCCCACAGCTTGTTGTGGGACAGCGTCCCGATGCTCACGACGCAATAGTCGACGCTCATCGTCGAACCTTTCTCATTCTGGCCCGGCAGCATAGGGCCGCCCCGCCGCGAAAGCAATCGCCGCCGGCTACCGCATCGTTTGGACTTCCACCGGCCCGCCGCCGAAGCGGACTTCAATCCATCCGTGGCGGGGCGTGGAATAGTACCGACAGGTCCTGCGGAGACGGTCGTAGAACTCCGCCGGTTCCTCCAGCATTGCCGGCCCATAAGGTTCCCTCGCGCAGCTCGCCAGCACTATTTTTGGCGCGACGGCCTGGACGAAAGCCTCCACGCTGGGCCGCCAGGAGCCGTGATGCGGCAGCATCAGCACGTCGGCCTTGACCGCCGTGGCCGAGGCGAGGGCCTCCTGGCCGACGGTCTGGATGTCTCCCGGCAGCAGAACGCTCGCGCCGTCGCAAGTAATCCGCAGGACCAGCGACGTGTCGTTGACGTTCAGGCCCTCCCGGCCCGGCGGCGGCCAAAGCACCTCCACCGTCGTGCGGTCGTCCAGCGTCACCTTCTGGCCGGCCGAGAGGCAAACCACTGACACGCCGCCCTTCTGCAAGTCCGCCAGAAAACGCCAATCGCTCCCGAAAGCCTCCGACGCCCCCGCCGCGGCAGTGCCGAACGATTCGTTGACAAAAACGCGTTGCAGCCGCCGCCCGAACGCGCCGGCCAGGGCGTTGAAATGGTCCACGTTGGCGTGCGAGACGAAGGCCACGGTCGGGGCCGGCAGGCGCTGGTGGCGGAGGAACGGGCCCAGGACCTGCTCGTAGGCGTCAAAGCCGCTCCGCGTGCCAGCGTCGAACAGGACCGTTTTTCCCGACGGCGTGCGGAGCACGACGCACTGGCCGGCGCCCACCGACAGCACGTTCAGCTCCGCCCGGCCGGCCGGCGGGCTGGTGCGCTGGCTATAGACCGTCGCCGCCACGAGCACCACCACGGCCGCCGCTGCCAAGACGCGCCCGAAGCGGATTTTCCGGGCCGCCAATATCGCCGCCACGGTCGCATAGCACAGCAGCACCCAGCCGATGCTCACGTCGCGAAGATCAAAGCTCAAGCCCGGCAGGCGTTCCATCGCCCCCACCGCCCACGCCAGGCCGTCGGCCGCGGCGGCGGCGATCTGGCCGAACGAGTACGCCAGGTTCGGCATCGGCCAGGCCAGCGCCAGCGAGACATACCCCGGCACTAGCACGGCCGTGACGAATGGCCCCAGCAGCAAGATCAAGGGTGCCGCGTAGGGGCTGAAGAAATGGAAGTGATACGCCACCAGGGGGGCCGAGACGACGTAGGCAATCAGGGCGATGACCGCCGCGTTCATGCCCCATTCCGCGGCGTTGTAATTCCACCAGCGCCGCAGGCGGTCCTTGTCGCGGAAGACTTTCAGCCCGCGCACGGCCAGCCAGCGGCCGAAGAGCATCGCCTTGACGGGGGAGAAAAAGGTCAGCGACGCCGCCACGATGCCGAAGCTGAGCTGAAAGCCCGGCTCGAACACGTCCATCGGCGCGGCCGCCAGAACCAAGACGGTGGCCGCAGCCAGGGCGTTGAAGGCCGCGTGGGGCCGGCCGGCGATCGTGGCCAGGCACAGCGCCGCAGCCATGACGGCCGAGCGGACCAGCGGCGCCCGCACCTCGGCCAGGATCATGTACGCCGCCAAGACCGTCAGCACCACGACGGCCGAGCGGCGCGGTGACAAGGTCAGCACGCGGCACAGCAGATAGACGAAGCCCAAAAATATCGCCAGGTGCGAGCCGGAGATGCACAGGTAATGGATGACGCCTGCCCGCATCATCGTGCGGCTGAGCGTCCGCAGGGCCGGCGAGCGATCCCCGATGATCAGCGCGTTGATGAGTTGGCTGGTTCGCTCGTCGCCGCAGTCGGCCAGGTGGCGTCGCGCCGCCGTGCGGACCTGCCAATAGGCACGTGCGGCCCACGACCGCGGGCCGCCATCCAGCACGCTGACCGACTCCACGCCCGGGGCGGCCAATCGCACCGGCGTACCGTGGCACCGGGCCGCGGCGGCCCAGTCGTACTGGCCGGGATTGTCCGGCCCGCGCACCCGGCCCAGCCAGCCCATCACCTCCACCTGCTGGCCGGCCGACAGACGGTCGTCAAGCTGGTGAATGCTCACGGCCACCTCCCCGCTGACGGGCCGCCAAGCGTCCCCCGTGCGCAATTGCCGGGCGCGCAGGACGAATTGCGTCTGGGGCGGACGGCGATAGCCGTAGGCCGGCGGCGGATCGTCTTCACAGACGGCCGGGGAGCTGACGATCTGGCCCCGCAGCGTGGCCAGGATGTCGCCGGGGGCGGTGTACGTCAGGACGTCGTCGCTGGCGGCGGTGAAGTAGTCCAGCCCCACGTTCACGGCCCCAAAGGCCGCCACGGCGACGAGAATTGCCGCGACGGAAAGCTGGTGCAGGTGCGGCCGCCACAGCCCCACCGCCGCCGTCGCCAACGCCGCCCCGCCGACCACCGCCCACAGCCCCATCGAAAAGGGAAGGTACCGCCCGGCGACGATGCCGAGGATCATCGCCGCGGCCACGGGCGCCAGCGGCGCACGGTGCAGCCGGGCGCGGCCCTTCGGTACGCCGCCTTGCGGTGGGTCCATATGGGGGAAAATTCTAGAAGCTGCCTGCGGCGATGGAAAGCCCCGATCTAAGGGTGGCGGGGCTCCCGTCCCGCCACCCGGAAGGTTTATTTCCACGAGACTTCGCGGCGGGATAGGATCCCCGCCGCGCGAGAGGTTCCGTTAATTACAGTTCGCGGCCGACGGCTTGGGCGACGCGGCGCAGGACCGGCATCATCTCCGCCAGGGCCGAGGGCGTGATGGACTGGGCGCCGTCGGACATGGCGTGCTCGGGATCCAGGTGCGCTTCGACAAGCAGGCCGTCGGCCCCGGCCGCGATGGCGGCGCGGCACATGGCCGGCACCAGGTGAGCGTGGCCAGTGCCGTGCGACGGATCGACCATCACGGGCAGGTGCGTCTTGTCGTTCAGCTCGGCCACCGCCGCCAGGGCCAGCGTGTTGCGGACGTAGTCCTCGAAGGTGCGGATGCCCCGCTCGCACAGGATCACGTCGCGGTTGCCGGCGTTGATGACGTACTCGGCCGCCAGCAGCCACTCCTCCAGCGTGGCGCTCATGCCGCGCTTCAGCAGGACGGGCTTGCCGCTTTTGCCCATGGCCTCCAGCAGCGGATAGTGCTGCATGTTTCGGGCGCCGATCTGGAGCACGTCGGCGACCTCGGCCACCTGATCCACCTGCTCCAGACTGACGACTTCCGTCACAATGGCTAGATTCGTCTGCTTTCGCGCCTCGGCCAGGATCTTCAGGCCCTCCTCGCCCAGTCCCTGAAAGCTGTAGGGGCTGGTGCGCGGCTTGTAGGCCCCGCCGCGCAGGCCGACGCATCCAGCGGCCTTGACCGCCTCGGCCGTGCGCAGAAGCTGGTCGCGGCCCTCCACCGAGCAGGGCCCGGCGATGACGCCGATTTTTTTCCCACCCATGGGGAAGCCCGCCGGCCCGATGCGCACCTGACTGTGCGTGGCCTTGACCTCCGTGGAGGCCATCTTGTAGGGCGACAGAATCGGCACGATGCGGTCCACCATCGGGGCATTCTCGATGGCGGACTTGTCCATCATGCGCTTGTCGCCGATGCAGGCGATCACGGTGCGGTCCGTGCCGACGATGACGTGGTCCTTCAGGCCGTAGTCGCGGACCAGGTCCACCACGTGCTGCACTTGTGCCGGCGAGGCGCCGGGCTTCATGACGACGATCATTCCAAACTCCGTTTCACTCCGCCGCCGGCGCTAGGCGACCGGCGTGATGATTTCCAGCCCGCCCATGTGCGGCCGCAGGACCTTCGGCACGGTCACGCTGCCGTCGGCGTTCTGATACAGCTCCAGGATCGGGATCAAAATTCGCGGGCTGGCGGCCACCGTATTGTTGAGCGAGTGGCAGACGGCCACCTTCTTCGTGCGGCCGTCGCGGTACCGCAGGTCCAGCCGGCGGCATTGATAATCATACAGCCGCGAGGCCGAATGCGTCTCGCCATATTCGCCTGCCGCCCGGCCGTCGGGGCCTGTCGGCCCGCGGCTGGGCATCCATGTCTCGATGTCCACCTGGTCGGCGTTCTTGGGGCCAAGGTCGGCCGTGCAGCACTGCAGCAGCCGGTACGGCAGCTCCAGCCGCTGCATCAGCGCCTCGACGAAGCCGATCATTTTCTTGTGCCAGGCGCGGCTTTCCTGCTCATCGGCCGCGCAGAGCACCACCTGCTCGACCTTGTCGAACTGGTGGATGCGGAACAGGCCCGCCGTGTCCTTGCCGGAGGCCCCGGCTTCGCGGCGGAAGCAGGTGGAGACCGTCAGGTATCGCCGCGGCAGGCTGTCGCCTTCCAGGATTTCGCCGGCGTGCAGGCCCATCAGTCCGACCTCGCCGGTGCCGGTCAGGTACAGGTCCTGGCCGCCGCCGCGTTCGGTCTCGCGAACCTCGTAGGCCTGGTCCTTGCCAAAGGGGAAAAAGCCCGTCCCGACCATCATCTCCTGGCGGACCAGCACCGGCACGGAAACGGGCGTGAAGCCTTCCTGGTGGACCATGAAGTCAAAGGCATACCGCAGCACGGCCTGGTGGAGCATCATGCCGCGGCCGGTGAGCACGTAGCTGCGCGTCCCGGCCATTTTGACGCCACGGGCGAAGTCGATCAGGCCCAGCGACTCGCCCAGCTCGACGTGCGTCTTGGGCGCAAAGCCCTTGTTGTCGGCGAACGATTTGGAGGTGTCGAACCCTTTTGGGTTCCAGCGGCGGATTTCCACGTTGTCCGCGGCGCTCTTGCCGGCCGGGACGTCCGCGTCAGGCGGCTGGGGCACCGCCAGCAGCAGCTCCTGGAGTTTGGGCTCCAGTTCGGCCAGCAGGTCGCCCAGCTCCTTGGCGCGGTCCTTGGCCTGCTTCATCGCGGCGACGGCCTTGGCCTTGGCCGGGCCGGTGAGCTTGGCGATATCCTTGCCCGCGACGTTCTGGGCGGTGCGGACGTCCTGAAGCTCCTGGCGAGCCTTGGTGAGCTTGCCGTCCAGCTCCAGCAGGGCCGGGATATCCGCGGCGATGCCCTTCAGCTTTGCGCCGCGGATGAAACGCTCGGGATCCTGGCGTAATTGTTTGATGTCTATCATGTCTTGGTCCGGCCTGCCTACCGGCAGGCAGGTCGGGGTGCGGCAAAGTAAAGTATTGAGGTATCGGCACGCCGCGGGGCGGTCAAGTCAAAGTTTTTCTCGGTTCTCCGCCGGCCGGCTTGCAGGGGACAGTGCCGCCGCCCGGGCCCGCAGCATCCGGAGCTGCCGCAGCTCGTCGGCGTCGAAGCGCATCAGACTTTGGCGGTCCAGGGAGGCGTCGATCCATTCGGCGGCCTGGATTTGCCGAAAACCTTCGGCGGGCCGGTTGGACCGCAGATACAGGACCGCCGCCTGAAGCCGCAGGCGAAGGTCCATCGGGTTCAGCGCCACGGCCCGGGAGATGCAGGCCAGCGCATCGGCCGCTTCCGGCCCGCGGGGCGCCAGTTCCGCCGCACGGCGCCACGCCGCGGTGGCTTCATCCGCCTGGCCGGCCTGCCAGGCCGCATCGCCCAGCGAACCGTACAGCGCCGCCGAGCGGCTGTCTTTGCCGACCGCTTCCTTCAGCAGCCCCGTCGCCTTGGCGTAATCGTTCGCCTCCATCGCGGTTCGCGCGGACCCCAGCAAGTCCGCCGCGCCGCCGGAGGGAGAAGGTTTGGCGCCGCCGGCGGCCAAGCCCACGAACGTCGCCGGCCACTGCCGGTCGTAGGCATAGTCACTCCTGTCGGCCAGCAGCCAGTCCAGATCGGCGGTCAGGGCGGCGTGGCCGTAGTAGCCCGTGTCACGACTCATCGCCTCCTGGGCCCAGTGGCGAGCCGCAGTGAGGTCCGCGACGGCGTCCGGCACGTTCTTCGTTGCGGCCAGGATCACGTAGGCCCGGGCGGCGTCCGCGGCGGAGAAACCATCCAGCGGGTCCGCCACGGCGGCGTCCGCGGCAAGCTTGGCCGCCCCCGCTACGTCTTGACGCGATATCGCGGCCACGGCGCCTTCCGTAAGCACGACGCGACGGCAGACCGGCCACCAGAAAATCGCCACGGCTGCGATCAGGCCGACCGCCGCCAGGCCGGCCAGCGGCCAGCGCAGCGCGGAAAGGTTCCTGACCTTGCCGCCACCGCCCGCCCCCAGGCAAGCCCCGCCGGCGACCCAGAACGCCGTCGCCACAGCCGGCATGGACAGGCTCATCTCCACCATGCTGTGCAGGAAAATGCCCGCCACGCCGCAGGCCAGGGCCACGCGCAGGCCGCCGGGCGAGAGAATTTGGGCCTCGATCAATTTCCCGCCGAACCAGCCGGCTACCAGCGTCAGCACGCCCAGCAGCGCGGCCGGCAACAAGCCGTCCAGAAGCCACAACAGCGGATCGGCGCCAATGTCGGAGAAAAGCCATCGTGTGATCGCCGCGGCCGCCGCCAGCACGATCGCCAGCGGCCACGTCCGCCACTGGCGTGCGGCCGGTGCACCGGCCAGCGGCGCATCCGTGGTCGCCGGGCGGCACATCCCCACTAACACGACGGCCACCACGGCCAGGTAGACCAGCCCGCCGGGCAAGCCGTATTGACTGACGACTTCGACGATGGAATTGTGCGGCAGCTTGACGGTCTCTTCCGCCGCCGGCCTGCGGTACTGCATGTACGCCTCGCCGAAGTTGCCCGGCCCCACGCCCAGCCAGGGATGGTCCTGAATCATGTCGGCCGCGCCGGTCCAGTAGTGCCAGCGGAACGTCATAGTCTTGCTCGGCAGGCGGTCGTGCTTCAGGCCGTAAGCGACGACGGCCAGCCCGCCGAGCAGGAGCAAGGCGACGGCTACAGCGACGGCCTTTCGCCAATGGGCCGCCAGGGCGCCGCCCCACCGCATCAGGATCGCCCAGACGACAATCGCCGCGGCCGCCGCGAGGATGCCTCCGCGGCTGCGGGTCAATATCAGATCGGCGGCGATGGCCACCGCCAGCAGGACCGTCAGTGTCGCCGCCAGCGCGGGGGTGTGGATTTCGCCCTTGGCCCGCCCCTGCCGCCAGGTCCGCCAATCCGCCACGGCGCGGCGGCACTTGTCCGCCACCAGTCCCGCGGCCGCCAAAAGGCAGACAATCAGGAATGAGGCCAGGGAATTCGACAAGCCGACGTACCCCGTCGGCGTGGTCGCCAGCAGCCGCGATTCAAAGGCCCGCTGTGCCGCCGAACCGAGCGCCAGGGCAGGATTGCCGTACACCCGCCAATACGCCACCGTCTGGGGAATCTCCACGAGCACCTGGAGCACGCTCTTGGCCGCCAGCACGCCCCCCACGGCCGCCAGCGCCACGGCCGCCGCACGCAGGTTTCGCCGGTCGGCGAGGCATTGCACGGCGAGGAAGCCCCCCGCCATCATGGCCACCTGTTCCAGCCAGGCGTCCATCGCGCTGCGCTTATCGGAGGCGATGTGGACCGACGCCAAGCCTATCGCCGCGAACAGGACAATCAGGGCCGACAGCGTCCCCCTCCGCACCGCCAGCCGCCCCGCCACGGCCGCCCCGACCAGCCACAACGCCCCGTCCGCCAGCAGCAGGCAGGCGAAGCTCGCCCTGGCGAGCTCGCCGCGATCGATGCGGGTCAAAATCTCCCTGCCCTCGGTGGCCTGGGCGTTCTGGAGGTTCGGCAGCGGCGTGCGGAAGGGCATCTCGGCGATGAACGCCCTGGCGACGAGCACGCCCAGCAGGATTATCGCGGCCGCCTGCTGCATCGCCCGTCCCAGGCGCCGGGCGGGTGAAAGAGGCTCAAGGGACGCGTGGGTTGGGGCCATCGTCATGGCTTGCTCTCGCCCCATTCCAGCAGGGCGATGGTCATTAATATGATGAGGACCTGGGCGAAGACCAGGATGGCGCCGATCCGGTCGGCCACATGGGGTAGCAGCGAGGCGGAGATGGCCGTGCCCGCCGTGCACAGGTAGATGGTCCCCACGGCCGCGCGGACTTTCATGCCGCGGCGAAGCAGGCGATGGCTGAAGTGGTGACGGTCGCCGATCATGGGGCTTCGCCCCTCGTGGAGGCGCAGCAGGATCACGCTGGCGGCGTCGTACAGCGGCACGGCCATCAGGACCACCGGCACGAAGATGCCGTAGAGGTAGTACGTCGCCCCCGGCGGCACGTAGGTGGTCAGGCAGCTGACGACGCCCAGCAGGTAGCCGATGACCAGGCTGCCGGCATCGCCCATGAACACCTTGGCCGGCGGAAAGTTGTAGGGCAGGAACCCCAGCAGCGCCCCCAGCAGCAGGCACAGCCAGGCCGAAACGAAGAGTTGGCCCAGGCTGGCCGCGGCCGCCAACAGCGCCGCGGCGCAGATGGCCGCCACGCCGGCGGCCAGGCCGTCCATGTTGTCCATGAAGTTGAACGCATTGGTCACCGCCACCAGCCACAGGATCGACGCCGCCATGCTCATCGGCCCGCCCAGGGCGGTCAGAATGCGAATCTTGGCGAAGATCACGACCGCCACGATGACCAGCACCTGGGCGATCAGCTTCAGCCAGGGGCCGAGGTTCTTGCGGTCATCGATCAGCCCGACGATGTGCAGCGCCATCGCCCCGGCCAGGATCGCCAGGGCCTGGGGCGCCTTGGCGGCCGCCCCGCCGATGTTCTCGGCCAGGTGCCGCGGCAGCCAGGCCGGGGCGCCGAAGTGGGCCCACAGCCGCGCCGCCGACAGCGCCAGCAGGCTGGGCAGCAGGATGGCGAAGAACATCGCGCAACCGCCCATCATCGGCACCGGGCCTGGGTGGGCCTTGTGGCGGCCAGGGACGTCCATCATGTCCAGCCGCCGGGCCAGGCGCATCGCCACGGGCGTGGCCAGCATCGATAGCACGAACGCCACGGCCGTGCTCACCAGGATGACTTGGAGCATCATGCGTGCGGGTCCTCTGCGGCGCGCTGCTCGCCAAGGCGGCGGCGCACCGCCGTCAGGAACGAATGGTACCGCGGCGAGGCGTAATCTGGAAACGTCCAGGGCAACGATTCCCAACCATTTTTGTGGAACATCAGCGTGACCTCGGCGAAGACCGACCGGCCCAGATAGATGCGGTGCGAAAAGTCCTTCATGCTGGCCAGCACCAGCTTGGAGGTGTCGATGATGCCGGGGTCCAGGTTGATCGGCCGCGGCGGCTGGCCCGGTGGGACGCGATCGGCGAAGCGGCGCTCCATCGCGTTGGTGGCCAGCTTGACTTCGACGAGCACGTCTGGCGAGACCAGGTCCCGGAAGCTGATGAACCGCCGGTACAGCGGGCTGCCCATCGCGCGGTCGTAGTAGTGCGTGAAGTCGAAGTCCATCACGTCGCTGACCAGGTCCGCCGGCCCGAAGGCGCCCGTCAGCAGTTCGGCCGCCTCGTCAAAAAGTTCCCGCCGGGCGGCAATCATCCCGCAGAAGAGTTTGACTCGCGGCGGCGTCATCGCCTCAGCCATGGCGACATTGTCATTCGGGACTAAACGGCTGTCAACGGACGGCGGGCGGTCTCACTTCACCAGCTTGTCTATGACCTCGGCGGGGATGTCGAAGTTGGCATAGACGTTCTGGACGTCCTCGTGCTCTTCCAGCGACTCCATCAGGGCCAGGACGGAGGCCGCGGCGTCGCCCGCCAGAGGGATCGTGCTGGTGGGGATCATCGCGATCTGGGCGGAGACGGTGGGAATGTTCCGCCCGACCAGCGCCGCCTTGACCTTGCCGAACGCCGCCGGCGGGCAGGTGATCTGGAAGACGTCGTCTTCCGTCGTCACGTCGTCGGCGCCGAATTCCATCGCCAGCTCCATCAGCGCGTCCTCGCCGGCCGCGGAGGCGGCCACCACGAACGTGCCCTTCTGCTGGAACATCCAGGCCACGCAGTTGGTCGAGCCGAGCTGGCCGTTGTGCCGCTCGAAGATTTTTCGCATCTCCGGCGCGGTGCGGTTGCGGTTGTTGGTCAGGCACTCCACCATGAACGCCACGCCGCCGGGGCCGTAGCCCTCGTAGACGACCAGTTCGTAGTTTTCCGCGCCCAGCTCGCCCGTGCCCTTTTTGATGGCCTTGTCGATCGTGTCGTTGGGCATGTTGGCGGCCTTAGCGTCGTCGATGGCGTAGCGGAGGGAGAGATTTTCCTCCGGCTTGCCCCCGCCGCTCTTGGCGGCCACGATGATCCGCCGGGCCAGCTTGCTCCACTCCTTGCCGCGGCGGGCGTCGTTGGCCGACTTGGCCCGCTTGACCTTCGCCCAATGTGAATGTCCTGACATCGTCGCCTCGTGATTTTTTCAGCCGCTCTCCTGGCCGGCGGGCCCCGCCCTAGCGGCTTGCCTCGACGCCATGTCCCAGCGGCGCCACCGGCGGCTCTTGACCGGTCTGATTTTCCTGCCGGGCCAGGGCCACGGCGCGGGCCCAGAGGTCCGCGGCCTTTTCCGTCCAGCCCAGACGATAGTACACGTCGCCGGCATGATCATAGCTGACCGCGCAGCCGGGCCAAACGGCCTTGCCGCCGTCCAGCAGGCGGTCGAACACCTCGCCGGCGGCGGGGAATTTGCCTTCCTTGTACAGCACCCAGCCCAGGGAGTCCTGGAAGTCCTTCTGGTCGCCGCGGGCGGCTATGGCCTGGCGGATCAGGCCCTCGGCCTTGGCCAGTTGGACGCCTTTATCGGCGTAAAGATACCCAAGGTTGTTGTCGGCGCCGGCGTCGTCGCTGGCCAGGGATTGGGCCTTCTCCATGGCCGCCAGGGATTCCTTATCCCGACCCAATTCGGCCAACACGCTGGCCTGGAGGCTCACCAGCAAGTCGTCGTCCGGCTCGGCCCGCAGATACGCGGTGACCCTGTCCAGGGCCTGGTCGTACCGGTCCATCATCATCAGCAATCGCACGGCCGTCTGGCGGCCCCAGGACTTGCCCTCGTCAATCGTCCCCACCGTGGGCGGCGCGGCCGCGGGCAGCGCCACCGCAGATTTCTGCGCCGGGTGACTTGCGGTGGTGGGTTGACTGGCGGCGACCGTCGAAGGGGAAGTCGTGGCCACGGCGGTCGCCGGCTGCGTCGTAGCGATGGCCTGCTGCGTCGCAGCGATGTCCGGCTCCGTCGCGGCGACGGCTTGCGTGGCGGT
>JBEKZI010000019.1:0-31073 GCA_049510055.1 Phycisphaerae bacterium | reverse complement strand
GAAAAACTGCCAGGGGCACAGTCCGAAGGCGTTGAGCTGGCTGGCGGAGAAGACGGCTTGCGGGCCGAAGCGGTCGGCCAGGTGCTTCAGCGGGTCCGCGTCGCTGAGCCGGCCATCGTAGGCGTCGGCGGGGCCGCGGCGCCAGCGATGGTGGCGGGCGAGCAGGCCGGCGGCGCTCGCGGCCAGGCGCTGCGGCGCGTGGGCGGCGGTCCAGGCCAGGGCGGCGCCGGCAGGGTCGGCCTCGTCGTCGAACAGGCCGACCACGGCGACGGTGGCGGCTTCGTCGTCGGAGGCGATCGCGTCGGCGGGCGGGAGGAACTGGCCCAGCCCGATCGTCTCGACGATTCCCGCCGCCTGGGCCGCCTCCAATCCGCCGGCCGGGGCCAGCAGGGCTAGCAGGAAGCTGCTGGGCGCCGCCGGCCGGCCGGAGGCGTCGGCGGCCAGGAAGCTCAGCGTCAGCGCAGCGTCCGCACGCGACACAGCCAGGTACAGCAGCATCATCTCGCGGGCGACCAAGTCGTCGCGCGTGTCCAGGGCCACGCCGCGAGCGCCCCAATCGCGGCGGTCGCGCTCGGCGATGAGCGAACCGTCGGTGAACTTTTGAGGGAACTGGCCCTCGGTCAGCCCCAGACAGAACACGTGCTTGTAGCGCAATGCCCGCGCGTCCAGCACGTCCATGACGTCCACGGCCGACTCTGTCGCCGCCGGCGGGCAGATGGCCGCGCCCAGGGCCTGCTCGATCTGGGCCAGCGGTGGGGCGGGGCGGGGCAGCTCCCGCAGTGCGGCTTCCAGGGCCGCCAGGGCACGCAGGTCGGCGGCGATGAGGTTCGCGTCGTTGTGGTCGCAGGCGGCCTCGCGGAGTTGCAGTCGCTCGACGATCGTCGCTAGGCCGTCGCCGGCCTTTTTGGCCGCCGCCTGGCAGAAGGCGAACATCGCCTCCAGCATCTCCGCCGCCTGGCGGACCTGCTGCGGCGTGTGGCGCGGCAGCCGGCTAGCTTCTTCGTCCAGGCCTTCCCGCCCACGCTCCAACCGGGCGGCCAGACGCCCGGCGGCTTGGGCGTAGGCGTCGCGGCCGGCGACGACGTTGCCCCAGCGGATAATCGCCTCAGCCGCGGCGACGGCGCCGGCGTCGAACGCTCCCAAGGCCTGCGGGCGGAAATAGCTGCTGCGGATGACCCGCAGGACCTGGCGGTAGCCCAGCTCGCCTTGAAGCTTGGCGACGTCCAGGGCGAAACGGACGATCGGCGACTCCCGCAGGGGCGCGGCGGCGTGGCGAATGGGGATGCGATAGGCGGCGAAGATTCGCCCGATGGCCTCGCGATAAACGTCCATCGACCGGGCCAGCACGACGATGCTGCCGGCCGGTGCGCCCTCGACGAGCAGACGCTTGATCCATCGCGCCGCGGCCGCCACCTCGGCCTCTGTGCCTGATGCAGCGATGAGGCCCAGGCCGGCGGGCAACTGGCATGGGGTGGCGTCAAAGTCAAAAACCCTGTCCCACAAGGCGGCCAGCGGAGGCGGGGCCGGCGATGCTTTTGAATCGCTGCGGGTCAAAGCAATCTCGGCCAGGCGGCCCTCAAAAACGCGGCGGATATTCCCGGCCGTGCGGGCGGTCCAGTGCCACAGACGCGTGCGGTTAACTTCGGTGAGCTCAGTCGAACCGTCGTCGCTGTGGGGCAGCGTGATGACCACGCGCGGCAGCAGGCGGCTGAGGTGCGTCAGCAGGTCCATCTCGGTGGGGGTGAAGTCGGTGAAGCCGTCGGCGGCGACGGCCTGGACGTCGCCCAAGCCCGCCGGCAGGCCCGGCCCGGGCCAACGGGCCAGAAAATCGCGGGCCAGCCAGGTCAAGCCTTCCGGGTCGTAGGTGCGCGTGCGGTGCAGGTGGTGCTGGTATTGTTTATAGACGGCCACCAGGTCGGCGGATTTGCTGCGGGCGGCTCCGACGGCGCGAGCCAGGGCATCGGGTTCCACAGCCGCTCGCTTCAGTTCGGCGATGGCCCTGTCCAGCGCGGTGACCAGGCCCGGCGTGTCGGCCACGGCCGCCAGGGACGGAAGTTTCCCTGCGGCGTTCAGGTCGTCTGCGATTTGGCGCAGCAGCAGGTGGCGGCGGAAGGGGGACAGCACGCTGTGGGTATCGGGGGCACCGGCGAGGATGCGGCCGACCAGGCCGGCGAAGGTCATCACCATCGGCCGGACCGCTACGCCGTTGGGACTAGCCGCCAGCACCGCCGAACGCATGGCCGCCGCGGCGACGGCGTTGGGCGCCAGCAGCAGGCAGCGGCCCTTGTGGTGGCGATACAGGGCCAGGACGGCCGAGGTCTTGCCGCAGGCCGCCGGGCCGCGCAGCAGCACCACCGGCGCCTTGGCCGAAAGAATTTGCTCCAGACGGGAATTGCCTGACGAGTCGGCGGCCATGGCGGCCATTCTGCCGCGCACGATCACCGATCACAACGATTCCTCCAGCGGCCCGCCCCATGAGGCCCTGGACGGCGTCTATTAGATGTGCTAACATGAGGCCCTGAGTGATAAGCAATCCTGATACGAGGGCTTCGGCATGAACTTGGAAGTGATGAAGACCTTTTGCGACCTGGTGGACACCGGCAGCTTTTCCAAGGCCGCGGCGGAGAATTACATCTCCCAATCGGCCGTCTCGCAGCAATTGGCCAAGCTGGAGCACGAGCTGACCACCCAACTCATCAGCCGCGGCGGGGGAATGGTGGCACCCACCGAGGCCGGCAAGGCGTTTTACCAGGGCGCCAAGGACATTCTGCGACGGTACGAGCAGTTGATGGGCGAGGTCAAATCAGCCGCCGACGCCGTCCGCGGCGTGCTTCGCGTGGGGACGATCTATTCGGTGGGCTTCTACCTGCTGGAGCCCTACATTCGCAAATTCCTCCAGGCGCACCCGGAGGTCAACCTGCACGTGGAGTACACCAAGGCCAACCGCATCTACGCCGCCGTAGTCAGCGGCGAGATGGACTTAGGCGTGGTCGCTTATCCCGAGAAGCACCGCTCCATTGAGATCATCCCGCTGGCCCAGGAGGAGCTGGTGGTGGTCTGCGCGCCGAAGCATCGCTTGGCCGGGGCCAAGCACGTGACGGCCTCGCAGATTTCGGGGGAGCGGTTCGTGGCCTTTGAGCCCAACGTGCCCACGCGGCGGCACGTCGACCGGATGCTCAAGGCCCAGGGGGTGAAGGTCAACGTGGTCAGCGAGTTCGACAACATCGAGCTGCTCAAGCGGGCCGTGGAGATCGATGCCGGCCTGAGCATTCTGCCGCGAGACAACGTGCAGCGCGAAGTGTCACACGGTGACCTGGCGGCTGTGCCCTTCGGCGATTCCGGCAAGTGGCTTCGCCCGCTGGGCATCCTTCGCCATCGCGGCAAGGCCGCCAACCCGGCCGAGCGAATCTTCCTGTCCATCCTGCGGGGGAAAAACTGAGAAACGTTCCCCTCCGGGAACGTTCAGCCCATGTGCCAGCCGCCGTCCACGCGGAGGTTCTGCGCCGTGATGTAATCGTGGCTCGCCAGGAACAGCACCGCCTCGGCCACGCTTTCCGGTCCGCCGATCCGCCCCAGGGGAATGCGTCGCAGCATCCGCTGCTGGAACGCCTCGTCGGCGCCCTCCGCCCACAGGATGACGCCGGGGGAGACGGCGTTGACGCGTATGCCTTGCGGCGCCAGGGCCACCGCGCAGCTTTTGGTGACGGACAGCAGGGCGGCCTTGGAGGCGGCGTAGGCGACGTGGTCGGCCCGGCCCTCCTCGGCTGAGACGTCGGCGATGTTGATAATGGCGCCGCCGGCGGTCATCAGCGGCAGGGCGTGGCGGATGCACAGGGCAGCCGCTCGGGCATTGACGGCCATCTCGGTATCCCACTGACCGGCGGTGAGTGTGGCGATGGGCGTGGCGTGATAGACGGCCGCGTTGTTCACCAGCACGTCCAGGCAGCCGAAGGTTTTTTTCACGGCGGCGAACAAGGCCTCGATGTGCTCCGGCCGGGCCAGGTCGGCCTGGAACGTCTCGGCCCGCCGGCCCAGGGCGCGGATTTCCCCGGCGAGCTGGGCGGCTTGGTCGGCCGATCGGCCGTAGTGCAGGGCCAAGTCCGCCCCCGCCTTGGCCAGCGTGGAGGCGATCTCGCGGCCGATCCGCCGCGACGCGCCGGTCACCAGGGCGATCTTGCCTTGCAGGTCCATGATCCTATCGAAGCGTCAGTCGGCGGCGCGGCGGGCTGGGGAACCTGCCCTGCCGGTAGGCAGGTCAGACCTTGACCTTGAATCGCTCGGCCTTCTTGACGTCCAGCACGAAGGCCGCTGTCAGATCGGCGGCGTTCTGGAGATCTCGCAGGTCAAGCAGCTCGACGGTGGTGTGCATGTAGCGCACCGGGACGCTCAGCAGCGCCGCCGGCACGCCACCCTGCTTACTGTAGATGACCATCGCGTTGGTGCCGCCGGTGACGAGGAAGGCCTCCATCTGAACCTTGATCTTCTTGCGGCGAGCCACCTCGCGGAGGCGGTCTGTCAGCACGGGGTGATGCTCGCGGCCGAGCGAAAGGCTCGGACCGGCGCCAAGCTTGACCTCGCCGTGCTCTTTCATGTCGATGCCGGGGGAATCGGTGGCGTGCGTTACCTCCAGCACGACGGCCGCGTGGGGGGTGACGTTGAAGACGTTCATGGCCGCCCCGGCCCCGCCGACCTCTTCCTGGATGGAGGAGCAGGCGTAAACGGCGCAGGTGGGCTTGCCCGCGGCGGCTACGCGCAAGGCCTCAATGGCTATCCACGTGCCCACGCGGTTGTCGAAGCCGCGGGCGACGGCGATGTTCTTGTCCAGCATCTCAAAGTCGTCCACGAACGTAATGGGGTCGCCCACGGCCACGCGGCGGCGGGCCTCGGCGGCGTCGCGGGCGCCGATGTCGATGACGCACTCGTGGATCTTGGGGACCTTGGGGTCCTTGCCGCGCTCCTGCAAGTGGATGGCCACGGCGCCGATGACGCCGCGGACGACGCCCTTGGCCGCGTGGATGTTCACCCGCTTGCCCCGCGCCAGGGCCGGATCGACCCCGCCGATGCGCTGGGGGTAGATGAAACCCTTCTCGTCGATGTGCTTGATGATCAGCCCCAGCTCGTCGGCGTGGCCGTCGAGCATGATCTTGGGGTCGCCCTTGGGGTTCAGGACGGCCACGGCGTTGCCGTAGCTGTCGGTGCGGACCTCGTCGGCGAATTGGCGGGCGTAGTCGCACCAGACCTTCTGCCCGTGGGATTCAAAACCGCTGGGGGAAGGGGTAGTCAGGAGCTTGCGGAGGAATTCCAACGATTCGTTGCGCATGATAGGGTCCCTTTATGGATTTTGACGGCTGCTTACGCCGCCGCCAATCTATCCTAGGCCCTCGCCGTTGACAAGACCGCGGGCATCGGCAACGGCCGGGAGCCTGAAAGGAAAAAATCCAGGGGCGATTTGGCCGCGGGTTGACTACAATATCCCGTACTTCAGGGCGCTCCCTCATGCGACGGACGAGCATTCGAGTCAAGATGGTGCTGCTGATCATGGCAGTCGTGGTGCTGCCATTGACGGCCGCGGTCGTGACGATCGCCATCGGGGGGGCACGCCTGAGGATCGAAGCCACGGGGCAATCCCTTCGAGCCGCCGCCGCCTCAGCGGCCGCCGCTCTGGCCACGACCCTGGTGGGCGACATCGACAAGCTTCACGTGGCCCTGGAGCACGAGCCGGTCGTGGTGGACTGGCTTTCTAAGGAGCCTAATCACTTATCGGTTGAGCAGCGGGGGGAGCTGGATCGGCAGTGGCCTACCCTGCCGACAGACAGCGGTCCGGTGGCCGAAGTGCTCCACAATCCCATAGCCAATCAGTTGAGACTGCTGCAGGAGGACGACAAGCACATTGCCGAAATCATGGTCACGGACCGTGATGGGCAACTGGTGGCTGCCACGGGCCGGACCAGTAGTTTCTATCAAGCCGACAAGGACTGGTGGAAGCAGTGCACAAGCGGATCGGCCGGCAAGATCGTGATTCCGCCTATCGGGTTCGATAGCGGCATCGGCGTCTGGAGCGTCAACTTGTGTTTCCCCATCCACCCGCCGCATGGGGGAAAGATTATCGGTACCGCCCGGGCCGTTTTGGACATCTCCCGCTGGATTATGGATCTGGAAAAAGTAATCGGCGGCATGCCGGCCCAGATCATGCTGATGAAGCCCGACGGCACCGTCATCTACCTGGTGGATAATCCGCGAGGCCCCGTGGTGCGCATGATACCGGACCTGGGGCGGATCGATCCTTTCGCGGCACCGGCCTGGTGCGTAACCCACAATGGATTCATCGTGGCCTATGCCCCCATCCCGATGCCCGCGGAGGTGGCCAGTCAGTCGGTGGACATGGCGCCGTGGGTGCTGGTGAAATACGTGCCTGAAAGGGCGACCCTGGGACAGGTGTACCGCCTCGCGGCGATTCTGCTGGTGGCGGGGGTGGTGATCGTGGGAGGGGTCTTCGTGGTGGGATTTTCTCTGGCCGACCGGGAACTGGTGACCCGCATCCAAGCCTTGGCGGCGGCTACCCGGCGCGTCGCCGAGGGAGACCTGATGCACCGCCTCCTGCCGCGAAAGCGCCACACGCCGCTGGGTCGGGACGAAATCGACGAGCTAACCGAGGACTTCAACCGCATGGTGGAGAGGATCCACCAGTCGTACGCCGAGCTGAAGGCCTCCGACGAGCTGAAGGCCAACTTCATCCGCATCGCCAGCCACGAGTTCCGCACGCCCATCAGCTATATCCTGGGCGTCGCGAAGCTGCTGAAGGATTCCCAGGACCCCGACAAGCTGCTTCAGGCCCTTCAAACCGTCAGCGGCAAGGCTAGGCGGCTGGACGAAATCACCCAGGCCATGTTCAAGCTCATGCCCGAATCGCCTCGAGCGGCGCTCATGCAATACCAGGACGTGACCTTGGGAGAGCTGCTGGAGGAGATTCGATTGGACGTCTTCCCGTTCCTCAGCCAGCGCGACCAGAGGCTCATTCTCCGCATCGCGCGGGACGTGCCGGTCATCCGGGCCGACCGCAACAAGCTGAAGGACGCCATCACCAATCTGGTCACCAACGCCATCAAGTTCACGCGCGACGGCGGGGAAGTGTGCGTGGACGTCTCCCGGCGGTCGGCCCACACGGTTCTGATCGCCGTCAGCGACCAGGGGCCGGGCATTCCCCAGGCCGACCTGCCGCACATTTTCGAACCGTTCTTCAGCGGCACCGACACGCTGACCCACTCCTCCGGCGACTCCGGTTACCTCAAGCGGGGCATCGGCCTGGGACTGACGATCGTGAAGTACTTCGTGGAGCTGCACGGCGGGACGGTGAGCGTCTCCACGGGTTCCTGGGGCAGCATCTTTTCAGTGGAAATTCCCATCACCCCCCAGGCCCGGCGATGGAGCGAAGAAGTGCAAATCTAAGCCGCCGCCGGCCGCGGAGTCAGCGGGAGGACTTGCCCGGACGGGCTTTTTCCAGGAGCCGGCAGAGGGTTTCCACCACCTCGTCGGGATTGAAGGGTTTGGCGAAGTAGGCGTTCGCGCCGGCCTGGTAGCCGCGGCGGCGGCAGTCCTCGGCGTCCAGGGCGGTGATGATGATGATCGGCGTGGCGGGGTTCACGGTCTGCCGCAGGCGCCGGCAGCACTCGAAGCCGTCCATCTCGGGCAGCATGACGTCCAGCAGGAAGGCGTCGGCCTTGCACTTGGCGGAAAGCTCCAGCGCCTGGGCGCCGGAATAGGCGGGCACCGAATCCATGCCTCGAACGGCCAGGAACTCGCGCTCCAGGTCGTTCATCTCGACGTCGTCTTCAACAACGATGACAAGGGGTCGCCGACGGGCCATGCCGTAATTAACTAGTCCTGTGGGCTTGTCCGTGCTTGACAGCCTGCTCTAGAGTATAATCCCTGGCGGTCTGCGCCGCACTATGAGAGCGGCTTAATAAACAGTGGGTCGGCGATGAGCGCAAGTTCCCATAAGAAAATCCGCTTGCCTTCCGGCCGAAACATCCGCAAGGCCATCCAGTTGTACCTGCGCTACGCCTATTCTTCCTCCCCGCCGCCTCATCTGGCACGATTCATGCCTCCCGACGGCTTCCAGGCGGAGGAGTGGCTGATGCAGCCGTTCATCGAGCACGATCCGCCCGACGCCCCCGTCGAGAGCGTGCGGTCGTTTGCGCTGCGGCTGGGCAACGAAAAGTACCCGCACATGAAAATGCGCCTGTCCCGTCCGCCCCGCGACGAGGTGTTTCTCTTCAGCGTCGATTGCCACGACACGTTCCTCTCCGCCCCGGTGGGCTCGCAGGATTACGACATCCTGGAGGAGCTGAAGCGCCACAACGCCATCGTGGCCGAGGCCATTCGCCTGGCCTGGGAAGAGGCCAAGCTGCCCACCGAACGCGGCTACCTCCGCGGGAAGATCCAGCAAGCCAAGAACGTGCCAGCCGGTCCTCCGCCAGAGGCTCCTTCCTCACAGCGGGGAGGGCATCGGGCCTTAGACTCAGGGGCTCCATGAACAGCGCGTTTCTCCAGCGCCGCTACCTGGTGAGTTTCGAAAGCCGCCGCCTGCCCCACATTTTCACCGACGTGCTGATTATCGGCAGCGGGGCGGCGGGCCTGCGGGCCGCCATCGAAGCCGCCGCCCACAGCCAGGTCATCCTGGTGACCAAGGGCGACGCGATGGAATCCAACACCTACTACGCCCAGGGTGGCCTGGCGGCCGTGATGGCCGGCGACGACAGCCCGCGCCAGCACATCGCCGACACGCTGGCGGCCGCCTGTGGCATCGGCAACGAGGAGGTCATCCGCACCGTCGTGGAGCAGGCCCCGCGGCACGTGCGGGAAATGCAGTCTTGGGGCGTGCGGTTCGACACGGACGGTGGGGAGCTGTCGCTGGGTCTGGAGGGCGGGCACCACGCCCACCGCATCGTGCACGCCCATGGCGACGCCACCGGCAAGGCGCTGGCGGAAGTGCTGGTGGAACGGGCCCGCCAGACGCCCAACCTCAAGATATTCCAGGAATGCTTCGCCATCGACCTGCTGACCGATCCGCCCGAAGGCGGCGCCGGGGCGACGTGCCTGGGAGCGATGACGTTCAACCCGCGCTTTGGCCTGCAAATCATCCGCGCGCGGGTAACCATCCTGGCCGGCGGCGGGGCGGGGGTGCTGTGGCGCGAGACCACGAATCCCCCCTGCGCCACGGCCGACGCCATCGCGATGGTCTTCCGCGCCGGCGGCACGGTGGCCGACGCCGAGATGATGCAGTTCCACCCCACCACGCTCTACGTGGCCGGGGCGACGCGCTCGCTGATCTCCGAAGCCGTGCGCGGCGAGGGCGCCTTCCTGGTGGACCGCCAGGGCGTCCGCTTCATGGCTGAGTACCACGACATGGCCGACCTGGCCCCGCGCGACGTGGTCAGCCGGGCGATCATGGACCGCATGGCCCAGACCTTGTCCACGCACGTGTTTCTGGACGTCCGCGGCATGGGCGAAAAGGGCTTCGCCGAGCGGTTCCCGTTCATCGACCAGCAATGCCGGCACTTCGGCATCAACCCCGGCAAGGACCTCATCCCCGTCCATCCGGCCGCCCATTACATGATCGGCGGGGCGTGGGTGGACATCGACGGCCACACAAATCTGACCCACCTCCTGGCCTGCGGCGAGGCCTCCTGCACCGGCCTGCACGGCGCCAACCGCCTGGCCTCCAACAGCCTCACCGAGGCGCTCATCTTCGGCCAGCGCTGCGGGCAGGTAGCCGTCCTGGCCGCGGGGCAGGGCAACGACAAGCTCACCGCGCGGCCCATCGATTGGACCAACCCGCCCAGCCAGCGGACGGAGATGGACCTGACCGACATCCGCAACTCGCTGCGGTCGGTGATGTGGCGCAACGCCGGCATCGTCCGCCGCGGCGAGCGGCTGGCCGAGACGCTGGAGATTGTCTGCTTCTGGGGGCGGTACGTGCTGGACAAGGAGTTCTTCGACCGCGCCGGCTGGGAGGTACAGAACATGCTCACGGCCGCGTATTTGACCGTCGAGGCTGCCCTGCGCCGCACCGAGACCCGCGGCGTGCACTTCCGCGAGGACTTCCCCAAGACCAACCCTGCCTGGGCCCGCCATCAATTTTTCCGCCGCGGCGGCAGTCAACTCATCGCAGAATAAGCCCCGTCCATCATGGCTGGCCTTCAGCGGGCCATGTCCCCTGAGCCTAGTGGACGGGCAGACCGGCTTGGGCCTGTTCCACAAGATGAATCAAGTGGTTGGTGTACGACTGTAGCGTGCAGAAATTGGACTGCGTGCACAGGCTGTGGTAGCGAAGGGCCAACTCGTGGGCCTTGTCGTATTGGCCCTTGTCCAGCAGCTCGTGAACGGCGCACGCGACGGCCCCGACGGGAATGGCGTCGATGACCTTTCGGGCGGCTTTCCAGACCTTGAGGTCCTGAGTCTGGGCCGGCCAGCGAACCGGCGGGTAGTTTTTCAACTTTTCTAGCAGCTCATCGGCCCCCGGCGTGACGATCTGCGGCGTGCGTTCCTTGAAGTCGGCCACGGCCTGGTGGACCCAGGGATCGTCGCCGTGCAGCCACTCCAGCGACAGGTAGAACGCCGCCGCGTCTTTGTTCGCTTTGTAGCGAAGGTAGGCGTCGTAGAGAATCCACAGGGGGCGATTGTCGGGTTGTACTCGAAACCAGTTGGCCAGCATTCTCTCTCTACGATAGTTGCCGGACATGATGTCGACCTGCGCTATGAATTCAAGGAACAGTTCGCTGCGCCATGAATTACTGGTGTCTCCCCACTGCTTCTCCATGGCCGATAGGTCCACTTGGCGACCTGCCAGCAGGTCGCGATAGGCTTCCAGAAGGGCGGTCATCTTCAAGCTCTCGACCTCCGATCTCCGGTCACGGAGGATCTGCTCGAGCACGTCGTTGTGGCCGGCGAGGGCGGCGGCCACGGCGCCCTCCACCAAACATTCATTTCTCCAACTTTCATCCGACGTGTGAAAGGCAGTGCGAAGATGTCCGATGGCCTCCTGATATTTGCCCATCTTCATCAGCACCACCCCTAGTGCCGCCTCTGTGCCCGGTTCCAGTCGTTTCCAATCGCTCTCACTGTGGGATCGAACCCGTATGAGGACGGCCGCGGCCAGGTCATTTCTTCCCAAAGCATGTAGGACAGCTCCCAACCTGTAGAAGGCGTCTCCTTTGCCACCCGTCCCCGTCAAAAAGAAGTTTTGTATCGCTACTAGGTAGATGCTGGCCGCCATGTCTAAGTCGTTGAATTTGCACTCCGCGTCGGAATACACGCGTCCAAGCCTGTACAGCAGCCAATAGTCGTTGGCGTACTCGCCGGCTTCCTGGGTCGCCCGTTCGAGCATCTCCCCAGTTATGGGGTGGCCATTGAGGGCCTGTCGCAGTTGAATCTGCGTATCTTGTGAAACGTCCCTGCCGGCCAGCTCGCTGATCTGCTTTACCCACGCGCTGTAATGGGACGCCACGGCTTCGTTGGCGCAATCATCAGGGGTTAGCTCCCCGAATGCCGCGATCACGGGATAGCTTTCCATCGTCAGGATCATCTGAAGGTTATATTTGGTGCGGTCGGAGTCCTTCCATAGGCGTTGGTTGGACCACCAGTAGCGGACGTCCGCGAAATTGGGGTCCCGCTCCAGGATGGCCTTGTACAGGCCGAATTCCGTCTGGCTTCTTTCCGGGGCGAAGGCCGCCTTTCCCAGGTCGATGATCGACTGGTCGTGCTCGCATCGCGGACGGTGCAGATGCTTGACCAGGGCGTTGTTGGGGCGGGTTCCGAAGAACGTGATCCCGTCGACGGCCATGTCTCCCAGTAACGCGAAGAACTTCTGCGGCGTTTTGTATTCTTTCGTGAAGACCTTTTGCCCGGTCCGGTCAAAGATTTCCAGAGTTCCCGTGAATCCTTGCTTGCTGCACCTCAGCTCGCCGCCCACGGCGTGGCTGGCTTGCCAATCCCGAAGCCTGTCGGCGATGACGGCGGGGTCGTACTCGTGGGCAAGCTTCTGCATGATGGCGGAATTTCGTTTGAAGACGAAATAGACGTGTCGGGCGCAGTAGCAGCCCCGAGCCCAGTCCAGGGAAGAGGACATGAGAAACGAAAAAGCGTAGGCCTCCTCCTGGCAGCCGGTGCCGTCCGTGCTGACGAAGCGGAAGGGTAGGGTGAAATGGTTAAATCCGGCAGATTCGAACGGCTTGTGCTGGAAGGCGGGGAACATCGTGGCCATGTTCCGGGGAAGAGCGTTTGCGATTTCCTGGGGGATGGCCTGGGCCAGGGGGAATCGGACCGGTCCATTGGGGATATAGATATTCGCGTTCTCGGGGGCGGAGGGGGCGGATGTCGGTTCGGCCGGAAGAGATGTCGGTTCGGCTGGAGCGGAAGCGGTCGTCGCCGGGGAGGAAGTGGCTGTCCGTTGAGTGGTTGCGATCCGTTCTCCAGAGTGCAAAACGCCCAGACTGCTCACGGTCACCATCACAACCCAACTGACGAATGATGGGGGCATTGTGGGTCCGCTCCTGGATCTGTGAGGTCATGTGTACGACTTCGGCGGTACGCGCTACTCCCTGACGACCGACATGCCTGAAGATAGTTTACTCCTGTTTTGCGATTCTGTCCATTGTGGCCGGCCTTCGATATGCCGTGGCACAGGCGTTTCACATAAAGCCCCGCGCGTAAGCACGGGGATGATCTTGCCGACCACATTATCTCCCACTCTCCGCAGGCGAGTCGCCGTGGCGACCTGACGGTGGGGGTTTTCTCATGGACTCATACGGCTGGACGAACAGGCGATACTCCTCGTCGGTCAACGCCAGGCCGGACCGGCTTTCCACGGCGGCGCGAGTCTGCGGCAGGTGCTTCATGGTATCGCATGGGTACTCTTTGCACTGGCCGCAGGTCGCCAGGCCCCGCGCCAGAACGCAGGGCCGCACCTTGCAGCTCATGTCGATGCGCCGGGCCTCCGGCCGCATGTCGCGGCAGCCGTCGCAGCAGATCTTCTCCGGCCCGATCCCCTTGATCTCATAGATCCGCCGCCATCCCTCGGCGATCCGGTGCTGATGCTCCGGGCCGGTGACGTTCGGGCGGTAAGCGGGGCACAGGTCGCATCGATACCCGCAGCAACTGAGTATCTCATTCATCGGCCTCTCCTTTGCTTGGGAGGGTGCGAGGTCAGTCCTTCTTCCACGGCGGAACCGACGGCAGGTAGGACATGAACTCGGCGATGAGTTTTTTCTCGTAGCCGCCGCGGAATGTACCCTTCAGGAAGCAGTCGATGCCCTCGTCCACGAAGCGTTTCCAGCTTTCGCTTTCGGCGCCGGGGTTGATGGGGAAGAATAGGGCGCCGTTGGCCTGGGCGGCCTTCATGTCACCAGGGGCGTCGCCGACCATCAGGATGTGGTCGGCGTCGTACTTGCCGGCCGCGGCGTGCTGGAGGTGCTCGGTCTTGGAACCCATCTCCTGGCCGGCGATGACGACGGTGTACTTGGCGAGGTCGTGTTCTTGCCACTCGCGTTTCAGGGCCTCGCCCGGCGTGGCCGAGACGCACATGATGTCGGCCACGGGGCGCAGCTTTTCCAGGCTCTCGCGGACGAAAGGGAAGGGCGGCACGTTGCGAACAATCTTGGCGATGTCGGCGTTGACGGCCTTGGACCACGCGAGCGTGCGAGCCAGGATCGCGTCGCCGGTCTTCTTGATCTCGGCTTCCAGGGCCGGGTTGCCCAGCGCCGTCTCGCGCTTGACCCAGTTCCGCAGCGACGTGAGGTCCATGGGCTTGTAGCCGCGCTCGGCGGCCTCGGGGCGCTCGGCTAGCAGGTCGATGGTCATGATCAGACCCGGGAAGCGGTTGATGCCGCGCCACGGACTGTAGAGGTTGATGAACTCCGCGACCTCGCGGGCCATCTTGCTGACGGCCTGGAGCTCCCAGGAGTTGATGATGTTGGGGATGAAGCACTCCTTGTGCTTGATCTCCATCGTGTCGAACGCGCAGCCGTCGGAGTCAATGCCGACGAAGAAATCATGCTGCTTTTTGAGATTCTTCAGCGTTTCGAAATGCGCCGCCATGTGTCGCTACACTCCCGAAAACGCGCTGAATCCGCCGTCCACGGGGATGATCACGCCGGTGATGAACTTGGAGGCGTCGCTGACCAGGTACAGCAGCGTGCCGGTCAGGTCCGCCGCCTCGCCGAATCGGCCCTGGGGGGTGTGGGCCAAAACGGTCTGCCCGCGGGGCGTGGGCTTGCCGGTCTTTTCGTCCATCATGAGGAAGCGGTTCTGGTCGGTGACGAAAAAGCCCGGCGCGATGGCGTTGACGCGGATGTTGGGGCTGTGCCGGGTGGCCATGTACACCGCCAGCCATTGCGTGAAATTGCTCACGGCGGCCTTGGCGCCGCTGTAGGCCGCGATGTTGGTCAGCGGGCGGAAGGCGTTCATCGAGGAAATGTTGACGATGTTGCCGCTTTTGCGCTGGGCCATGTACCGCCCGAAGACCTGGCTGGGCAGGATCGTGCCCATGAAGTTCAGCTCCACCACCCAGCGGAACGCCTCGGCCGGCAGGTCGAAGAACGTGGCCGGCGGCACGCAGGAGGCTTCCTTCTTGTTGCCGCCGGCGCCGTTGATCAGCACGTCCACCTGGCCGAACTGTTTGAGCGTCGCGTCGAAGGCGGCTTGGAGATCCTCAGCGTTCAGCACGTTGCACGCGACGGGCACGGCCACCCCGCCGGCGTCGGTGATCTGCTTGCAGACGGCCGTGGCGCCCTCGACGTTGAAGTCCAGCACGGCCACTTTGGCTCCGGCGGCCGCCAGGGCCTTGGCCATCTCGCCGCACAGAATGCCGGCCCCGCCGGTAATCGCCACGCATTTGCCTTTGACGTCGAACAGGTTGGTCGCCATGGGTTTTCTTTCGAGCTTGGGTTATCGGCTTTTGGCGTAGCGGACGAACGGCGCCACGTGCCGGCCGATGTGCTTGGCCAGCACCTCGTAATATACCTCTTCCTGCTTTTCCAACGCCGCATAGAACCGCGTGCGGAAGCGCTGGCCTCCGTCGGCCGTCAGGACCGAGCCGAACGTCACGTGCAGCATCTCCCGCGCGTTGAAATCGTCCAGCGTGGCCGGGAGCTGCGCGTCGGATAGGCTGGACGCCGGCGGCACCTTGGAGATGTCGGCCGAGACGTGGTAGGAGGCCTTGTCCGTCTCGTAGCGGCCGCGGGCGAACTCGTAAATCTCGCGGAACAGCTCCGGGTCGATCCGGCTGATCGCCCGAACGGCTTCCAGATAGCTCGTGCCGGCCGTCTTGAGGTGCACCAGCCCGCCGGTGAGCTCCGCCACGATGGGGTAAATGCTGAACTTGTCGCTGCCGGAGTGGATCGACAGCTTGTACGGCCCCAGCGTCCGCATGACGGCCACGTGCTGGGCGAAGCTGGCGCGGAAGACGTCCAGATCGCCGATGTAGTCCACGCCCTTTTCGAACCGCCCGACGAACCGCGGCGCCAACGATACCCATTGGACGCCCAGCCGCTTCAGCTCCGCCGCGAAGAAATAATGCTCTGCCTGCGAGGTGACGCTCTCGGTCTCGTCCACCGAGGCCTCCAGTTCGAACGGCCGCTTGCAGAGGCTCTTGAGCTGGCGATACATCTTGACGACGTGGACGATGGCCGCGCCGTACTTCACCGCCGCCCGCAGGAAGGTGTCTTCGCCGAAGGTGATCTTGCTGCCGTCGGCGAGGTCGAACGTGCTGCGGCAGTACACTTCCTGAAGGGCCGACGGGGTGGTGTCGAAGGTCTTCCAGTCCAGCATCGCGTAGGCCTGCGAGAGGGCGGCGCTGTCCATCGTGTCGGCCTGGTTGACCACGTGCAGGCCGGGATCGATGGTGAACATCGTAAAGCCTGCCGCCACGACGCCGGCCAGATCCTCGGGCCTCTGGACGTGGTCGCCGTCGCTGCCGAACCCGTCGCGGTAGCCTTCCTGGAGCACGCCCCAGGTGGCACAGTCCATTACCTGATCCGCCGTGCGCTGCGTGCGGGTCATTTCGCGGATGGATTGCTGGGCGAAGATAGGCGCCAGGCCGGTGCCTCGGACCGCGCGGACGTGGCCGGGGGTGGCCAGGCCCAATCGGTCGCCCAGTCCCACGCTGGTAGCCAGGCCGATGCATCGCGGGGCCGTCCATGGCAGGGCTTTGCGGAGGGCCAGAGCGTTGGCGTGATCGGTCGGGCCGACCTGCACGTCCTTGCCGGCCAGCGAGCCGACCTTCTTGCCGGCCAGGGCGGATTTGCCCACCCAGCCGACCAGTTTTTCGCCGCCGCTGCCGCTGCGGGCCAGGAAATACGTCGCTCCGTCCGCCTCGGTGAGACTGGCGGGGTAAATGTCCAGCTTCGTCAGTTTTTTGAGTTCCTCGGTCTGATTCATGGGGCGCTTTGTCCTAGGCCGTATACGTGCTGGCCGTGATGGATCCGCCGGTGCCGGTCCAGTTGGTGTGGAAGAACTGGCCGCGGGGCTTGTCCACGCGCTCGTAGGTGTGCGCACCAAAGTAGTCGCGCTGCGCCTGGAGCAGGTTGGCCGGCAGGCGCTCGCGGCGGTAGCCGTCGTAGAACGCCAGGGCCGAGCTGAACGCCGGCACGGGAATGCCCATCTTGATTGCCTTGGTGATCGCCCGCCGCCAGGACGACTGGGCCTTGCGGACGGCGCTCTTGAAATACGGGTCCAGCAGCAGGTTCACCAGCTTTGGATTCTTGTCGAAGGCTTCTTTGATCTTGCCGAGGAATTGGCTGCGGATGATGCATCCGCCGCGCCACATCAGGGCCACGCCGCCGTAGTTGAGGTTCCAGCCGAAGTCCGCCGCCGCCGCCCGCATGAGCTGGTAGCCCTGGGCGTAGGAGCAGATTTTGCTGGCGTACAGGGCCTGGCGGATGTCCTCGATGAGCTGGGCGCGGTCGCCCTTGAACTTAGCCTTGGGGCCGCGGAGCTTCTTGGAAGCCGCCACGCGCTCCTCCTTGATGGCCGACAGGCACCTGGCGAACACCGCCTCGCCGATTAGCGTCAGCGGCATGCCGGTGTCCAGGGCGGTGATGACCGTCCACTTGCCCGTGCCCTTTTGCCCGGCCGTGTCGAGGATGACGTCCACCATGGGCTGGCCGGTTTCGTCGTCCTTCTTGGCCAGGATGTCGCGGGTAATCTCGATGAGGTAGCTGTTCAGCTCGCCTTTGTTCCACTCGGCGAACACCTCGTGCATCTCGTCCGGCGTCATGCCGATGGCCGCCATCATGGAGTAGGCTTCGCAGATGAGCTGCATGTCGCCGTATTCGATGCCGTTGTGGACCATCTTGACGAAGTGGCCGGCGCCGTTCTCGCCCACCCAGTCGCAGCAGGGGTCTTCCTTGCCGGTGGCGGGGTCTTTGACCTTGGCCGCAACGGCTTGGAAGATGTTCTTGACGTGCGGCCAGGCCGCCGGCGAGCCGCCGGGCATCAGGCTGGGACCGTTTCGGGCGCCTTCTTCGCCGCCCGAAACGCCCGTGCCGATGTACAGCTTGCCCTTGCTCTCGACGTATTTGGTCCGGCGGATGCTGTCCTGAAAATTGCTGTTTCCGCCGTCGATGATGATGTCGCCGTTCTCCAGGTGGGGCAGCAGTTGCTCGATGAAGTCATCCACCGCTTGGCCGGCCTTGACCAGCAGCATCACGCGCCGGGGCTTTTTGAGCAGGCCGATCAGCTCTTGGATGGAGTGCGCCCCCAGAATGCTCTTGCCCTTGGCCTCACCGGCCAGGAAGGCGTCCACCTTCGAGACCGTCCGGTTGAAAACCGCCACCGTAAAACCGTGATCGGCTATGTTCAGCACGAGGTTCTGGCCCATCACGGCCAGGCCGATCAATCCAAAGTCCGCTTTTGCTTCAGGCATGTCGTACGCTCCTTTGTTAGAATCTAAGTCACTTATGCCTGCCGGCAGGCAGGTGAAACGCTGCATAATAGGCTTTTCGCTGGGTATTTCAAGGGCATGGAGAGAAAAGCCCCGCCTCTGTGCCGGGCCCGCCCGTGGCGGGCAGAATCGGCGGGCCCTTTTGGGAGCATGGACATGACGACACCATTGGCTTCGATCGGACTTCCCGTGGCTGCGTTGTGTGTTTCCTTTTGGGTCATGGCTGCGGCGGCCGGGTGCGCCGCGACGGGAGGGGGCGGCCTGGGCGCCAAGGGCGGCGCCGACTGGCTGGACAAACCCGACATCGTGGTGTCCTCCGACGGCCACGGGGACTTTACGACCGTCGGCAAGGCCCTGGCCTCGCTGGACCCCAACGGCAAGAACCGCGTGGTGATCTTCATCCGCGACGGGGTCTATAACGAGCACCTGGCCATTCATCGCTCCTTCGTGACCCTCCGCGGCCAAAGCCGCCAGGGAGCCCGCATCGAATTCGCCCTGGCCCGCGGCGACTGGACCAAGCACCCCGACGACATCGGCCAGGCGGTGGTCAACGTCTACGGTGACGACGTGGTGTTCCAGAACCTCACCATCCGCAACACCCAGACGCAGCCCACGCACGCCTTCGCCCTGTACGGCGAGGGCGACCGCACCGTGACGCTCGACTGCGACCTGCTCAGCGAGGGCAACGACACCGTCAGCCTGTGGACCAAGCAAGGCCTCGGCACGCATTACCACGCCCGCTGCCACTTCCGCGGCCGAGTGGACTTCCTCTGCCCGCGCGGCTGGACGTACGTGCGGGACAGCTCGTTTTACGAGGTGGGAAAGTCGGCGGCCGTCTGGCACAGCATCGCCGACGACCCCAACAAAAAGTTCGTCCTGCGGAACTGCACCTTCGACGGCGCTAACGATTTTCCCCTCGGCCGCTACCACCGCGATCACCAGTTCTACTTCCTGGACTGCACGTTCTCGCCGCACGTAACCCGCGACGTCGTCAACGTCGTGCCGCCGGACAAGGAGCAGTTGAAGTGGGGGCACCGGGTCTACTTCTATAATTGCCACCGCCAGGGCGGTGACGCCCCTTGGCACGCCGACAACCTCGACAAGGCCCCCGGCCACCCCACGCCGCAGCAGATCACGGTGACCTGGGCCTATGACGGCGCCTGGAATCCCGAGCGGACCGACGCGCCTAAGATCGTCAAGGTCGCCCGTGGCGAAGATGGCTCCCGGGCGGTCCTGCGGGTGACCTTCAGCGAGCCGGTGACCGTTCGCGGCAAGCCGGAACTTGTTGGCACCGGCCCAGGCTCCGGCCAAAAAGTCAAACTGCCTTATCTTTCCGGCAACGGCAGCGACACGCTGACCTTCGGGCCGCCCCCGGCCGACCTCGCCGCGGACCAGGCCCACTGGACGTTCGACACCTGGGTCGGGACGATCTTCGCCTCCGGGGCCGGCGCGACCTTGCGCCCGGTTAAGTAATGGCTGTGAAAGAAGCGAGGGTGGTCATCGATCCGCCGCCGGACTATTCCCACTCGATGGTGGCCGGCGGTTTGGAGGAGATGTCGTACACCACGCGGTTGATGCCGCGGACTTCGTTGATGATTCGGCTGGAGATGGTGGCCAGGACGTCATAGGGAATCCGCGACCAGTCGGCCGTCATGAAGTCGGCGGTGTCCACCGAGCGGAGGGCCACGACGTTCTCGTAGGTCCGCGCGTCGCCCATGACGCCCACCGACCGCACCGGTAGCAGCACCGCGAATGTCTGGGCGGTCTTGCGGTACAGCCCGGCGGCGACAATCTCCTCCAGCAGGATGTTGTCGGCCTTGCGGAGCACCTCCAGGCGCTGCGGCGTGACCTCGCCTATGCACCGCACCGCGAGGCCGGGACCGGGGAACGGGTGCCGCCAGACGATTTGCTCCGGCAGGCCCAGCAGCTCGCCCACGCGGCGGACCTCGTCTTTGAACAAATCCCGCAGCGGCTCGATGAGCCGGAAGCCCAGCTCGGCCGGCAGCCCGCCGACGTTGTGATGCAGCTTGATGTTGGCCGCCTGGCCCGCCAGCGACTGGCCGGACTCGATCACGTCGGGGTACAGCGTGCCCTGGGCCAGGTACCGGGCGTTGGGAATGGACTTGGCCGCGCTCTTGAAGGCCTCGATGAACTCCCGGCCGATGATGCGGCGTTTTTCCTGCGGATCAGTCACGCCGGCCAGGGCGGTCAGGAATTTTTCCTCGGCCGGGACGGACACCAGCTTGATGCCGAAGTGCTCGGCGAACGTGCTGCGGACCAGTTCCGGCTCGTTGGCCCGCAGCAGACCGTTGTCCACGAAGATGCACGCCAGCCGCTGGCCGATGGCCCGGTGCAGCAGGGCGGCCACCACGGAGGAATCCACCCCGCCCGACAGGCCGCAGATCACCCGCTCGTCGGCGCCCACCATCGCGCGGACGTCGGCGATCACCGCGTCGATGAACGAGCCCATCTGCCACAGTCCCTGGCAGTGGCAGATGTCGTACAGGAAGTTGACGAAAATCTCGTTGCCGTGCGGCGTGTGGGCGACCTCCGGGTGGAACTGCACGCCGTACACCGGCCGGCTCTTATGCCGCACGGCCGCGACGGGGCAGGTGGGCGTGGCCGCTAGGGGGATGAAGTCGGCGTTCAGCGTGCGGACCTGGTCGCCGTGGCTCATCCAGACGGTCGTCTCAGCCGGCACGCCGCGGAGCAGCGGGTCGTCGCGCAGGACCTTCAGGCTCGCCCGGCCGTACTCGCCGCTGGGGGCGCCCTTGATGTCCGCCCCGAGCATCTGGCAGGCGATCTGCATGCCGTAGCAGATGCCCAGGATCGGCACGCCCAGGTCCAGAATCTCTTTTTTGCAGCGCGGGGCGCCGGCTTCGTACACGCTGGCCGGCCCGCCGGTGAAGATCATCCCCTTGAGGTTCAGCCCGCCCAGTTCCTTGGCCGATACGTCCGGCCGGGCCAGCACGCTGTACACGTTGTGGTCGCGAACCCGCCGCGCGATGAGCTGGGCATACTGGCTGCCGAAGTCCAGGATGACAATCGCTTCCGATTGACCGAGCGGCGTGCTCATGGTCCCATCCTACTCCGCCGGGTGGCTCGGCGAAGGGGGTATGATATGCCAACGTGGGCGGAGAGGCAAATGCTACAGTAGGGTGGCATGGCCTCGCGGAGCGTGGCCATGGTGAACCTACCGTGCGGCGTCCCTCAGAATCCCGGCGACCATTTCATTGATCGCCTCGCTTCCACTTTGGTTTGCGAATGCGTTGGCCCCACACATATTGATGCAGAATGTACTGACCTTTGGTCGCAGGGATCGTCACGGTGCGGATGACTGGCGAGACATCGGCATGCTCCTTCACAAGTTCGCCGAATCCAGGTTTGCTCGCAAAGACAGTCTCATACGCGAAACGGCAAACATACTGATTGATCGCCTTCACTGCACGAACGTTCGTCTGCTCGCCGTAGGACAGTCCATGTTGGCCGAAGTATTCCTGCATGGAGGAATCACCGTAGACCATCAGGTCAGGGGCAACGGGGAACAGCAGCATTATTGGGCCGCCCAAGCGAACGGCGTACGGCCGCATTTCGCTTTCTGAAAGCGATGGGTCAAACCATATAACTGGATTGTCGCTGGTCAGGAACGGAACTTTCGTTTTGTTGTGTGCTACACATATCCCTATTTGACACAGCAACTTGCCAATTCCCCTGATTATAGGCACCATCGCGTGGATCGATTGGTGAGGATCAATGGCTACATCAACATGGTCGAGGATGTCCTCAAAGCCCTTTGGTGGCGGCGGTAGCTTCCCCTGAGCATCCATTTGGCGGGTAACCACTTTCACTGTCTCTGCCAGTATCTTTTCGCAGGCATCCCGTGCCGCTGGAACACGTGCGCGTTGAAGCGCGATGAAGGCAAAGATGTCACCGAGGCGGCTGTTGACGTTCTTCCTCGCACGGAACTGCTCGACAATCCCCGGCCATTTGGTCTCGCACTTGCTGAAAAAGTCTTCGAGTTTGTCGTGGTCGTGTCCACCGCCGGGAAGAGGCTGCGAATAGTAGTGCTTGTGGAATGCGACGCTATCCGGTGATTGCTGGATCACCTTCTCCGGGTCATCTTTTCGATAGATGTACAGCTTGCCATCGTCACCGCAGAAGGGTCTGAGATAAGCCGTTGGAACGTAATGATGCCGTTTCTTCGTCATGTTGGGGGCCCATTGTATCAGTTTGGTAGGGCGTGCAACTCGTTGCACGCGGAACGGCTAAGGTAATAAACCCCGCGTGCAGAACCCCGCCGTGGCGGGAACCTGCACGCCCTACATTAAGTCCGTTTGAATTGCTTTTCCAATTCGCGGATAGAGAGCTTGATGGTGGTCGGCCGGCCGTGGGGGCAGGAAGAAGTCTGCTCGGATTCTTCGCGGCGGGCCAGAAGTGCCTGCATCTCGGCCGCGGTGAGCGGCTGGCCGGCCTTGACGGCCGCCTTGCAGGCCAGCATCTCCAGCACTTCTTCCAGCAGGCGCTCGGAGGAGGTCGCCTCGTCGTCCGTGAGCTTGTCCAGCAATTCGCGGAGGAAGGCGGCGGCATTGACGCCGCGCCCGGCTAGAAGGCTGGGGAACCGCTGCACGGCCCAGGCGTCCGGGCCGAAGGGCGCGGCCTCGATGCCCACGCGGCCCAGCAGCTCGCCGGACCGGCCCAGTACGTCGGCCTCGGCCGTCGTGACCTTCAGCACGGGCGGGATGAGCATCCGCTGGCTGGCCAGGCTGCCCTCGACCACGCGGCGGCGGAGGTCGTTGTAGATGAGCCGCTCGTGCAAGGCGTGCTGGTCCACGATGAGCAGCCCGTCCGCGCAGGCGGCTACGATGTAGGTGTCGTGGACCTGAATGGCCCCCTCCGGCAGCGCGGCGGCCACCGCCAAAGTTTTTTTCATCGTCGCAGTCGCCTCGGCGACGGCTGGTTCAGCCTGCACGGGGCGTGCATCCATGGCGGAGTCCGCCGCGAAGGTCTCCTGAGGCTGGCGTTGCTCCGGCCGGTAGGAGGAAGGCGGAAAATCGAGTCGCGGTTGCGGCGGAGCGGCCGAACGGAAAAAGTCCGCCAAGGCGGAGCGGATCGATTCCCGCCGCGCTGCGTCGCTGGAGCTATGGAGCGTCTGCGATTGTTCTACGTCTTTCTCTTCGTGCGGCGGGGCGGCGGGCGGCAAGGCCGCGGCCGGCGTCAGGTCGCTGCGGTTGAGCGTCTCGCGCAGGGCGGCCAGGAGTTCGCCGTACACCAATTGCCCGTCGCGGAAGCGGACCTCGATCTTGGTGGGGTGGACGTTCACGTCCACCTCGCGCGGGTCCAGCGTGATGAAGATCAGGGCCGCCGGCCAGCGGCTGGGATCGGCCAGGCCGCGATAGGCCTCGCGCAGCGCGTGGGCCAGCAGGCGGTCGCGGATGTACCGCCCGTTGAGGAAGAAATATTGCCAGCGGCTGCTGGATCGTGCGGCCGCGGGGGCGGCGATCAGGCCGGCGATCTTCACCGGCCCGCTGCGGGCGGCGATGGGCAGCAGGCCGTCGGCCAGTTCGTCGCCGAACAGGTCCCGCGCCCGCTGGAGCGTGCTGTCCGTGGCCGGCAGGTCGGTGACCGTCCGGCCGTTATGGCTGAGCGTAAAAGCCACCTGCGGGTGCGGCAGCGCCAGCCGCGCCAATTGCTCGCCGACGTGGCCAAGCTCCGTATTGGCCGTGCGGAGGAACTTTCGCCGCGCGGGCGTGTTGAAGAACAAGTCCCGCACGGTGACCGTCGTGCCGGCGGCGGCGGGGCAGGGGCGGACCGGCCCGAGGGTTTCGCCGGCGGCCTCGATTTCGTGGCCTTCCGTCGCGGCCGAGTCGTCCGGCCCGCGCAGAGTGCTGCGAATGTGGGCGTGGGAGACGGACGCCACCGAGGCCAGCGCCTCGCCGCGGAAGCCCATCGTGCCGATGTCGTAGAGGTCCTCTTCGGTGGCGATCTTGCTGGTGGCGTGCGGGGCGAAGGCCAGGGCCAAGTCTTGCGGCCCCATGCCGCAGCCGTTGTCGGTGACGGCGACCAGCTTCCGCCCGCCGTCCTCGATGGCGACGTCGATCCGCGTGGCCTCGGCGTCCAGGGCGTTCTCCACCAGCTCCTTGACGAGGCTGGCGGGGCGCTCGATCACCTCGCCGGCGGCGATCTTGTTCACCAGGTGCGTGGGCAGGACTTGAATCGGCATTACACCCTCCGGCGGTCTGGCCGTTGATTCTACGAGCGGTGAGCCCGGCCGCCAACTCCGCGGAACGGTTTTGGGAGGGGGGGCGGCTAGACGACCTGGACCCGCCGGCCGACGCGTCGCTTGCGGTTGATGGTCTTGCGGCCTCGGCTCGTCCGCATCCGCGCGCGGAACCCGATCTTGCGGACTCTCTTGCGCCTCGAAACCTTATGGGGATAATGCATGTCAGCTCCGCTGATTTTTTTGTCTCGACGGCCCCGGTCTTCCGGGCGTGGGCATGGTAGGGGACCGGCGGCGGCTTGGCAAGAGAAACTCGCCGCCGCCGCGGCCCGGCCAGCCTATTGTCAAGCAGGCCGCGGAACGCTAAACTTTTTCCCTTACCTTGAAATCAGTAATCGGAGAGGGAAAGAAAGGATCGACAGCGATGATGATGTTGCATGGGAATCCCGCCAGGGTGAGCTTGTTCACCAGCGAATCCGTGACCAAGGGCCATCCGGACAAGGTGGCCGATCAGATTGCCGACGGCCTGCTGGACAGCCTGCTGAAGCACGACCGCCGCGCCCGTGTGGCCTGCGAGACGATGGTGACCACCGGCCTGGTGATCCTGGCCGGCGAAGTCACGGTCCACAATCCCAAGGCCGAGGAAGCGCTGCTGATGGCCGACGATACTGCTCGCGAGGTCATCCGTTCCATCGGGTACGACGATCCGGCCACCGGCTTTGACTACCGCTCCTGCGCCGTGATCAAGACGATCCAGAGGCAGTCGCCCGACATTTCCCAGGGCGTCACGGCCGGCAAGAAAAAGGAGCAGGGCGCCGGCGACCAGGGCGTGATGTTCGGTTTTGCCTGCACCGAGACGCGGCGGCTTATGCCGCTGCCGATTCACCTGGCCCACCGCCTGACGGCCCGGCTGAGCGAGGCGCGCGAGACGGGCCAGATCCGCTGGCTTCGGCCGGACGGCAAGAGCCAGGTTACCGTGGAGTACGTCGGCGACCGGCCCCGGCGGGTGCACACGGTGGTGCTCTCGACCCAGCACAACGAGTCGGTCATCAGTCCGCGCACCGGCAACATGTCCGACAAGGCACGGGCGGAACTGATCGCCAAGATCATCAAGCCGGTGATCCTGGAAGAGCGGCCGGATCTCTGGAGCGACCGCATCCGCTTCCACATCAATCCCACGGGCCGATTCGTCACCGGCGGGCCGCACGGCGACACCGGACTGACCGGCCGGAAGATCATCGTGGACACCTACGGCGGGCGCGGCGCCCACGGCGGCGGGGCGTTTTCCGGCAAGGACCCCTCTAAGGTGGACCGCTCGGCCAGCTACATGGCGCGGCACATCGCCAAGAACGTCGTGGCCGCCCGGCTGGCGGAGGTATGCGAAATCCAGCTGTCTTACGCCATCGGCGTGGCCGAGCCGATCAGCGTGCTGGTGAGCTGCAACGGCACGGCCGCGGTGGACGAGGATCGCCTGGCCCGGGCCGTGCGGGACGTCTTCCCGCTGAAGCCGGCGGCGATCATCGCCTACCTGGACCTGCTCCGGCCGATTTATCGCGAGACGGCCCATGACGGGCACTTCGGGCGCGTCGGCCGAAACTTCACCTGGGAACGCACCGACAAGACCGCCGCCCTGCGCAAGGCGTGCGGCGTCTAGATCGCTTTTCCGTCCGACCATTTGTTCGTGACCGGTCCGGGAGGCGGCGGGGCGCTTGTGCCGCCGCGCCGGCTCATCGCGGACTGAGGGGCCACGGCGGCTATGGCAGCAGAAGGGTCAGGGCCTGAGAATTTGCAGCCTCCGTCGGGGGCAGGTCTGTCCGCCGGCGGGCGCTTCGGCAAGCGCGACTGGTACATCGCCGGCCTCGTCTTCCTGGCGGCCTTGGCAGTTCGCGGGATCTATCTCTATCAGGCGAAAGACACGCCCACGTTTCGCGCACCCGTCGTGGATGCCCAGGCGTATCACTTTATGGCGGCCAAGTTGGCCGGGCCGGAACACCTGATGGACCGGGGGTATTTCTGGCAGCCGTTCTTCTATCCCTTCATGCTGGCGGTCATCTATGGATTCAGCGGCACGTCCATCCTGACGGCCAAGATCGTCCAGAGTATCCTGGGGGCGGCTTCTTGCGCGATGACCTACGCGCTGGGGCGCCAGGTCTTTGGCCGCAAGGTCGGCCTTCTGGCGGCATGCATGGTGGTGTTCTACGGCCCGATCGTCTTCTGGGAAGCCGACCTGATGGGCGACTGGCTGGCGGGGTTCTGGTCGCTGGTGCTGCTGCTGTTGTTCCTTCACGCCCGCAGGATGCAAGGGGTCTGGACGTGTTTCGCCATTGGCGCCTGCAGCGGGTTGGGCGTTCTGACGCGGCCGACGATGCTGCCGTTTTTCGTGGCGGCCTGCGCCTACCTGGGGTGGGTGTTCTACCGTTCTGCGGGCGGGTGGCGCCTGGTGGTGGCCGCGAGCCGCAATGGACTGGGAGGCTTCCTGGCCGTGGCCCTGCCCGTGATGGCGATGAACTACCACGTCACCAAAAACGTCGCCCTGCTGCCGTCCTCCGGCGGAATTAACATGTACATCGGCAACAATCCCGACCTGTGCCGCACGCTGACCATCCGGCCGGGCTATGAATGGGAGCAGCTCATCGCCATGCCGCTGCAGCAGGAGGGCATTACGGCGGACTTTCCCGCCAAGCAGCAGGCGTTCTATTACCACAAGGTGCGCGAATTTGCCTTCCATCAACCGCTGTCGTTCCTCGGCGGCTTGGGGGCCAAGACCTTGAGATTCTTCAGCTCCCGCGAACTGCCGCGGAACGTCGACATCTACATGTTCCGTCAGTGGTCGCCGCTGCTGTCGGCGCTGGTGTGGAAGGTGGACGGCTTTGGTTTTCCTTTCGGGGTGCTGCTGCCGCTGGCGGCCGTGGGATTGGTGTTGCGCTGGCGGTCGATTCCGGCGTTTCTGTGGCTGTTCCTGGCGCTGTACCCGGCGGCCGTGATCCTGGTGTTTATCGCCGGGCGGTACCGCATTCCGGTGGTGCCCGCGATGGCGGTGGCGGCCGCGGCGGGTGTCTTTGCCCTGCTTGATCTCTTGCGCCGGCGCCATTGGCTGGTCGTCTGCGGTCTAGCCGTGGGCATGGCGGCCGTCGTGGCCGTCGCGAGCATTCCCGGCCCGTTCTGTGAGGAGCGGGTGAACTTTGCCGCTGAACTCCCCTACGACGTGGCTTCCTCGTGGTACGAGTACGGTGAAACGACGGGGCGGCAGGAGGGCTACGACAAGGCCGTGGCCTATGCGGAGGAGGCCATCCGGATCAAGTCCGATTACGCCGACGCCTACCTCGTGATGGGCAGTTGTCGCGACATCCAGGGCCGGACGGAAGAAGCCCTGGCCTGCTATAAGCGGACGGTGGAGATCAATCCGAAAATCGCCGAAGCGTGGACCGACATGGGGGCGATCTACCGCAAGCTCAATCGGCTGGGGGAGGCGCTGGACGCCCTGCGCCAAGCGTTGGCCATCGACGACTCCAACGGCCTGGCGCATTACCACATGGCGATGATTTATCTCCAGCTCGGCGAGGTGGAACCGGCGGAGGGACACTTGGCCAAGGCGGCCAAATTGGATCCAGAGAAGATACACCGTCTGGCGGTGCAGTTTGTGCAGGCGGATATTCAGGCCGCCCGCGGACAGGCCGCTGGGGCCGTCGCGATGTACCGCCGCGTGCTGGCCGCTTCAGCCCAGGCTCCGCCGTTCGTCCAGGCCAGGATCCTGAAGGGACTGGCCTGGCTTTTGGCGACCTCGCCTGACCCGTCGGTCCGCAAGGGTTCCGAAGCCGTGCAGGCGGCCGAGCGAGCCATCGCCATCGGCGGGGACAGTCCCGATGCCCTGGACATTCTGGCAGCCGCCTATGCCGAGGCCGGAAAGTTTGATCTCGCCCTGGCGGCCGCGAAAAAGGCCGTGGACGCAGCCGAACGTCAGGGGAATGAAGACATGGTCACGGCCATTCAGGTCCGCCTGCAACTCTACCAAGCCAGACGACCGTACCGCAGGAGCGGAGGTTATCTCTTTCCTCTGCCCTGAGGACGGGCGGCGGTCTTGCGGCCTTTGAACCGGCCGAACCGCTTGCGGCAGATGACCGTGAAATCGTTGGACAGATAGTCGTCCACGATCTGCACGTCGCAGCCCAGGGCCTCGACGATGGCCCGCACTTCCTGCGGATCGTAGTAGAAGCAGTGGTCGTGCCGGCGGGTCTCGCGGTGGTGGAGCAGGTTGAAGACGGCTACTTCTTTGGCCAGTTCCACCAGGCGCCGGGCCGCGCGGGGCAGGAATTCGCGATTATTGCCCAGGTTCAGATTGAGCGCCCCGGAGCAGAAGACCACGTCAAACCGCCGTCCTTTTCCCTTGGGGAAACTGCGGCCGTGGAAAACGTCCGCGCAGCAGAACCGCCCGTCGGGGTGTTTCTGCTGGGCGGCATGGATCATTTTTTCCAGCAGGTCTACGCCGGTGTACTCCACCGGGATGCCGCGGGCCTTGCAGAAGGTCCACAGGTCGCCCAGGCCGCAACCGACGTCCAGCAGGCTCTTGCCGGCCAGGTTCACGTGCCGGCGGAGCACCTCGAATCGCGCCTCCTGGGCGGCGGCGTCTGCCCAGTCGAGGATCTCATGGTGCGCCCGGCCGGGTTGAATCCGCGGCTCGTAATGGGCCTGGATGGTTTTTCGTCTGCTCATGTCTGCTCGCCGCCGGGCGGCTCTTGGCGGTAAATCTTCGCCCCGGCGACGACCTGATTATAAAACTCCTGCCCGCCCAGGGCGACGCACCACGGCCAGATGGCCCCGCGGCTATCCCAATAGTCGATGTCGGCCACCTGCCAATCCAGGGCGATCTGGCGGACCGTCGAATCCAGCAGGTCGCGACGCAGCGTCTTGAGCTGCTGCCACACCTCGCGGATGGCCGGCGACTTGGGTTCGCGGGCGGCCAGATCCCGCCGGCGGGCCTCCAGGCGGTCCATCTCGGCGACCAGGACGGGAAAACTGTGCCTCTGCCATGCGAGCCGGCCTTCGTCCGTCTTGAATTGCGTCAGCCGCTCCTGGGCCTGGCGGGCCAGATCGGCCCAGCGCCGGCCCAGTTCCCGCGCGGGAATTTCGGCCGCGTCGAAGCAGGCGGCCAGGTGCGCCGGCAGGCGGATGACGGTATCCAGAGATTTCATGCGGTCCAGCAAGTGAAAGCGGACGCGGACCAGCGGCCGGACCTGGCCGCTCAGCAGACCCTCGCGCCGCCACAGGCCGATGAGTTGCTGCGCGGCGGGCATGTACGCCGAGCCGCGGTAGGGCAGGGCCAGCTCCGCCCCGGCCGGTCCCCAGCGGACCTGGATGGGCAGCAGGAGCGCCTTGCCCGCCAGCCCCTGCACTCCGGCGGCCCGCAAGGCCTCGAGGGGCAATCGCCCGCCGGCCAGGGGGAAGGACGCATCGGCCACTTGAAGGGCGCCGTCGCGGTAGTGCATGTCGGTCCGCACCCGGTGGCCCTGGTAGGCGAGCGTGACGAAAAAGGGCAGCTCGCCCGCCTCGGCGTCCAGCGGCTTGACGGAGACGGCCGTCTGCTGAACAGCCTGGTTGTAAAGCTCGACCGCGCGGGCATAGTGGGCGCAAAACATCTCCAGCAGCGCCGTCGCCGGGGAATCCGCCGACAGCGTCACCAGCGAAGAGACAAGGTCCACCTCCACGTTTTCCCCATCGTCGAGCAATTGTCCAAGCCAGGCGCGGTACAGGTCCACCAATCTGCCGCCGGCGTGGTCGGCCAGGAGTTGCTTCAGCCGGGCCGATTCGGTGGCGAACCACGCCTCGATCCGCTGGTGGGCGGCGCTTTGGGGGAAGCAGCCGAGCATGTCCGCCCGCGCCTTGTCCATGATCTGGCGGAGGAACTCGGACGTCTCGGCCACCGTCAGGTCGGCGATGAGCCGATGATGGCGGCGGTCGCCGACATAGCTGGCGCCGATGAGCTGCCAGGTGTCGCCGGGAGAGAATTCGGCGTAAAGGTCCTCGACGGTCCTGCCCAATTGCCGGGCCAGGACGGCGGTCTTCAGGCCGGTGAAGGGCTCCCATTGACGGACCTCCACGGGCAAGCGGCCCAGGAACTGGCTGTAGAACAGTGCCGCGCCCCAGTCGGCCCCGCCGCTGTGGTGGTATCGCTCGCGGGCCAGGCGAAGGGGACTGCCGTCGGCCTGGGGGGAGCCCAAGGCCGTGAAGGCGACGTCGATGTCCTCGACGAAGTGCCGGACGCGGAATCCCCCCCTCGTCAGGGCCTGGCACTTGGGCGCCACGTCCCACAGGCTGTGGCAATTCTGGTCGATGCTGAACGTCATGGCGCGCCCGGCCCGCCGCCGTCCATCACCGTCGCCGCAAGGTCCACGTGGACGACGCCCCGATACAGGAACCGCACCATCGTCTCCAGGCACAGGTCGTGGACCGCTCCGGAGATCATCTCGAAGTACACCCGCAGAACGTCGCCGCTGCGGGCGTGGACCTGGACGGGCTTTTGGCCGGTGAAGTAATCTTGGCTCCAGCCGAAGCGCTGGGCCGCCATAATCGCCGCCGCGGCCGAGCCGGTGCCACAGGCTAGCGTCTCGCCCTCCACGCCGGTCTCGAAGGTCCGTACGGCCAGCTCGCCTTCGCGCAGCACCTGCACGAAGTTGGCGTTGACGCCTCGGGGAGCGAACATCGCGTGGTGGCGCAGCAGGGGGCCGAAGCGTCCCACGTCCACTGCGGCGGCATCGTCCACGTATGCTAGCAGGTGCGGCACGCCGGTGACGACGTAATCGCACCGCCACGGCGTCCCACCGGCTGGGACGGTCAGGTCGCGGCGCATGTCTTCCGGCAGGGTGATGCAGACGCGGATGTATTGGCCGTCGCTGCGGCGCCCGCGAACCACGCCCGCCCCGG